>NZ_JAKRML010000012.1:0-147184 GCF_022346505.1 Achromobacter sp. ACRQX
GGATCAGCGACTGGGCAGCGGCCGCGGCGTCGCCACTGCCGGTGGCATAGGCGTCGCCAAGCCGGCCAAACGACGATCCTGCCAGGGTGCCCGTCAGTTGCTGCCAGGCGTTTTCATGGACAGGGTCAGCCGCTCGCCAAGCCAGGAAGTCGTTGTAGTCTTGGGCCGTTGCCTTGCCGGAGCGCAGCAGCAGCAGCCAATTGATCACCTGGTCCGCCATGGGTTGTCCTTGGGCGTACTTCAATTCATGCTTCCCGCAGGCAGGGGCCTACAGGGGGTCCTCTTAGTGGCAATTTTTAAATCATAAAGGTTTTTTACCAAAGATTACGGTGTGGTTGTCAATTCTTGACGAAATTAATGCGAAAAGCCGGCGTTTGGCCGGCTTTTTGAAGGCAATGTAGCCCGAACAGGCGGAATTACTGCTTCGGGCGTCGTCCGAAGTCCCTGGGGCGAAATCCAAACAGTAACAACATTCCGAAGTACACCACGCCGCTTGCCGCCAGCACGCCGGCCAGCAAGAGGACACGCTGGCCGGAGTGCGTTTGCAGCGCGATCCAGTCGATCCGTGTGTCCGCATACCAGAGCAGCGCCGCCAGCCCGGCCAGCGCGGGCATCAGGCGCAGGGCAAACGCAGTCCAGCCGGCGCCCGGCATGTACACGCCCCGCCGCCGCAGCCCGATCAGGAGCGCCAGCGCGTTCAGGCAGGCGCCCAGGCCAATGGCCAAGGCGAGCCCCGCGTGGGCCAGCGTCGGCACCAGCATCACGTTCAGCAGCTGCGTCACCACCAGCACGGCGATGGCAATCTTCACGGGTGTGCGGATGTCCTGCTTGGCATAGAAGCCGGGGGCCAGGATCTTGACCGCCAGCAGGCCAATCAGCCCGGCAGAGTAGGAGATGACGGCCAGGCGCGTCTGCAACACGTCCTGCGCGCTGAAGGCGCCGTAATGAAACAGCGTGGCGACAAGGCCGTCCGACAGCATTGCCATGCCCACCGCCGCGGGCAGCCCCAGCAGCAGTACCAGGCGCAGGCCCCAGTCGAGCAGCGCGCTGTAGCCGCCGTGGTCGTCGCGGGCATGCGCCGCGGACAGGCTGGGCAGCAGGACGGTGCCCAGCGCCACGCCCAGCAGCGCCGTGGGAAATTCCATGAGGCGGTCGGCGAACGACAGCCACGTCACGCTGCCCGGCGTGAGCCACGTCGCGATATTGGTGTTGATCAAGAGCGAGATCTGCGCCACCGACACGCCCAGCGTGGCGGGCGCCATCTGCTTGAGGATGCGCTGCACGGTCGGATCGGCCCAGGCCTGCCCAAAGCGCAGCGAAAAACGTGGCGTCAGGCCCAGGCGCGCCAGGGCCACCCATTGCACGGCCAATTGCAGCACCCCGCCGATCATGACGCCGACGGCCAGCGCGTAGACCGGGACGTCCATGCGCGGCGCAAGCCAGATGCAGGCGCCGATCATGGACAGGTTCAGCAGCACGGGCGTGAAGGCGGGCACTGCAAAGCGCCGCCACGTATTGAGCACGCCGGACGCGAAGGCGATCAGCGACATGCAGAGGATGTACGGGAACATCATCCGCGTCATCCAGACCGCCGCGCCGAATTCGGTGTCGCGCGCCGCACCTCGCAGGCCGCTGGCCATGGCGGACACCACCCAGGGCGCCGCGACGATGCCGATCAGCGTGACCAGCATCAAGGCGGCGGTCAACAGCAGGGCCACGCGGTCCAGCAGTGTGCGGACTTCTTCTTCGGAGCGGTTGTTGCGCGCGGCGCCCAGGATGGGGACGAAGGCCTGGGCGAAGGCGCCCTCGGCGAACAGGCGGCGCAGCAGATTGGGAATGCGGAAAGCGACCCAGAAGGCGTCGGTAATGGGGCCGGCGCCAAACGCTCGGGCCACCAGGATGTCGCGGATCAGGCCGGAAATGCGGGACAGCAAGGTGAAACTGCTGACCGTGGCCGCCGAACGGAACAGGCTCATGGGTGGACTACTGAAGTGAAAAGCGGGCCGGATCGCCGCGTTGATGGGGACGGAATGCCGGCCATCTGCAGGGCCGGCATTGCAAGGCCGGCCCCTTTGGACCGGCCCGTACGAACCGGCCATCAAGCTGAATTACTTCGGCGGCATGCGGATGGCGCCGTCGAGACGGATGGTTTCGCCGTTCAGCATGTCGTTGGTGATGATGCTGTGGACCAGCTTGGCGTAGTCTTCCGGGCGGCCCAGGCGCGCGGGGAAGGGGATGCTGGCGGCCAGCGAGTCCTGCACTTCCTGCGGCATGCCGAAGATCATCGGGGTGCCGAAGATGCCCGGGGCGATGGTCATGCAGCGGATACCGGTCTTGGACAGGTCGCGCGCGATCGGCAGCGTCATGCCCGCAACGCCGGCCTTGGAAGCTGCATAGGCCGCCTGGCCGATCTGGCCGTCAAAGGCAGCGACGGATGCCGTGTTGATCATCACGCCGCGTTCGCCGGTGGGTTCGGGCGTATTGGCGCTCATGGCCTCGGCGGCCAGACGCATCATGTTGAAGCTGCCGATCAGGTTGATCGACACGACTTTCTGAAAGAGTTCCAGCGGGTGCGCGCCATTCTTGCCGACGATCTTGGCGGCGGGAGCCACACCCGCGCAGTTGACCAGACCGAACAGCGAGCCCAGTTCCAGCGCGGCGGCCACGACCTTCTTGCCGTCGGCTTCCTGCGTCACGTCGCAGTGCACGTAGCGCTGGCCGAGTTCCTTGGCGAGGGCTTCGCCCGGCTCGTCCTGCAGGTCGGCAATGACGACCTTGGCGCCATGTTCGACCAGCATGCGGGCGGTGCCGGCGCCCAGGCCGGATGCGCCGCCGGTAACGATGAATACCTTGTTCGCGATTTCCATGTGTGTACCACCAGATCAGTTCAAGGGAAGGAAGGCGGCGCGCCTGGCGCCGGATGCAACAAGGCCTTCGGGCCTGGGCCGGAACGCGCTGCGTCCGGCCGGCGCCGAAGGCCTGTGGGCCATCGAGACGCCGATCAGCTTTGAACGGCTTCGAACAGGCGCGACTTGATTTCGTCGACGGCGCCCACGCCCGAGATCTTGCGGTACTTCGGGGCAGCGGCGGAATCTTGCTGCGCCCAGGCCGAGTAGTAGTCGACCAGCGGGCGCGTCTGCTCGCGGTACACCGACAGGCGGTGACGCACGGTTTCCTCGCGGTCGTCGTCGCGCTGGACCAGGTCCTCGCCGGTGACGTCGTCCTTGCCTTCGATCTTGGGCGGGTTGAAGCGTACGTGGTAGCTGCGGCCGCTGGGCTGGTGCACGCGGCGTCCGCTCATGCGTTCGATGATGTCTTCTTCGGGCACGGCGATTTCCACGACGTAGTCCAGCTTGACGCCGGCGCTCTTGAGCGCGTCGGCCTGCGGGATGGTGCGGGGAAAGCCGTCGAACAGGTAACCGTTGGCGCAGTCGGGCTGCGTCAGGCGGTCTTGCACCAGGCCGATGATGATCTCGTCGGAAACCAGGCCGCCGGCGTCCATGACCTTCTTGGCTTCAATACCCAGCGGGGTGCCCGCTTTCACCGCGGCGCGCAGCATGTCGCCGGTGGAGATCTGGGGAATGCCGAAGTGCTGCGTTAGAAACGCGGCCTGGGTGCCTTTGCCGGCGCCGGGGGGTCCGAGCAAGATGAGACGCATGAGTGCTCCTGAAGGGGTTTATTTTTTGTGATCCGGGGGATTATGCCGCAACGCAGCAGCCAATGCGGGGCTGCGCCATGGGAAATAACCCTTATATCTGATTGCTGTAGATCAAGCGGACGCGCTCGAGATCGGCCGGGGTATCTACCCCACCCGCAGGAGGCGTCGACGCCCGATGGACGACGATGACGTGGCCGTGTTCCATGGCCCGCAATTGCTCCAGCGATTCGAAGCGTTCCAGCACGCCTTGCGGCAGGGTCGGGAAGCGGCGCAGGAACGACGCGCGGTAGGCGTACAGGCCGATGTGATGCCAGGCAGGCAGTCCCTGCGCCAGCACACGTTCGCCGCCGGCCAGCGCGTCCCGCGCCCAGGGAATGGGGGCGCGCGAAAAATACAGCGCGCGGTCGTCGGCGGCGCAGACCAGCTTGACGACGTTGGGATTGAACAGCGCCTCGGCATCAGCCAGGGGGCAGGCACAGGTGGCGATGTCGGCCTGCGGATACGCTTGCAGCTTGGCCGCCACCGCGTCGATGAGTTCGGGTTCGATCAGGGGCTCGTCGCCCTGCACGTTCACCACGATGGCGTCGTCGGGCAGGCCAAGCTGCTCGACCGCTTCGGCCAACCGGTCGGTGCCGGTGGGGTGATCGCCACGGGTCATCAGGGCGCGCAAGCCGTGCGCCTGCGCCGCCTGCTGAACACGCCCGTCATCGGTGGCGATGAAGATCTGCGAGGCGCGGGACAGGGCAGCACGGTCGGCGGTGCGCACGACCATGGGCTTGCCGGCGATGTCGGCCAGCGGCTTGTCGGGCAACCGGGTCGACGCAGTGCGTGCCGGGATGATGGCGATGAAGCTCACGATGCGGCGTTCAGCGAGGGGCGGCGGTGTCGTCCAGCGCGCGGGCCTCGGATTCCAGCATGACCGGAATGCCGTCGCGCAGCGGGAAGGCCAGCCGGTCCGCACGGCAGACCAGTTCGGCCTGCTGCCGGTCGTGTTCGAGGCGGCCCTTGCACAAGGGGCAAACGAGGATGTCGAGAAGGCGGGATTCCATGACCGCGATTCTAAAACAGTTTTGCCGCCGGACAGCGCGCGGCGCGTCGGGGTTGCGTCAAGCGGCTTGTTACGCCGTTGGGTTGCGGCCCCGGTTTACGCCGCCACCGTTCTGCCCCCGACCCGGGCGCTCTTTGCGAGCGCGCAGTGCGTCGGCCAGCCAGTCAAAGAGCCTCGGGTCGGAGAACGCGGCTTGCACCGGCACTTCCCACAAGCGGGGGTCGTTCAAGGCGCCGCATTTGATGGCGTCCTTGGCCGTCACCAGGATGACGTCGGCATCCAGCGCCTGGAAGGGGGACGTGGCGTAGTCGTGGTGATCGGGCAGGGGAAGCGTCGCGGATAGCGTGATGCCGGCTGCCCGCAGCGTGGCAAAAAAGCGCTCCGGATTGCCGATGCCGGCCGCGGCCGCGATGCGCGGCTGCCCGGCAAAGGCCGATAGCGGCTGCGTGGCGTGTCCCCCGATATGGCGCGCCAGGCCGGGTTCAAGCCACATCTGGACCTGGCGGGGACGGCTGCTTGCGGTGTCTGACACCCTGGGGAGACGGCCGTCATGCTGCGACGGTGCATCAAGGGTGTCAGACACCGCAAGCGAATTGCCCGGCGTACCGATATTCGTGACCACGGCGTCCACGTCGGCCAGACGGCTGGCGGGTTCGCGCAGCGGGCCGGCGGGCAGCAGGCGCCGGTTGCCCACGCCGCGCTGGTCCTGCACCACGATTTCGATGTCCCGTGCTAACGCCAGATGTTGCAGGCCGTCGTCCGAGACGATGACATCGACCTTCGGATGTGCCTGCAGCAACACCTGGGCGGCGAGGGCGCGCTTGGGGTGGATGCACACGGGGGCGCCGGTGGCGCGCGCGATCAGCGCGGGTTCGTCGCCGAATCGAGCGGCTTCCAGGTCGCCCAGCCCCACCCGCGGATGGGGACCGACCTTGACGCCATAACCCCGGCTGACCACGCCGGGCGTGTAGCCGCGGGCCCGCAGGTTTTCGACGGTGGCGATCACCAAGGGCGTCTTGCCCGTGCCGCCCACGAAGATATTGCCGATCACGACCACGGGCACGGGCGGCCGGTAGGACACCTTGGCGCCGCTGGCGTAGCGCGCGCGCTTGTGCTCGACCGCCCAGGCGGTCAGCGCGGACAGCGGGCGCAGGGCGGTGGACAGCCAGCCGCCGCGCTGCCATTGGCGGGCCAGCAGTGATGCGCGTCGGGTTTTCAACGGTTGGTCTGGGCGGCGAAATTGACGCGGCCGATGCCGGCAAGGCGCGCGGCTTCCATGATGTTGATCACGGACTGGTGGGTGGCCTGGGCGTCGGCATTGATGATGACGAGCGGCTCGGTCTTGCCGGCCGCGGCCTGGCGCAGGGCGTCGGCGATTTCGGGCGGCGTGGAGACGTCGATCAGGGTTCCGTTCAGGGCGTAGCGGCCATCCTGGCTGACCGCGACTTCCAGCGCGGGCGGCGTGTCCTGTTCGGACGATGCCTGGGGCAACGTCACCTTCAACTGCGTGAACCGGGTGAACGACGTGGTGGCCGCCAGGAAGATGAGGATGACCAGCAGGACGTCGATGAGCGGAATCAGGTTGATGTCCAGCTCATCGCGGTCGCCCCGGGAACCGCGGAAATTCATGGGCGGGCCTCGCGGGAGGCGCGCGCCGGCGCAAGGGCACGGATCAAGCGCGATGCAGCCTGTTCCATGGCGTTGAGGTAGCCATCCACGCGGCCGCGCAGATAGCGGTGCGCAATCATGGCGGGAATGGCGATCAGAATGCCGAAACCGGTGTTGTAGAGCGCGATCGAAATGCCGCGCGCCAGTTGGGCGGGGTCGCCACCGCCAGGCGTGTAGGAGCCGAAGATTTCGATCATGCCGACGACCGTGCCGAACAGGCCCATCAGCGGGGCGACGACGGCGATGGTGCCGATGGCGGAAATGTAGCGGCTGAGATCATGCGCGACGGCGCGGCCAGTGTCTTCGACCACGTTGCGCAGTTCTTCGCGCGGCAAGTGGCGGTGGCGCATCACTTCGGCCAGCACGCGGCCCAGCGGCGAATTGCGTTCCAGCCGGTGGATCGAGTCTGGCGTGTCCTGGTGATTGCGCAGCATTTCGGCGACCTGCTCGTTCAGGCCGCGCGGCATCACCAGGTTTCGGCGCAGGGTCAAAAAGCGCTCGAAGATCAGCGCCAGGCCCAGCACGGATGTCGCCAGCAGGGGCCAGATGGGCCAGCCGGCCTCGCGCAGAATGGAAAGCAAAGCGGTCAACTCCTGAGGAGCCGAAGGCGCCGCAAGCGGCGCACAGTGGCATCTGAACAAGCCGAAACTGTAACGGTGCGGCGCGTATGTGGCAAGGCAGGGGAAGACCCGAATTATCCACAGAATCTGTGGATAATTCTGTGTAGAACTCAGCCGGAAGGCTTATGGGCACGGGGCTTGCGCTTGTTTGCTTCAAATGCGCGCACTGCCGTGTCCTATATAAGTCCTTATAAATCAATGATTTGCACCGAATTTGCTGGCTTTCTGGGCAGTTCGTGCAAATTTCTGCGAACGCGGTATCATTGCGCCCCGCTCCGCCTGCCCTGTGGACAGGTTCGCATCGGAAAGCCCCATGACAATTGAGCTCCCAGTCACAAACAACGCATTTGCGCGGGAAATCCTTACAGTTGCCCAGCTAAACCAAGCAGTGGGGCAGTTGCTGGAACGCAGCATCCCGGCGCTGTGGGTTCGCGGCGAGATTTCCAACTTCACGCAGGCGGCGTCCGGGCATTGGTACTTCACGCTCAAGGACAGCCGGGCCTCCGTGCGGGCCGTCATGTTCCGCAACCGCGCCAGCGCCGTGGGCTTCGTGCCCCGGGCGGGCGACCAGGTCGAGATCCGGGCGCGCGTTTCCCTGTACGAACCGCGGGGCGACTATCAGCTCCAGGCTGACGCCATGCGGCGGGCAGGATTAGGGAATCTGTACGAGGCTTTTTTGCGCCTCAAAGAGCAACTGGCCTCCGAGGGGCTGTTCGATCCGGCCCGCAAGCGCGAGCCCGTCCGTCTGCCCCGTGCGATCGGGGTGATCACCTCGCTGCATGCGGCAGCGCTGCGCGACGTGCTGTCGGCCCTGGCCCGGCGGGCGCCGCAGGTGCCGGTCATCATCTATCCGGCCCCGGTTCAGGGGGCGGATGCCGCCAACAAGCTGGCCGCGCAGTTGCGTCTGGCCAACGAGCGGGCCGAGGTCGATACGCTCCTGCTGGTGCGGGGCGGCGGCAGCATCGAAGACCTCTGGAGCTTCAATGACGAAGACCTGGCGCGCCAGGTGGCGGTCAGTGAAATTCCCGTCATCAGCGGCGTGGGTCACGAAACCGACTTCACCATCGTGGACTTCGTGTCCGACCTGCGGGCGCCCACGCCCACCGCCGCGGCCGAACTGGCCTGCGCGCCGCGCGCCGAATTGCTGGGCCGCGTCATGCAGACGCTGCAAACCCTGGTGCGCGGCCAGCAGCGCCGGCTGGAGCGGGCAGCGCAGCGCCTGGACCGCGCCACCGCGCAGTTGGTGTCCCCGGCACAACGCCTGCAACACCAGCGCGAGCGCTTGAACAGCCTGCAATACCGACTGGCCTCGGCCTGGTCCGCGCCGCAAGGCCGGCGCGCCGCGCGCGTCAATCTGCTGGCGCAGCGCCTTGGCCATCGCGTGCCGGATACGGGCAGGGCCGCCGAACGTCTGGCGGGCGCCGTGCGTCAACTGGGGCAGGCCCATGCCCGCCTGCTGGTGCAGCGGCGCAATCGCCTTGCCGCCGCCTCGGCGCAACTGCGCGCCCTGGATCCGGGCAATACGCTGGCGCGCGGTTACGCGATCGCCCGCGACGCGGAGGGCCGCATTGTTCGTGACGCGGCCGCGCTGTCGGCGGGCCAGCCGCTCGACCTGAGCTTCGCGCAGGGCGGGGCGCAGGTCCAGGTGCAATCCACGCGTTCCACGCGCGACCCAAGCTAGTTTTTCCGCGAGCCCCGAAAGGGGACGGCGCGCGGCGTGAACGCACGCAAATCCTCTCCACCCGAATCATGGCGGCAGGATGTTCCACGACAGAAATCTGAAATGGGCGGCCACCGGACTGGCCGCGGCGATATGGGCGACCGGGGTTGGCTCCGTGGCCTACGCGGAAAACGTAGCCGCTTCCCCGGCAGCGCCCGCAGCCACCGCACCCTCAGTCACACCACCCTCAGCCGCAGCCGCCGATTGCAATTGCACGTCGCCGTATCGCGAATACAAAAGCGCCGACACGCCGGAAACGGAGGACCTGTTCGCAGCAGCCGGGCGCAACGACGAGGCGGCATTCCTGGCCGCGCTGGCGCAGGTCGAACGGCCCGGCGACTATGCCCGTGACGGCGTCCCCTTGCTGCATGCCTTGCTGATGCCGCCACGTGATCTGCGGTCGCAGTACGTGTATTGGGACATGACGCCGGAAGACGCGGCGCGGTTGCGCCAGGCGCACGAGGCCGGCCTGCCGGCCCGCGCGCGCATGCTGGCCGCGCTGCTGGCCACCAAGCCGGACCTGAACGACATCACGTACGAATCGCGCCGGCCGCCGCTCCACCTGGCGCTGTTGTACGGCACGCCGGCCATCATGGAGGCGTTGCTGGCCGCGGGCGCCAACCCCGACCAGCGGGGTGACCAGAACAACACCCCGCTGGAATTCCTGCTGCACCGCGATTTCGAATTCGCGGTGCGCCAGACCTACCTGCCGCGCCTCGTCGACCGCAAGAGCCTGACGCGCATGGTGGTGGCCTTGTTCGGCGCCGGTGCCAGCCGCCCGTATGCGGCGCTCGACGCCGATACCGCCGCGTCAAGTGTCTTGAAGGACGGACAGGGCAAGACGCGGCCCGCGGCGGACTTCCTTGCGTGGTTGCCCCTGGTGGAACTGACGGAAGGTGCAGAGGCGCTGCGAGCGCTGGCCGCCACGGGCAGCCGGCCTGCCTATGAAGAGGAACTGACCGCCCTGGCGTTCGCCGCCTACGAAGGCGATGCGCAGGCCGTGTCGTACCTGATGGAGGAGGGCCCTCGCACGATCCCGGCCACGGCGTACGGAGAAACCGGCGACCGTGACGTGTGGCTGGATGCGGCGCAAGCAGCGGTCGAAGGCGGACACCCCGCAATCGCCGAACAATTGCTGCGCGCGGGCATGCCCTTCGCGCAACGCGGCCCGCAAGTGGGCTCGGGCGGCCTGATATTCGCCAAGCCCCAGATGGGCAATCGGCCGATCATGAACCTGGCGGCCCAGCGCGGCGACACGCAGACCGTGCAGCGCCTCCTGGCCCTCGGTGCGCCGGTCGACGGCGATCCCGCGGAACCGCATGGCAACACGCCGCTGGCCGATGCCGTCGAAGCCGGCAAGTCCGGCGCCGTGAAGGCGCTGCTGGCCGGGGGCGCCGATCCGGGCTTGCGGCGCGAAGGCTATGACCGCCGGTCGGCGCTGGAGGTTGCGGTGCGGGCCGGAGACACTGCGGTGCTGCGCACCCTGTTGGCGGCGATGAAGCCCGACGCGCTGCACGCGGCGCTGCAGAACCCCGCCGACTCGCCCGTCGCGCAACTGCTGCGGCAGCCGGGCGGGCAGGGCGCGGCAGTGCTGCGCATGTTCGCGGACGCCGGTTTCGATATGAAGACGCTGGACGCAAGCGCCATTCGCCAGGCGCTCGAAAGCCGCGATACGGCGCTGGCCTTGATGCTGATCGAGGCGGGCGTGCCGGTGAATCCGTATGTGGACCCCGCGGTAAAGGCGGCCGATAAAGCGTCCGGGGACAAGGCCGGCCGCGATGCCTGGCCGCCAATCCTGGACGATCCGCGTGGCACGCCGCCGCTACTCCTGGCGGCGACCTCGGGCCAGGTGGCGGTCGTCGATGCATTGCTGGCCAGGGGCGCGGACCCCGCCGCCATCGCGCCGGACGGCGAGAGCGCTCTGTATTGGCTGATCGGTCGTCTGGACGCCGCCATGCTGGATCGGCTGCTGCGCGCCGGCGCGCGGTTGGACGACCCGCGGCTGCCGGTCGCGCCCAACCCGTACGCACTGCTCAATGCCGCCGTGGCGTCCGGCGACATGGAAACGGTGCGCCGCGTGAGCGCGGCGAACCGCCAGCCGGTTGCGCGAGCGTGCATGCCAGACAACGGGGAGTTCGTGCTGATCGACAAGCCTGGCTACTTTGCAGCACTGCATGCGGCCGGTTTCACCGGTCAGCCATCGTCATGCGCGCGGGATGGACGTGCCTTGCCCGATCGCATCGTGTCGATGCTGCTGCATAGCCGGGAGCTGGTCACCGCGCGGCATGACACTGTGGTGCAGGTATTGCGTCTGTTGAAGGCGTCGGACACCGATCTGGATGCGCCGCTGTCCGACGGCGATACGCCCCTGAACGCCGCCATCCGGTTGGGACGCCGGGACCTCGCCCAAGCGTTGCTCGACGCCGGCGCCAGCCCTGATGCCGGCGACGGCTCGGGCCGCGGTCCTGCGTGGATCGCGCTTGAAACCGGCCAGCCCGCCATGCTGTCCTTATTGGCGCAGCACCACGCGCGCTTCGACGCGGCGGTGGCGCCGCCGGGCCAGTCGTTCCGTACGGCGCTTGCCTGCCAATCCGATCCGGCCTTCGCGCGCGTCCTGCAGGATGCGATTGTCACGCTGCACGCAGACTGCGCGCCGCCGCCCGCGCAAGGCCGGCGCGTGGGATCCAAAGCCGCCAGCAAGTCCTCCGAACCCATGCGCATTCCGGGCCATTACTACCTGCGCGGCGTGCGGGAAGTGGGCAGCGAATTGCTGCTTCTGGAAGACGGCAGCTTCGAATACTTCCTGAGCTATGGCGCCGTCGACATCAACGCGCGGGGCGCCTGGCGAAGCGACGGCAAGCAGGTGTTTTTGGACACGCCGCCGCTGCGGCCGTATTCCGCCATCGCAAACGTGCGCGCGGACACCAGGCCGGCCGAGGCCGGCATGCTGACGGTGCGCGTGTATCACCGCGGCCGTCCGGTCAATATCGACGTGGCGGTGTCATCGGCCGATCAGGACTACGGCGGCGGGCCGCGCCAATCGGAAGGCGCGGACGGCGTCTCCGTGCCCATGGCGGCAGGCGCGTTGAAGGCGCTGGCCGTCTTCGTGCCGGCGCCGTCTGGTGGGCGTTGGCACGAGGTGGACGTCTCCCGCATCGACGCCGCTACCCGGGCCGTGCGCATCGACGTCGACGTGCCCGACGACGCGGCCAGCGCGCCGCTGCACAAGGTCCTGGCCATGGATAAGGACGGCGCACTGGTCGAAACCGCCAACGGGCAGGAGCTGCGTTACGTGAAGTGACGCAATGTGGTGACGCCATGCGGTGAGGCCATGCGGTGACGCCGTGCGCGCCGCCGCGCGCGGTCGCAACAACGCGCGGTCATAAGCATGTGCCCGTTAACCCCGCGCCAGCGCGGGGTTAACACGGTATCCTCAGGAGTTGCCGATACAATTGACCGGCTTGATCGTGCTCTCAACAGAAGGAACCATCACATGGCACATACTCTTCCCCCCCTGCCTTACGAACTCGACGCTCTGGCGCCGCACATCTCCAAGGAAACGCTGGAGTTCCACTACGGCAAGCATCACCAGACGTACGTCACGAATCTGAACAACCTGATCCCGGGTACGGAATTCGAAACGCTGTCGCTGGAAGACATCGTGAAGAAGTCCTCGGGCGGCATCTTCAACAACGCAGCCCAGGTCTGGAACCACACGTTCTACTGGAACAGCCTGGCTCCCAAGGCCGGCGGCGCACCGACGGGCGCGCTGGCTGACGCCATCAACGCCAAGTGGGGCAGCTTCGACGCCTTCAAGGAAGCCTTCAACAAGTCGGCTGCCGGCAACTTCGGTTCGGGCTGGACCTGGCTGGTCAAGAAGGCCGACGGTTCGGTCGACATCGTCAACACCAGCAACGCCGCCACCCCGCTCACGACGGCCGACAAGCCGCTGCTCACCTGTGATGTCTGGGAACACGCGTACTACATCGACTACCGTAACGCGCGTCCCAAGTACCTGGAAAACTTCTGGGCTCTGGCGAACTGGGATTTCGCTGCCAAGAACTTCGCCTGATTGGCGGTTCCGGCGCGCATGCGGTCTTAGCGCCGCCTGCCTGGAAACACGGCCCCTCGCCCCGGCGAGGGGTTTTCTTTTGTTCAGCAAAAAGTCAGTTTCGAAAACCCTGTCGACTGTCGCGTTCATTACACGGAACTGACGCCTGAACTGGCTTTTTCTCAGGGTAAGCCCTAGACCAAACGGCGATATCGTTCCTCCCCGGTCAGCGCTTGCACCCCGGAGCGCATGGCTGCGGCGAGGCCGCCACAAGCCGGGGCACACACAGGGAAGGGAAGCATGTTGCGGTTATTTTCGGGGATGCGCATCGGCGCTCGCCTGACAGGGGCGTTTTTGCTGGTGGCGGTGATAGGCGGTGCGATCGGGGCCTTCGGGGTATGGGGGCTGTCGCGTATCAATGAAATGAATGACAGGCTTTACGACACCGAATTGCGCGGCATTTCGGATCTGAAGGAAGCCAACATCAATCTGATCTACGCAGGTCGTGCGCGCAATGCGTATATGGGGGCGTCGACCGACCAGGAGCGTCTGGCGCTGCGCAAGCAGTTCGACGACGCGGTCAAGAACATGGACGTGCTGCGCGAGAAGGCAGCCGCCAACTTCTACGAAGAACAGACCAAACACCTGCTCGCGCAGTTCGGCGAAACCGAACAGGTGTGGAAGCGCGAGGCGGCCGCGTTCTTCGATGCGGCCAAGTCGCAGCCCATGACGCAGACCGATCCGCGCGTGGCCGAGGCCGAAAAGCGCGTCATCGCCTCGTCGCAGAAGCTCGATGACCTGATGACCAATCTGGCCATCAGCAAGGAAAAGGCCGCCGAGCGCTCGGTGGCGGAAGGCACGGCGCTCTACAACACGGTTCGCGCCATCATGATCGCCCTGGCGGTCGCGGGCGTGGCGGTTGGCATGCTGTTGGGATGGCTGGTGACGCGCGGCATCGTGCGTCCGCTGGGCGAAGCCGTATCGGCCGCACGTCAGGTGGCCGCAGGCGACCTGACCACCGATATCCGCGTGGTCACGCGCGACGAGACCGGCGACCTGATGGGCGCGCTCAAGGCCATGAACGAAAGCCTGGCCCGTATCGTCAAGGATGTGCGCGACGGCTGTGAAAACATTGCGTCGGCGTCGTCGCAGATCGCGCAGGGCAACGCGGATCTGTCGCAACGCACGGAAGAGCAGGCATCTTCGCTCGAGGAAACCGCGGCCTCGATGGAAGAGCTGACCAGCACGGTGCAGCAGAACGCCAACAACGCCAGCGAGGCCGACCGCCTGGTCAGCCAGGCGTCGAACGTCGCCGTGCGCGGCGGCGAGGTGGTCGAAGGCGTCGTGCAGACCATGAGCGCGATCTCGGACAGTTCGCGCCGCATTGCCGACATCACGGGCGTGATCGACGGCATCGCGTTCCAGACCAACATCCTCGCGCTCAATGCCGCCGTGGAAGCGGCGCGCGCGGGCGAGCAAGGCCGCGGCTTCGCGGTCGTGGCGGGCGAGGTGCGCACGCTGGCCCAGCGTTCCGCTGTGGCTGCAAAGGAAATCAAGGCCCTGATCGACGAATCCGTGACGCGCGTCGAAGGCGGCTCGCGTCAGGTCGACGAGGCCGGACGCACGATGCGCGAAGTGGTGGACAGCGTGCGCCAGGTCGCGACGCTGGTGCGGGAGATCTCGGGCGCATCGGAAGAGCAATCGACCGGCATCGGGCAGGTGAACCAGGCCGTCTCGCAGATGGACACGGTGACTCAGCAGAACGCCGCCCTGGTCGAGGAAGCCGCGGCCGCCGCGGCCAGCATGCAGGAGCAGGCCACGCGTCTGGCGCAGGAAGTGCGCCGCTTCAAGGTGGAGGCAGGCAGTGGATCTGCGGTTCAGGCGCAAGCCCGGCTGCTGCCGGCCGAACGCGTGGCGGCGCGCAAGCCCGCCGCGCCGGCAGCCCGTGCGGCGCAGGCCCGGCCCGCGCTGGCAGGCGCTTCGCAGGACGAGTGGTCGTCGTTCTGAAGCCTTGCCGCGTCGTGATGGACGGCCATTGACCGGCCGTTCCCGTCCGCGCTTGCGCGTGCGCAACGCTGCATTCTTTCGGCTACGGGTCAGGATGGGATGGTAAGGTTGGCAACCTCCCCACGCCGCCCTGTCCCCGTCCATGAGTCTGCCCGACCCCGTCCGTCGCGTCATCGCCCGAACACGCCGGCTGGCGCGCCGCAAGGTGCGCCAGATCAACCGTCTGTCCAGGAAGAGCGTGCAGCTCGGGCTGTTGCTCGGCGGCGCCGCGTTGGTGGCGCTCATGTCGCTGGGCTTTACCTATCTGGCCGACAAGGCGCTGGCCTGGAACCGCCAGTGGGTCGCCTACAACGGCTGGCTGGCGTTGCTGGTCATGCCGTTTGGGCTGGCCGCGCTGCGCTGGCTCACGCTGCGTTTCGCGCCCAACGCTTCCGGCAGCGGCATTCCGCAAGTCATCGGCGCCTTGTCGCTGCCGCCGGGTCCCAGCCAGAACAGCCTGGTGTCGCTGGCCCAAAGCCTTTGGAAGATACCGCTGGCGTTCTTCGGCATGCTGTGCGGCGCGTCGATCGGCCGCGAGGGTCCTTCCGTGCAGGTCGGCGCGGCGCTGATGCTGGCGTGGGGCGATTTCTGGAAACGCCGCGGCTTGCAACTGCGCGGCTTTCACGCCAACGAGCTGATCGCAGCGGGCGCCGCCGGCGGCCTGGCGGCGGCCTTCAACGCGCCGCTGGCCGGCGTCATCTTCGCAATCGAGGAACTGGGGCGCGGCACCGTGCTGCGCTGGCAGCGGCTGGTGCTGATCGGCGTGCTGGCCGCCGGCTTCCTGGTGGTGGCGGTGGAAGGCAACAATCCTTATTTCGGCGTCTTTGCCGGCGCGCCCCTGTCGCAGAACATGGTGATGTGGATCGTCATCTGCGGCGCCCTCAACGGCGCGCTGGGCGGCATCTTCGCCCGCCTGCTGGGCAAGGGGCCGATCGGCGCGGCGCCGCAGTCGTGGCGCGCGTGGATCCGGACGCATCCGATCTGGACGGCGTTCATCATGGGTCTGGCGCTGGCGGTGATCGGCCTGTGCACCGCGGGCAGCGTGTACGGCACCGGCTACGCCGTCGCGGCTGACCTGCTCAACGGCAAGGACGCGGTGCCGGACGGCTTTGGCCTGGCCAAGCTGGCGGCCACCGTCGCGTCCTATTGGGCGGGCATTCCCGGCGGCATCTTCACGCCGGCGCTCACCACGGGCGCGGGCATCGGCCATCACATCTGGGAGTTGGCAGGCGAGGGCGTCGACCAGCGCGTGCTGGTGCTGCTGTCCATGGCGGCCTTTCTGGCGGCCGCTACCCAGGCGCCCTTGACGGCGAGCGTCGTGGTGATGGAAATGACGGGCAGCCAGCCGATGCTGTTCTGGCTGCTGGTCGGGTCGTTGCTGGCGTCGGGCGTGTCGCGCCAGTTCTGCCCGCAACCGTTCTACCATCTGGCGGCCGGCCGTTTCCGCCGTCAGGCCATCGTCGACGCGGGCCGCGCGGCCAAGGCCGGCGCGCACTGATCCCGGGCATGGCGGCCCGGTTCCGTGCACGCGCGCGCCGGTCCAATGTGAACGTCTACTGGACACTGTCCGTTCTGCGGACATCCGGGTAACGCACCAACTTGGCGCGAAACCGCTGCGTTAACATCGTCCGATCCCGAGTTCTTTCACTTCACTTCGAGCTTCCCATGACCGTGAATGCCTTTATCTGTGATGCGATTCGTACCCCCTTCGGCCGCTACGGCGGTGCGCTGGCTTCCGTGCGGCCCGACGATCTGGCTGCCGTAGCCATCAAGGCGCTGGCGGCGCGCAATCCTGGCGTGCGCTGGGAAGAACTCGACGACGCCATCATGGGTTGCGCCAACCAGGCGGGCGAAGACAACCGCAACGTGGCCCGCATGGCCACGCTGTTGGCCGGCCTGCCGGTCGAAGTGCCCGGCGCCACGGTCAACCGCTTGTGCGGCTCGGGTCTGGACGCCATCGGCACCGCCGCGCGCGCCATCCGCGCCGGAGAAGCCGGCCTGATGCTGGCCGGCGGCGTGGAAAGCATGAGCCGCGCCCCGTTCGTCATGGGCAAGGCCGACAGCGCCTTCTCGCGCAGCGCCGCCATTTATGACACCACCATCGGCTGGCGTTTCATCAACAAGCTGATGAAGGCGCAGTACGGCGTGGACTCGATGCCCGAGACCGCCGAAAACGTCGCCGACGATTTCAACATCAGCCGCGCCGACCAGGATCTGTTCGCGCTGGCCAGCCAGGAAAAGACCGCGCGCGCCCAGAAGGAAGGGTTCTTCGACGCCGAGATCGTGCCCGTGTCGATCGCCCAGAAGAAGGGTGACCCGATCATCGTCTCCAAGGACGAGCACCCGCGTGAAACGTCGCTGGAATCGCTGGCCAAGCTCAAGGGCGTGGTCCGCGAAGGCGGCAGCGTCACGGCCGGCAACGCGTCGGGCGTGAACGACGGCGCCGCCGCGCTGCTGCTGGCCGATGAAAAGGCTGCCGCCCGCCACGGCCTGACCCCGCGCGCCCGCGTCGTCGGCATGGCGACCGCCGGCGTCGCGCCGCGCATCATGGGCATCGGTCCGGCGCCCGCCACGCAGAAGGTGCTGGCTCAGACCGGCCTGACGCTGGATCAGATGGACGTGATCGAACTGAACGAAGCGTTTGCCGCGCAAGGCCTGGCCGTGCTGCGCCAGCTTGGCATCGCCGACAACGACCCGCGCGTGAACCCCAACGGCGGCGCGATCGCCCTGGGCCACCCGCTGGGCGCCAGCGGCGCGCGTCTGGCCACCACGGCCATCAACCAGCTGCATCGCACCGGCGGCCGCTATGCGCTGTGCACGATGTGCATCGGCGTCGGCCAAGGCATCGCGCTGATCATCGAACGCGTGTAAGGCGCGTGGTACGGCCGGCGGCGCGCGTCGCGCTGTCCGGCAAACAACAAGGGAGCCCTCGGGCTCCCTTTGTCATTACCTGCCGGGGCGGTCTGCCGGAAGGCGTCAGGGCAGGCCGTCGAGCTTTTTCCCGGCAGTGATGCCGTGCGTGCCGAACCACCCTTGCGCCATTTCCAGCGCGTAGCGCACCGGCTTCTTTGCGCAATGCGGGTCTTCGGTCTGCGGCGCCATGTCTTCAATGTTGACGATCGTGCCGTCGTCGGCGATAAAGGCAATCGACAGGGGCAGCAGCGTGTTGCGCATCCAGAAGCACTGCACGTCCGGCTGGTCGAAGACGAACAGCATGCCGTCGTTGCCCGGCAGCTCCCTGCGGAACATCAGGCCGTCGCGCCGCGTGGCGTCCGTGTTTGCAACTTCTGCGCGGATAATATGGATTCCGGCCGACAATTGCGTCGTGGGCAGACGCGGCTGCGGGCCGGTCTGTTGCTGGGCGCTGGCGGGCAGGGGCAGGGCGGCTGCGATCGCGATGGCGGCGGCGGCGATCACCGGCGCCTTGCGGCCGCCCGCGTTTGCCGCTGACGTTGCCTTGGTGAAGGTTGTTTTGAACAGCGTACGAACAATGGGAAACAAAACGGCAATCTTCAGCATGGCCCGGCGGAGTATTAAGAAAAATAACAAGGCGGGGCCCGAAAGCCCCGCCTGGATAATGGCGCAACCTTACCGTTGCGCTTTAAAGGGTAACTCAGGCAGCCGTAATATTGAGCGCCTGTTTTCCTTTAGGCCCCTGGATAATCTCGAAGGCCACTTTCTGGCCTTCTTTCAGGGTTTTAAAACCATTCATCTGGATGGACGAGAAGTGGGCGAACAGATCTTCACCGCCATCGTCGGGCGTAATGAAGCCAAACCCCTTTGCATCGTTGAACCATTTGACGGTGCCCGTCGATTTGGGATTGTCCCCTTGGACGGCGGTTGCGGTCGTATCAGACATGCGGCCTGCCTCATTGAATCGTATGTTGACAGAAGGGCATTGTGGTCTAGACCCCTGTCCCCCCTCCGGCTTCCTGGCAGATTTTCGGTAAATTGAAAACCCCAGAATGCGTGGATAATGCGCCGCTTTTCTTGACCTAGTCAAGTATGGATACTACGTATTTCTGCGTGTAATTTTCAGTAAGTTGAGTGGTTGCCGTCCCCAGTTTAAATAGAATACCCGCCCTATGAGTTCTACCTTGGATTCCCAGCATGACTTGGTCGTCGAGAAGGCGCCGGCACGTACTGCGCCGCCGCCGATGTACCAGGTGTTGCTGCTTAATGACGACTACACCCCGATGGAGTTCGTCGTGAAAGTGCTGCAGAAATTCTTCAATAAAAACCAGGAAGAGGCGACGCGCATCATGCTGCAAGTGCATCACGAAGGCCGAGGCGTCTGCGGGGTTTACCCCCGTGACCTCGCCGCCACACGGATCGCGCAGGTCGGTCAGTATGCGCGGGCGCGTCAACACCCGCTGCAGTGCGTGATGGAACCGGTTTGATCTCGACAAAACACAATGGCGCCGCCAGCAATGGCGGCGTTGTGCTGCCGGTTGCATCCCGGGCACAGGGATGAACGGTTTTGCCGCGTAACGGGAAGCGCGCGGCACATGCGGGTCGGCAGCTCCGCCGCTAAGGAGCGTTGCGTTCTAGTGGGCGGGGAGGTTTCGCCGTGAGTGGAAAGTTCAACAAGACCTGGCTGGCTGTAGCCGGGATCGCGGTGGTGGCCGGCGCGATTGGCGCGGGCTGGTGGATGGGCAAGGGGCAGCAGCCGGCAAGTCCGGCAGCGGTTCCGGCGGCGCAGACAGCGACCGCCGCGGCTCCGCAGGCGGCGAACAGCGCGGCGCCAGCACTGCCTGCCACCGCAACCGTGGGCGCCGCGGATCCCTTCGCGGCCTTGAATTGCCAACCCCGCCAATACAACGATGCCTTGTCGCTGGCCGTGACCTTCACGCAGCCGGTGGATGCCAAGAGCAATCTGGACGCTTTCCTTCAGGTGACCGATACGGGTTCGACGGCCGGCAAGGCCGACGAGGACAGCGAATCGGCCGCCGCGCCGGGCCAGCAGCCGGCCTCGGTGCGACCTGGCGATTCCGCGCCGAAGGGCAAGATCCTCAAGGGCAACTGGGTCGTCGGAGACAACCCGCGCGTGGTGTACTTCCCGTATGTGCAGCCGCAGCGCTCCTACGCGATCACGGTCCGCTCGGGCCTGCCCGGCGCGGGCGAAAAGGTCGCGCTGACCGAGGCTTCGCATTGCGAAGTCAGCACGCAGGCCATGCCGCCGTCGTTTTACTTCGCCAGCCGCGGCGTCGTGCTGCCCGCCGGCCAGAACGGCGGCCTGCCGGTCGCCACGGTGAATGTGCCCGAGGTTGACGTGCAGTTCCTGCGCGTGTCTCCCGACCGCGTGCCCGAACTCTTCGACACCGTGCTGGGCGTGGGCCGCACGCCGGCCGCCTCGGAAGACGAGGACGACGGCAACTATGACGAGAACGACTGGCGCTACGCCGGTAACCGCAGCCTGAAGGGCTCGGTCAGCAACTGGGACCTGGACCGGCTGAATTCGCTGACGACCAGCGTCTATCAGGGCCGCTTCGTCACCGACGACAAGCCGAACCGCCGTCACGTCACGTTCCTGCCCGTCGAGGGCATCAAGGAACTGCAGGAGCCGGGCATCTACGTTGCGGTCATGAGCCAACCTGGCCGTTTCCGCTATGAGTACCAGGTCACCTATTTCTACGTCAGCGACATCGGGCTGCACGCCCGCCGCTACAGCGACCGCATCGAAGCGTATTCGGTGTCGCTGAAGTCCGGCCAGGCCATTTCCGGCGCGGTGTTTGAACTGGTGGACGGCGCCGGCAAGCCGCTGGCCAAGGCGGCCGCCGATGCGCAGGGCCATGTCCGCTTTGACGGCAGCTTTGCCAATGCCCGCGTCATCCGCGCCTCGCGCGACAAGGAAATGACCGTGCTGGCGCTGGGCGAACCGGCCCTGGATCTGTCCGAATTCGATACGGGCGGCCATGCGTCGCGCGCCAACAATCTGTTCGTCTACGCCGGCCGCAACCTGTATCGCCCCGGCGAGACCTTCCACGTATCGGTGCTGCCGCGCGACCTCGACGGCCGCGTGCTGACGCCGTCGCCGCTGACTGCCACCATCAAGCGTCCGGATGGCCGCACGATGCAGACCGCGCTGTGGCAACCGCAGAAGGATCTGCCCGGTTACGTCGAACGCGCGATCGATCTGCCGCTGGATGCCCAGACCGGCACGTGGCTGCTGGAACTGCGCGTCGATCCGTCCTCGCGCGCGCCGGATGCCTCGTGGAAGTTCCAGGTCGAGGAATTCCTGCCCGAACGCATGAAGATGGCGCTGACCTCGGGCCAGGACGTGTTGTCCCCCGACGAGGAGCTGACCGTCGATGTGCAGGGCGACTACCTGTATGGCGCGCCGGCTGCCGGCAACCGTCTGCTGGCCACCTTCCAGGTCAAACGTGATCGTTTTGCGCTGGCCCAGCAATGGCCGGGCTTCATCTTTGGCGACGTGGCCGACGATATGCGCCGCAGCTTCGGTGAACTGCCGGAATCCGCGCTGGACGACAAGGGCCGTGCGCAGCTCGACGTGAATCCGAACGCCGCCGGCACGCATTCGCCGATGAAGGTCCGTGTGTCCGCCAGCCTGCTGGAATCCGGCGGCCGCCCGGTGGTCCGCTCCATCGAACGCACCGTCTGGCCCGCCGACAAGCTGATCGCCGTCCGTCCGCAGTTCGACAGCGACGTGGCCCGCGAGAACGCGCCGGCCGGTTTTGAAGTCATTCGCGCCAACGCGCAAGGCAAGATCGAACCGCTCGCGCAGGCGCAGATGCGTCTGTTCCGCGAAGAGCGCCAGTACTACTGGCGATTCGACGACCAGCGCGGCTGGAACAGCGGCTATACCGAAACCGAAGAACTGGTCGACTCACGCGAAATTGCGCTGAACGATCGCACCCAGCTGACCGTGCCGGTCAAGTGGGGCCGCTACCGTCTGGAAATCACGGATCCGGAAACCGGCGAAACGATGCGCTATCGCTTCTATGCCGGCTGGAACGCGCAGGACGCCGACGCCATGGGCAACCGCCCCGACCGCGTGCAGATGAAGCTGGAAGGCGTGCCCGCCAAGCCGGGCGACACCGTCAAGCTGACGCTGACGCCGCCGCATGATGGCCAGGCGCTCATCACCGTCGAAGGCGACCGCATGCTGTGGTCCAAGTGGGTGGCCGTGAAGGCCACGGGCACCGAGGTCGAGATTCCAGTCGACAAGGAATGGAAGCGCCACGACCTGTACGTGGCCGCGGCGGTGTTCCGCCCCGGCAGCGAAGGCGACCGCGTCACGCCGGCCCGCGCGCTGGGCCTGGCGTTCCTGCCGATCGCCAGTGCCGACCGCAAGCTGGACGTCAAGCTCACCGCCGCGCCCAAGGCCGTGCCGGAGACCAAGACGACCGTGCGCGTCAAGGTCGACGGCGCGCAGGGCAAGCAGGCGATGGTGACGCTGTCCGCGGTCGACGTGGGGATTCTCAACATCAACCAGTACGCCACGCCCGATCCGCTGGATTACTTCTTCGGCAAGCACCGCTACGCGCCCGAGTTGCTGGACATGTACGGCAAGCTCATCGAGAAGATGGACGGCACGAAGGGCAAGCTGAAGTGGGGCGGCGACGCCGCAATGCGCGGCGACAGCAAGAGCCTGCCCAAGAAGGTCAAGCTGGTGGATCTGTTCTCGGGTCCCGTTGCGCTCAATGCGCAGGGCGAAGCGGACATCCCGCTGGATTTGCCGGACTTCAATGGCACGCTGCGCCTGATGGCCGTCGCGTTCACGCCCGACAACTACGGCAGCACCGACGCCGAAATGGTCGTGGCAGCGCCCATCGTGGCGGAACTGAACACCCCGCGTTTCATCACGCCGGGCGACCAGGCCGCCATTGCGCTGGACGTTACCAACATGAGCGGCGCCGAACAAAAGATCTCGGTCAAGCTCGAGGCCCTGGATCCGCTGGCCATCGTCGACGGCGTGCGCACTGTCACGTTGAAAGACAAGCAGCGCACGACGCTGCGGTTCACGGCGACCACCACCGGCTCGTACGGCCTGGGCCTGATGCGTCTGACCGTGGACGGGCAGGGCGGCGCCAAGCCGATCCGCATCGTGCGCGAGTCCGTGCTGCAGGTGCAGCCCGCGCATGCGCCCGAGCGCCAAGTGCGGCGTCTGCGCCTGAATCCGGGCGAGTCGCAACCGGCGCAGGCGTCGTGGGTCGCTTCCTATTACCCGGACTCGACGACCGTCAGCCTGACCGTGTCCAATCGTCCGCCGTTCAACGTCAACCGTCTGGTCGAGGACCTGCTCAACTATCCGTATGGATGCACCGAGCAGACCATCAGCGCCGCCATGCCGTGGGTGATGCTGGATGAAGACGCCGCCAAGCAGTTCGGCCTGAAGCCGCGCACCGAGGCCGAACGCGCCGCCAAGGTCGCCGGCGCCATCAGCCGCTTGTCGGGCATGCGCAACTCGGTCGGTTCGTACAACCTCTGGAGCGGCGCGTCCTCGCGCGATGTGTGGCTGACGGCCTACGCCGTGGGCTTCATGCAGGACGCACGCGATCGTGGCTTCGATGTGCCCGAGGCGTCGCTGGATCGTTCGCGGACGTGGCTGCTGGAGCAGGTGCAGCAGAGCGCCGGCGCATTCGGCACGTGGTCGGCCAACCTGCGCCGCAACGTCGAGGCCAACCGGATCGACAGCAGCGACGCCAACGTGCTGCGCGAAGACCATCGCCGCTTTGCCGGCCTGGCCACCGCCGCGCTGGTGCTGGCGCGCGACAAGAAGGCGCCGTTGTCGACCGTGCGTCAGCTGTTCGACAACTATCAGGAGCGCGCGCGCTCGCCGCTGCCGCTGGTGCAACTGGCCGCCGCGTTCAAACTGATGGGCGACGAAGGGCGCATGAAGCAGGCGCTTGACCTGGCCATGACGCGCACCTATGGCATCAACATCAACAACCGCAGCAGCGCCTACTACGACGAATGGATGGGCGACTACGGCAGCAGCGTGCGCGACTACGCGTTGTCCTACGCGCTGGTCTCGCAATACGAGCTGCGCCACGAACGCAGCGAGAACCTGCTGAATCAGCTCTCCAGCCGCCTGGGCAACCGTTCGTACCTGTCCACGCAGGAACAGATGGCCCTGCTGCTGGCCGCGCGCGCCGCGGGCGGCAACAAGAACACGCCGTGGGAAGCGGTGCTGACCGTCAATGGCGAGCGCAAGCCGCTGACGGGCGGCAAGAGCGACCAGACCGTGTCGCTGTCGGCCGCGGATCTGGCGGGCACGCAGTTGCAGAACACGGGCAGCCAATCGCTGTTCGTCGAATACGACATCCAGGGCAGCCCGACCGCGACCCCCGCGCCGCGCAACGACATCATCCAGCTCAAGCGTGGCTGGTACCGTCCGGACGGCCGCCCGTGGGACGGCGGTACCCTGCAGACCGGCGACATGCTGGTGGTGTGGGTCCAGGCCAGCGCCAACCAGAACATCCCCGATGGTCTGCTGGTTGACCGCGTTCCGGCGGGGTTCGAGGTCGAAAACCTCAACCTGTCGCAGAGCCCGGAAATGCAGGACTGGAAAATCGGCGGGCGCCGCGTGGCCGACGCCATGTCGGATTCCAACATCAAGCATCGCGAGTTCCGCGACGACCGCTACGTCGCCGCGGTGTCGCTGGGCCGTGGCAAGGTGGACGTGTTCTATCTGGTGCGCGTCGTGACGCCGGGCCGCTACGCGGTGCCGTCGACGGTGGCCGAGGACATGTACCGCCCCGAAATCCGCGGCGTGGGTGAGCAATGGAGCACGGTCGAAATCCGCGATCGCGGCGCCAAGCGTCCTTGAACGCCGCCGCCGCTTGCCAGGCGGGCGCATCGCGCGCCCGCCGCTGGCGGCGGCGCGGCATCTTCGCGGCCAGCGCGTTATCAGCGCTGGCCGCGTTGTTATTCGCGCTCGACCGTCTGTATCCGCTGCCTCCCATCGATTCGGGCGGGGCGGCGGTTGTCGTCGCCGCCGATGGCACGCCGCTGCGCAACTATCCCAGCCGCGACGGCATCTGGCGCTATCCGGTCCAGCCCGGTCAGGTTTCGCCCCGCTACCTGGAGACGCTGCTCACCTACGAGGACCGCTGGTTCTACTGGCATCCCGGGGTGAATCCCGTGGCGCTCGCGCGCGCGGGCTGGCAGTGGGCCACCAACCGCCGCATCGTGTCTGGCGGCTCCACGCTGACCATGCAGGTGGCACGGCTGATCGATCCGCAACTGGCGGGCAAGCCGTCGCGCACGATGTCGGCCAAGCTGCGGCAGGCGTGGCGCGCCGTGCAGCTGGAAATGCACTACAGCAAGGACGAGATCCTTTCCCTGTACCTGACCCACGCGCCGATGGGCGGCATCGTCGAGGGCGTCGAGATGGGCTCACGGCTGTGGCTGGGCAAGCCGGCCCGCGACCTGGGCCCGGCAGAAGCGGCGATGCTGACCGCCTTGCCGCAGGCCCCGTCACGGCTGCGTCCCGACCGTCACCCCGAGGCCGCGCAGGCCGCCCGCGACAAGGTGCTGGATCGCATGGCCGAACTCGGCCGCTGGACTCCGGCCGAGGTGGCTGACGCCAAGATAGAAACCGTCATCGCGCCGCCGTTGCGGGCGCGCTGGCTGGCGCCCCTGGCGGCGCAGCGCCTGCTGCTGGAAACGGGCGGCGCGCGCCGCGCGGGCGGCCGGCCACCGCTGGTCGCCTCCACGCTGGATGCGGACATGCAGGCGTCGGTGGAACAAATGTTGCTGGACCGGGTCGATAACCTTCCGCCCAAGGTGTCGATGGCGGTGCTGGTGATGGACAACGATTCCCTGGAGGTCAAGGCTTACGCCGGGTCGGCAGATTTTTCCGACGATTCCCGGTACTCGCATGTGGACATGGTGCGCGGCGTGCGATCGCCGGGGTCGACGCTCAAGCCGTTTCTGTATGCCCAGGCCCTGGACGAGGGGCTGATCCATTCTGAAAGCCTGCTGATCGACGCGCCCATGTCGTTCGGCGGCTACGCACCCGGGAATTTCCAGGCGGCCTTCGCCGGGCCGATCAGCGTGGCGCAGGCGTTGCAGCGGTCGCTCAACGTGCCTGCGGTGGACCTGCTGGACCGGGTCGGACCGGCCAGTTTTGCCTCGGTTATGCTGACGGGCGGCGTGAAGTTACGAATGCCCGTGGGCGCCGAGCCAAATCTGAGCTTGATTTTGGGCGGGGGTGGCACCACATTGGAAGAACTGGTCGGCGCGTATCGTGCGCTGGCCCGGGACGGCATCTCGGGGCGGCCCCGCTTGACGGCGGAGCAGCCGGTTGTCGAGTCCCGTATGATGAGTCCTGGCGCGGCCTGGATCGTCCGGGACATCCTCGAAGGCGGTGGACACCCGGACCGGCCGTTTTACCAGTCGGGCAACCCCGGCCGGCAACTGGCCTGGAAAACCGGGACCAGTTTCGGATTCCGGGATGCCTGGGCGGTCGGCGTGACCGACAGATGGACGATCGGCGTATGGGTCGGCAGGCCCGACGGTACGCCGAATCCAGGATTTTTTGGGGCGAATGTGGCGGCGCCGCTACTGCAGGATATCGTGGCGGCATTGCCGGAAGGCGCCCAGCAGGTCCGCGTCAGGCCCGAAACGGTGCAGGCGGTGGTGACATGCTGGCCCTTGGGTTACAGGCTGGGTAGCGAGCCCTCGGGCGCGTGTCCCGAACAGCGGGCGGCCTGGATGCTCAATGAAACGGCGCCGCCCTCGTTTGCCGGCTATGCCGATGCCACCCAGGGACCGCTTCGGCTCGGGGGTGTGGCCAACGGCTCGGTGCTGCGGCCCGTGCCCGGCATGCGGCAAGTTGCGCTGGACGTCGACGTCCAGGGCGCTGAAGGCGAAGTCTGGTGGATGCTCGATGGTCGTGTCGCAAGTCATGGCGCCGCGGGTCATCCGTTTAATTTGGTGCTGGCGCACGACGGCCGGTATACGCTAACCGTCATGGATACACATGGCCGGCACGACAGCGTGGTTTTTGAAATCGCTGGCGTTACGCCATGATCGGCATAGAATATGAATCGTGTATTAGCCCGCTTCGATGCGTTACGGAGGAAGCGTGATTTCTCAAGAGCTTGAAGTCAGCCTGCATATGGCTTTCGTCGAGGCCCGTTCGGCCCGGCACGAATTTATTACCGTCGAGCACCTGCTGTTGGCGTTGCTCGACAACGCTTCGGCGGTCGAGGTCCTGCGCGCCTGCGCGGCCAACCTGGACGACCTGCGTCGCAACCTGCGCCAGTTCGTATCGGAAAACACCCCGGTGATCCCCAGCGGCGCCGAAGTCGACACGCAACCCACGTTGGGTTTCCAGCGCGTCATTCAGCGCGCGATCATGCACGTTTCCGCCGGTGGCACGGGCAAGAAGCCTGTGACGGGCGCGAACGTGCTGGTGGCCATTTTTGGCGAAAAGGACTCGCACGCCGTGTACTACCTGCAACAGCAGGGCGTCACACGCCTGGACGTGGTCAATTTCCTGTCCCATGGCATTACCAAACAGCCGCAGGTGGAGTCCGCCGCCGTGCAGAAAGAGCAACAGCCCAATGGTGAAGAGCAGGGCGACTCGCGTCAGTCGCCGCTGGATCAGTACGCCACCGACCTGAACGCCGCCGCGCTGGCCGGCCGCATCGATCCCCTAATCGGCCGCGAGCACGAAGTCGAGCGCGTCATCCAGGTGCTGTGCCGCCGCCGCAAGAACAACCCGCTGCTGGTGGGCGAGGCCGGCGTTGGCAAGACCGCCATCGCGGAAGGCCTGGCCTGGCGCATTACGCGCGGCGAAGTGCCCGAAGTCCTGCAGGCCGCTCAGGTCTATTCGCTGGACATGGGCGCGCTGCTGGCCGGCACCAAGTACCGCGGCGATTTCGAACAGCGTCTGAAAGGCGTGCTCAAGCAGATCCGCGGCAACCCCGACGCGATCCTGTTCATCGACGAAATCCACACGCTGATCGGCGCCGGTTCGGCGTCGGGCGGCACGCTGGATGCCTCCAACCTGCTCAAGCCGGCGTTGTCGTCGGGGCAGCTCAAGTGCATCGGCGCCACCACCTACACCGAATACCGCGGCGTCTTCGAAAAAGATCACGCGCTGTCGCGCCGGTTCCAGAAGATCGACGTGCCCGAGCCCAGCATCGAACAGACCGTGCAGATCCTGCGCGGCCTGAAAAGCCGCTTCGAAGAGCACCACAGCGTGCGCTATTCGGCCGCGGCGCTGTCGGCTGCCGCCGAGCTGTCGGCGCGCTTCATCAATGATCGCCACCTGCCCGACAAGGCCATCGACGTGATCGACGAGGCCGGCGCGGCGCAGCGTCTGTTGCCGCGTTCGCGCCAAAAGAAGGTGATCGGCAAGGTCGATATCGAAAACATCGTTTCCAAGATCGCGCGCATTCCGCCGCAGTCCGTCTCCAACGACGACCGCAGCAAGCTCGCCACGCTGGACCGCGACCTGAAGACGGTGGTGTTCGGCCAGGACGGCGCCATCGACGCGCTGTCGGCCGCCATCAAGATGGCGCGCTCGGGCCTGGGCAAGCCGGAAAAGCCGATCGGCGCTTTCCTGCTGTCGGGCCCCACGGGCGTCGGCAAGACCGAAGTTGCACGCCAGCTGGCGTTCACGCTGGGTGTCGAACTGCTGCGCTTCGACATGTCCGAATACATGGAGCGCCACGCGGTATCGCGCCTGATCGGCGCGCCGCCCGGATACGTGGGTTTCGACCAGGGCGGCCTGCTTACCGAGGCAATCACCAAGCAGCCGCATTGCGTGCTGCTGCTCGACGAAATCGAAAAGGCGCACCCGGATGTGTTCAACATCCTGCTGCAGGTCATGGACCACGGCACGCTGACCGACAACAACGGCCGCAAGGCAGACTTCCGCAACGTCATCCTCATCATGACGACCAACGCGGGCGCCGAGACCTTGAACCGTCCGTCGATCGGTTTTGCGAACTCGCGGATGGTCGGCGACGAAATGGCGGAAATCCGCCGCATGTTCACGCCCGAATTCCGCAACCGCCTGGACGCGATCATTCCCTTTGCCGCGCTGGACCACGAGGTCATCATGCGCGTGGTGGACAAGTTCCTCATGCAGCTTGAAGACCAGTTGCACGAGCGCCGCGTGGAGGCCGTATTCACCACGCGCCTGCGTGAACACCTTGCCAAGGAGGGGTTCGATCCGCTCATGGGCGCGCGTCCCATGCAACGTCTTATTCAGGACACCATCCGGCGCGCGCTGGCCGACGAGCTGCTGTTCGGCAAGCTGGTCGACGGCGGTTCGGTCACGGTGGATCTGGACGAGTCGGGCAAGGTTACGCTGGACTTTGACGATAGCGGCAAGCCGCCTTCGTCGGACGCGCCGGATAAGCAGGAAGTCGAACTCGTCGACTGATGACCGCGGACCGCCAGCCGCTGATCGAATGCGAACATTGCGCAAGCATCTATCGCCGACATCAGCTTGAACCTGGCGAGACCGCCAATTGTGCCCGCTGCGGCGCCGTGCTCTGGCGCTACAGCGGGCTTACTTTGTCCAATTGGCTGGCGCTCGCCATCACTGCCCTGATCGTCTTCGGGGTGGCCAACGCCTACCCGGTCGCTTCGATGTCCGTGCAGGGCATGGTCCAAGAAGCTTCCCTGCTGGATTCCATCTCCATTACCTGGCGTCAGGGCCATTGGGTCGTCTCCATCATGACCGGCCTGGCGGGCTTCGCGCTGCCTCTGTTGCAACTGATCGTGCTGCTGTGGGTGCTGGGTCCGCTGTCGCGGGGCCGCGAGCCTGCGGATTTCCACGCCGCCATGCGTCTTTTGGGTGTGCTGCGGCCGTGGTGCATGGTGCCGGTTTTCCTGCTTGGCGTGCTGGTTGCGGTCGTGAAACTGGCCGGGATGGCCGCGGTGGCGCCTGGCATCGGTCTGGCAGCGTTTGGCATCCTGACTGTGCTTCTGACGATGCTCGGCAAACTGTCGCCCCATGTGCTGTGGCGGTATGCCGAATCCGTCGGCGTGGTGCCCGTGCATGTGCCCGAAGCCGGGCCCGACGTCGTGTTGACCGGGTGCCACGTCTGCGGCCAGGTGCAGGCGCTGCCGAAGGACGCCGACCCCGAGGCGCATCATCACTGCGTGCGCTGCGACGCGGTGGTGCATTACCGCAAGCCCGACCATGTGGCGCGCACCTGGGCGCTGCTGCTTGCGGCCGTCGTCTTCTACATCCCTGCTAATGTGCTGCCGGTCATGAACGTCAGTTCGCTGCTGGGCGACAGCGCGCACACCATTCTGGGTGGCGTGGTGGAACTCTGGCAGATGGGCTCGTGGGACATTGCGCTGATCGTGTTCATCGCCAGCGTGGCGGTGCCGCTGACCAAGCTGCTGGCACTTATCTTGCTGCTGCTGACTGAGCAATGGCGTAGCACAACCAATCTGGGGGCGCGTACGCGGTTGTATCAGATGGTTGAATTCATTGGCCAGTGGTCCATGCTGGATGTATTTGTCGTTATATTGCTGGCGGCCCTGGCCGACTTTCAGGGCTTGATGGAAATCAGCGCCGGTGCCGGCGCCGCCGCGTTCGGCGTGGTTGTCATCCTGACCATGCTGGCTGCCATGAGCTTCGACCTGCGTCGTAGCTGGGACCTTGAAGGTCAGACCGAAATCGAATCAGCGCCGGTGGAGGGCCGGCATGCGCCGGCGTCCGTCTCCGGCAAGCAAGTGGGCTAGGAAAGGCCTCCCGCCGTTGTTTTCCGCTCAGAAAAGGAAAAAGTAGATGTCCGAGCAAGCCCCCGGATCTGGTGAAGAGAAATTCGCGTCGCCCGCGATCTCGCGCAAGAAGAAGAGCCGGATCTCCTGGATCTGGCTGGTCCCTGTCGTGGCCGCATTGATGGGCCTGTCGCTGGTCGTGCGGACCTGGATGCAGGCCGGACCCGACATTTCCATCTCTTTCAATACTGCCGAAGGCCTGGAAGTGGGCAAGACCCAGCTTCGCTACAAGGACGTGAACATCGGCACGGTCAAGTCCATCGGCTTCAATGCCGACCGCAGCAAGGTGGTCGTGAAAGCCGAGCTCTCCAAGCAGGTCTCCGACCTGGCGCGCGAAGGCACCAACTTCTGGGTGGTGCGGCCGCGGCTGGACGTAAGCGGCGTGTCGGGCCTGGGCACTCTGCTGTCGGGCGCCTATATCGGCGTGGACGCGGAAGAGGGCAAGGACAACAGCAACCGCGCCACGAAGCTGTCTTTTGAAGGTCTGGAAACCCCGCCCGCCGTGACCCACGACCGCGCGGGCAAGCGCTTCATGCTCAAGGCCTCGGACCTGGGCTCTCTGGATATCGGCTCGCCCGTCTATTACCGCCGCATCAACGTGGGCCGCGTGATCGGTTACGCCCTGGACGAGAACGGCAGCGCCGTGAACGTCGAGGTGTTCGTCGATGCGCCCAACGACAAATTCGTCACCAACGGCACCCGCTTCTGGAACGCCAGCGGCGTGGACTTCAGCGTCAATGCCGATGGCCTGAAGGTGCGCACGCAGTCGCTGGTCTCCATGGCGGTGGGCGGCGTGGCGTTCGCAACCGTGCAGAACGCTCGCGATGGCGATGCGGCGGCCAAGGCCGACACCGAGTTCGACTTGTACGCCACCGAGGCCGCAGCCAAGGCCAACCCTGACGGCGAAGCCTTCCCGATCCGCATGCGCTTTGACCAGTCGATCCGCGGGCTGACCGTGGGGGCACCGATCGACTTCAACGGCATCACGCTGGGCGACGTCACGCAGATCACGCTGGACTTCGATCCCGCCACCAAGCGCTTCTATTCGCTGGTGGACGCCACCCTGTATCCGGAACGCCTGGGCCGCGTCTACGAAGAAGTCCGCGAACGAGCGATCAAGGAAGGCGACGTGGCAGGCGGCCGCTTGCTGGGCGTGATGATCAAGCATGGCCTGCGCGCGCAACTGCGCACGGCCAACCTGCTGACCGGCCAGCTCTACGTGGTGCTGGACAACGTGCCGAACGCCAAGCCGGTTGAGTTCGAGATGTCGGAACCGGCGATCATCCCGACGGTGCCGGGCAACCTGGATCAGCTCCAGCAGCAGGTCACCAACATCGTCACCAAGATCGAGAAGATTCCGTTCGACAAGATCGGCGAGGACCTGCGCGCCACGCTGGCCAGCACGTCCAAGCTGATGAATCGTCTGGACAAGCAGGTGGCGCCCGAAGCCCAGAAGGCGCTCAAGGCAGCCAAGGACTCGATGGCGAACATCAACTCGCTGCTGGCCTCTGACGCCTCGCTGCCGGTCAATACCGAACGGGCGATGCAGGAACTGAGCCGTGCGGCGCGTTCGCTGCGCGCGCTGGCCGACTTCCTGCAATCGAATCCCGAAGCCCTGCTGCGCGGCAGAGGCGAAGACCCCATCCCGGGCGCCGGCCCAGTCAGGAACTAGACGCTCATGAAAAGCCGACTCTCTTGCTCCGCAACCCCGTCCCGCAGCAAACGCGCCCGCGCCGCGCTGACCGTGCTGGCGCTGTCCGGCGCGCTGGCCGCGTGCGGGTCGTCGCCGCCCGTCCACTACTACACGCTGCAGACGCCCGAGCGGTCGGGTGCGCCCGCCGCGGCGCCGGGTTCCGCCTCGTTCCTGATCGAGGTGCAGTCCGTCACGCTGTCCACGCAAGCCGACCAGCCGCAGTTGATGGTCCGCACCGGCGACGGCAGCATTTCCGCCTTGTATTCCGAGCGTTGGAGCTCGCCGCTGGGCGACGAGTTGCGCAATGCCTTGTCCGATGCGCTCAAGCGTGACCTTGGCGCACTCGACGTGCAGATGGTCAAGCCGGGTCCGGGGGCGCCGATCTGGCGCGTCCAGACCGACTTGCAACGCTTCGAGATGGTGTCCGGCAGCATGGCGCAACTGGACGCCACCTGGCGGGTACGGCCCGTCGACACCAAGGGCAGGGGCCTCTTGTGCCGCAGCGTCGTCACCGAAAACGTGCCGGACGAGGCCGTCGGCAGCCTGATCGCGGCGCAGCAGCGCGCGGTGGTGAGCCTGGCGGGCGTCATGGCGGCTGCCATTCGCGGCCAGAATCCGGCGGGCTCCGGCTCGGTCCAGATGATGGGATGTTCCGCGCTGAAGGAATGATCCGCCCCGGGTTTCCCGGATAAACCTCGCGATCTCAGGCGGTTAACTGGGTTCAACCTAGGGTTAACCTTAATACAAACGCGGTTGCAACCTGTCTAGCATACGGTCCTACCCATACTGGGTCCTGTCCGGGCCCAGTTACACCTTTGCCATGCGACAGGAAGCAATCTCTTATGGCCAGCACGACCCTCGGCGTCAAAGTCGACGACGCACTCCGCGACCGCCTGAAAGCCGCCGCCACCAAGCTCAACTGCACGCCGCACTGGCTGCATAAGCAGGCGATCCTGTCCTATCTGGACAAGATCGAGCGCGGCCATCTGCCCGCCGAGATGTCCCACCTGAGCGCGGATGCCGCGGGCGAAGAGGATGCGGCCGAATCCCATGCCGCACCCACGCCGCCGTTCTACGAATTCGGCCAGGACGTGCAGCCGCAATCCGTGCTGCGCGCCGCCATCACGGCGGCCTATCGCCGCCCCGAACCCGAGTGCGTGCCGCTGCTGTTGGGCCAGGCCCGCGTGCCCAACCTGGAAAAGGTGCACGCGATGGCGGCCGGCCTGGTCAAGAAGCTGCGCGGCAAGCGCACCGGTGGCGGGGTCGAAGGCCTGATCCAGGAATTCTCGCTGTCCAGCCAGGAAGGCGTGGCGCTGATGTGCCTGGCCGAAGCGCTGCTGCGCATTCCCGACCGCGCCACGCGCGACGCGCTGATCCGCGACAAGGTCGCCCGCGGCGACTGGAAGTCGCATATGGGCGGTTCGCAGTCGCTGTTCGTCAACGCGGCCACCTGGGGTCTGATGATCACGGGCAAGCTGGTGGCCGTGAGCAGCGAGCAGTCGCTGTCCAAGGCGCTGACGCGCCTGATCGGCAAGGGCGGCGAGCCGCTGGTGCGCAAGGGCGTGAACATGGCCATGCGCATGATGGGCGAACAGTTCGTGTCCGGTCAGACGATTTCCGAAGCCCTGGCCAACAACCGCAAGATGGAATCGCGCGGTTTCCGCTATTCGTACGACATGCTCGGCGAAGCGGCGACCACGGCGGAAGACGCCGAGCGCTACTACGCCTCGTATGAGCAGGCCATCCACGCGATCGGCAAGGCCGCTGCGGGCCGCGGTATCTACGAAGGCCCCGGGATCTCGATCAAGCTGTCCGCCCTGCATCCGCGTTATTCGCGTGCCCAGCGCGAGCGCGTCATGGCGGAACTGCTGCCGCGCGTGAAGGCGCTGACCATCCTGGCGCGCAGCTACGACATCGGCCTGAACATCGACGCCGAAGAAGCCGACCGCCTGGAGATCTCGCTGGACCTGCTGGAAGCGCTGTGCTTCACGCCTGAACTCGAAGGCTGGAGCGGCATCGGCTTCGTCATCCAGGCTTACCAGAAGCGCGCGCCGTTCGTCATCGATTACGTGATCGACCTGGCCCGCCGCAGCCGCCATCGCGTGATGGTCCGCCTGGTGAAGGGCGCGTATTGGGACAGCGAAATCAAGCGTGCCCAGGTCGACGGTCTGGAAGGCTACCCGGTCTACACCCGCAAGCTGTACACGGACGTGGCGTACATTGCCTGCGCCCGCAAGCTGCTGGCCGCGCCCGAAGCCGTGTATCCGCAGTTCGCCACGCACAACGCCTACACGCTGGCGGCGATCTACCAGCTTGCCGGCCAGAACTACTACCCCGGTCAATACGAGTTCCAGTGCCTGCACGGCATGGGCGAGCCGCTGTACGAAGAAGTGGTCGGCCCGCTGACCCAGGGCAAGCTCAACCGTCCGTGCCGCATCTATGCGCCGGTCGGCACGCACGAAACGCTGCTGGCGTACCTGGTGCGCCGCCTGCTGGAAAACGGCGCCAACACCTCGTTCGTGAACCTGATCGGCGATGAGACCATCCCGGTTGAAACGCTGGTTGCCGACCCGGTGGAAGCCGCCTCGCGCATCACGCCGCTGGGCGCCCCGCACGAGAAGATTCCGCTGCCGCGCGAGCTTTACGGCAATCCGCAGGACGGCGCCCGCGCCAACTCGGCGGGTCTGGACCTCAGCAACGAACATCGCCTGGGCTCGCTGTCGGCGGCGCTCCTGGCCAGCGCCGGCACGCCGTGGCGCGCCGGTCCCATGTTGGGCGAAGGCGGTGAACACTGGGATGCCGCCAAGGCAATCGAAGTGCGCAACCCGGCCAATCTGCGCGACGTGGTCGGCCATGTCATCGAAGCCGATTCGGCCGACGCCGAAGTCGCCCTGCGCGCCGCTGCCAATGCCGCGCCGATCTGGCAGTCCACGCCGGTCGCCGAGCGCGCCCAGTGCTTGCGCCGCGCGGCGCAATTGCTGGAAGAGCAGATGCAGACCCTGCTGGGCCTCATCGTGCGCGAAGCCGGCAAATCGCTGCCGAACGCCATCGCGGAAGTGCGCGAGGCCGTGGACTTCCTGCGCTACTACGCCGACCAGGCCGAGCAGGAATTCAGCAACGACACGCACCGTCCGCTGGGCACCGTGCTGTGCATCAGCCCGTGGAACTTCCCGCTGGCGATCTTCACCGGTCAAGTGGCGGCTGCGCTGGCGGCGGGCAACACCGTGCTGGCCAAGCCGGCCGAGCAGACCCCGCTGATCGCGGCGCAAGCCGTGGCCATCCTGCGCGCGGCCGGCGTGCCCGCCGGCGCCGTGCAGCTGCTGCCGGGCCGCGGCGAAACCATCGGCGCGCAACTGGTCGCCAATCCGGGCGTGCGCGGCGTGATGTTCACGGGGTCGACCGACGTCGCCCGCATCATCGCGCGCACCCTGGCCGACCGCCTGGACGACAACGGCCACACCATCCCGCTGATCGCGGAAACCGGCGGCCAGAACGCCATGGTGGTGGATTCGTCGGCCTTGTCCGAGCAGGTTGTGTTCGACGTGCTCAGTTCGGCCTTCGATTCGGCCGGCCAGCGCTGCTCGGCGCTGCGCGTGCTGTGCGTGCAGGAAGACAACGCGGATCACGTGCTGACGATGCTGCGCGGCGCGATGCGCGAGCTGGCCGTCGGCAATCCGGATCGCCTGTCGGTTGACGTGGGTCCCGTGATCGATACCGAGGCCCGCAACGGCATCCAGCGTCACATCGAATCCATGCGCACGGCCGGTCATCGCGTCGACCAGGTCGAACTGAACGGCGAATGCCGCCACGGCACCTTCGTGCCGCCGACCATCATCGAAATCGACAACGTCAGCGAGCTGACCCGGGAAGTCTTCGGGCCGGTGCTGCACGTGGTGCGCTACAAGCGCGACGAACTCGACGCGCTGCTCGACGCCGTCAACGGCACGGGTTACGGACTGACGTTTGGCGTGCACACGCGTATCGACGAGACCATCGCGCACGTGACGGGCCAGGTCCACGCCGGCAACGTCTACGTCAACCGCAACATCGTGGGCGCCGTGGTGGGCGTGCAGCCGTTCGGCGGCGAAGCGCTGTCGGGCACGGGTCCGAAGGCGGGCGGTCCGTTGTACATGTACCGCCTGCTGGGTACGCGCCCCGCAGGCCTGCCGCCGGCGCTGGACGCCGCGGCGCCGCTGCCGCAGCGCATCGCGCTGCCCGGCCCGACGGGCGAGACCAACACCTATATGGTCGAGCCGCGAGGCGCCGTGTACTGCGTGGCCGCCACCGAGGCCGGCGCGCGGGCGCAATGGTCCGTGGCCCGTCTGACCGGCAACCACGCGTGGTTTGCGGACACGCCGGCCGCGCAGGCGCTGCTGGCGACGCTGGATGCCGATCAGCAGGGCCAGGCCGGCATCCTGTCGGATGCTGACGTGGACGAGGCCGACTACCAGGCCGTGCTGTTCGAAGGCGACGGCGACGCGCTCAAGGCGCTGAACCAGCGCATCGCGCGGCGTCCGGGTCCCATCCTGGCGGTGCACGGCCTGACCTCCGACGCCTTGGCGGCGGGCGCCAGCTACGTGCCTGAACGCCTCCTGACCGAGCGTTCCGTCAGCGTCAACACGGCGGCCGCGGGCGGCAACGCCAGCCTCATGACCATCGGTTAAGCGTGACCAGGGGTAACCCTCAGGAAACTGAGGGTTATCTCCAATATCGGGCTAGGTTGCACTGGAACGAAAATCCGGTCGCACCTCTGGTCTGGCTGCCGCAATCCGGCATTCAGGCTCTGCAGAAAATGCATGCGCGGGACCCGGATATCACTGGGCCCGCGGTAGTAAAAAACCAAAAGCCTGGCTAAAAGCTCAGGTATAACAAGGCCTTAGTCCGATATTTCGGAGGATTCCCCATGAAGTTCCGCACCACTTTGAAGCTTCTCGCTGCAAGCATCGCCGCCGCCGGCATGACGGCCGCCGCGCAGGCCGCCGACGTCAAGTTCGGCTTCGCAGCCCCGCTGACCGGTCCGCAATCGCACTACGGCGAGGACATGCAGAATGGCCTGAACCTGGCCCTCGAAGAAGCGAACAAGAAGGGCATCAAGATCGACGGCGAGACGGCCAAGTTCATGCTGGTTTCGCGCGACGACCAGGCTGATCCGCGCGTGGGCGTGCAGGTCGCCCAGCAACTCGTCGACCAGGACGTTGTGGGCATCCTGGGGCACTTCAACTCGGGCACCACGATTCCCGCGTCGCGCGTCTACCACGAAGCCGGCCTGCCGCAGATCGCCATGGCGACCTCACCCGAATACACCAAGCAGGGCTACGAAACCACGTTCCGCATGATGACCAGCGACACCCAGCAGGGCGCCGCGGTCGGCAAGTTCATCGTGCAGAACCTGAAGGCCAAGAAGGTCGCGATCATCGATGACCGCACCGCCTACGGCCAGGGTCTGGCGGACGAAGTCGAGAAGGCCGTCAAGGCCGCCGGCGGCCAGGTCGTGCGCCGCGAATACACCACCGACAAGGCCAACGACTTCACGGCCATCCTGACCAACATCAAGGGTTCCGCGCCTGACGCCATCTTCTACGGCGGCCTGGACGCCCAGTCCGGCCCGATGAAGCGCCAGCTCGCCACGCTGGGCCTGAAGGCCCCGCTGGTGTCCGGCGAAATGACGCGTAGCGACACCTTCATCAAGCTGGCGGGCGACGCCGCCGACGGCACCTATGCCTCGCTGGCCGGCGTGCCGCTGGACAAGATGGCCGCGGGCAAGGACTTCGATCAGAAATACCAGGCCCGCTTCAAGAAGGCCCCCGGCGTGTACGCGCCTTACGCCTACGACGGCGCCTGGAACATGATCACGGCCATCGAAGAGGCCGGTTCCGCCGACCCCGAAAAGTACCTGCCCAAGCTGGCCAAGCTGAACCGCAAGGGCGCGACGAGCGAGCACATTTCCTACGACGACAAGGGCGATCTGAAGGAAATCTCGGTCACCATCTACGAAGTCAAGAACGGCAAGTGGGAGATGGTTGAAACGATGGTCAGCCAGGCTAACTAAGCCGGCTTGAAACCAGGGCGGAGCTGGCCGCGTGCCGCTAGCCGCGCGCCGGTAGCCGCGCGCCACGTTCCGCCCGCTCTTTTCCGCACGCGCCGTCCGGCGCAGCGGCGCGCGACGCGCGGCCAGGCCTTTGCGCCCTGGCCGCCCCGCGCGATTCTTCCAGGCTTATTCAGCGGCCCCTATGGATATCTTCATTCAACAACTGATTAACGGCGTCACGCTAGGCAGCGTGTATGCCCTGGTCGCCCTTGGCTACACCATGGTGTACGGCATCATCGGGCTGATCAACTTCGCGCATGGCGACGTCGTCATGATTGGCGCAATGGCGGCCACCACGGTCGCCATCACGCTGGTGGGCGGCGATCCCGGCGCCTCGGCCTTCGTGGTGCTGGGCGTCGGCCTGCTGGTCTCCGTCCCGCTGTGCATGGCGGTGGGCTGGACGGCCGAACGCGTGGCCTACCGGCCGTTGCGCCGCGCGCCGCGTCTGGCAGCGCTGATCACCGCGATCGGCGTGTCCATCATCCTGCAGAACGTCGCGATGATGGCCTGGGGCCGCAACTACTTGAACTTCCCGCAGGTGCTGTCGCCGCAAGTGTTCGAGTTTGGCGGCGCGCGCATGAGTTCGCTGCAGATCGCCATCGTGGTGATTGCGGCGCTGATCATGGGCGGACTGCTGGCGGTCGTGCACAAGACCCGCCTCGGCACCGCGATGCGCGCCACCGCGCAGAACCGCGAGGTTGCAGGCCTGATGGGCGTGAACATCAATACCGTGATCTCGGCCGCCTTCCTGATCGGCTCGGCGCTCGCAGCCGTGGCCGGCATGATGGTCGCCACGTATTACGGCGTGTCGCAATACACGATGGGCTTCATGCTGGGCCTTAAGGCCTTCACCGCCGCGGTGCTGGGCGGCATCGGCAATCTGGTGGGCGCGATGGCCGGCGGTCTGCTGCTGGGCATCATCGAGTCGCTGGGCGCGGGCTACATCGGCGACCTGACGGGCGGCTTCCTGGGCAGCCATTACCAGGACGTGTTCGCGTTCTTCGTGCTGGTGCTGGTGTTGATCTTCCGTCCCTCGGGTCTGCTGGGTGAACGGGTGGGGGATCGCGCATGAGCACGCATCTGAAGAAAAGCGGGTTCTCCACCCGCACGCTGATCGGCATCGCGCTGATCGGCGTCGTGCTCGCGGTACTGCCGTTCGTGATCGGCATGGCCGGCCAAAGCTGGGTTCGCATCCTGAACTTTGCGCTGCTGTACGTGATGCTGGCGTTGGGCCTGAACATCGTGGTGGGCTTTGCGGGTCTGCTGGACCTGGGCTACATCGCGTTCTACGCGGTGGGCGCCTACACCTGGGCATTGCTTGCGTCGCCGCATTTCGGGCTGCACCTGCCGTTCTGGGCGATCCTGCCGATCGCGCTGGCGGTGGCATGCCTGTTCGGCGTGCTGTTGGGGGCGCCGACATTGAAGTTGCGAGGCGACTACCTGGCCATCGTCACGTTAGGGTTCGGCGAGATCATCCGCATCTTCCTGAACAACCTGAACGCGCCCATCAACATCACCAACGGGCCACAGGGCATCAACCGCATCGACACGTTCAAGGTTGGCGAGTTTGCGTTTGGGCGTACCCAGAACCTGCTGGGCATCCGCTTCACCGGGCCGGAAAAGTACTACTACCTGCTGCTCGCGCTGACGCTCATCATCATCGTGGTCTGCGTGCGCCTGCAGAATTCCCGCATCGGCCGTGCGTGGGAAGCCATTCGCGAAGATGAAATCGCCGCCAAGGCGATGGGCATCAACACCCGCAACATCAAGCTGCTGGCCTTCGCGATGGGCGCATCGTTCGGTGGCGTGGCCGGCGCGCTGTTCGCGTCGATGCAAGGTTTCGTCAGCCCCGAAAGCTTCTCACTCATGGAGTCCATTTCGATCCTGTGCATGGTGGTGCTGGGCGGCATGGGCCACATTCCGGGCGTCATCCTGGGCGCGCTGATCCTGGCTGCGTTGCCGGAGTTTCTGCGCGCCGTCGTGGAGCCCGTGCAGCACATGCTGTTCGGCGCCGTGGTGCTGGATCCGGAAGGCATCCGCATGCTGCTGTTCGGCCTGGCCATGGTGTGCGTGATGCTGTTCCGTCCGGCGGGCCTTTGGCCGTCGGCGGTGCGCAAGCGCGAACTGGCGACCAAGACGCAAGGAGGCGCGGCATGAGCAAACTGCTGCAAGCCCAGGGACTGGGCAAGCGCTTTGGCGGCCTGCAGGCCTTGTCGGGCGTCAGTTTCGATATCGAACAGGGCGAGATCTACGGCCTGATCGGCCCGAACGGCGCGGGCAAAACCACGCTGTTCAACGTGCTGACCGGCCTCTACATCCCAGAGGAAGGCACCTGCACGTTCAACGGCGAATCCATGGCGGGCAAGAAGCCGCACGAGGTCGCCTACGCGGGCCTGGCGCGCACCTTCCAGAACATCCGCCTGTTCGCCAACCTGAGCGCGATCGAAAACGTGATGATCGGCCGCCACATGCGCACCCGCGCCGGCGTGCTGGGCGCGGTGCTGCGCACGCGCGCAACGCGTGCCGAAGAGGCCGCCATCGAGGCGCGCGCTCAGGAACTGCTGGACTACGTCGGCATCGGCCATCGCGCCAACGACGTCGCGCGGTCGCTGCCGTATGGCGACCAGCGGCGCCTGGAGATCGCGCGTGCGCTGGCGACGGATCCCAAGTTGCTGGCGCTGGACGAACCGGCCGCGGGCATGAATGCCTCGGAAACGGTAGTGCTGCGCAAGCTGGTCGAAAAGATCCGCGCGGACGGTGTCACCGTGCTGCTGATCGAACACGACATGAAGCTCGTCATGGGCCTGTGCGATCGCGTGCTGGTGCTGGAGTACGGGAAAGTGCTGGCGATGGGCAAACCCGCCCAGGTGCAGCGCGATCCCAAGGTCATTGAAGCGTATCTGGGCGCGGGCGCCGCGCAGGATCCGCTCATCCACAACGAGGGCCAGGCAACATGACGGCATCCCAACCCCTGCTCGAGCTGCGGGGCCTGCAAGTGTCCTACGGCGGCATCCGTGCAGTGCGCGGCATCGACCTGCGCGTGGACGAAGGCGAACTGGTCTGCCTGATCGGCGCCAACGGCGCGGGCAAGAGCACGACGCTGCGCGCCATTTGCGGACTGGTGCCGCTGGCCGGCGGCGAAGTCGTCTACGCCGGGCAATCCATCGGCGGCCAGAAGTCGCATGAGCTGGTCCGCAAGGGTCTCGTCATGGTGCCCGAAGGCCGCGGCATCTTTGGGCAACTGACCATCGAAGAGAACCTGGCGATGGGCGGCTACATCCGCCGCGACGCGGCCCAGATCCGCCAGGACACGGATCGCGTCTTCACCTTGTTCCCGCGTCTGGCCGAACGCCGCAAGCAGGCAGCCGGCACGCTGTCGGGCGGCGAGCAGCAGATGGTGGCGATGGGACGCGCGATGATCGCGCGTCCCAAGCTGCTGCTGCTGGACGAACCGTCGATGGGCTTGGCGCCCTTGATGGTGGAAAAGGTGTTCGAAGTGGTTCGCACCATCGCCAGCGAAGGCGTCACCATTCTGCTCATCGAGCAGAACGCGCGCCTGGCCCTGGAAAACAGCCATCGCGGCTACGTGATGGAGTCGGGCGAGATCACCTTGTCCGGTCCCGCGCGCGACATGCTGCACGATCCCAAGGTGCGCGCGGCGTATCTGGGCGAAGTGGAGTAATCGGGCGGACGCAAGGCGGTCTTGCCGCCTTGCGTTCTTGCTGCTTCAGGCCCGCACCGGCTCGCGGTCCACGGCCGCGACCACCCCGGCGCCGATCAGCGCGTCGATCTCTTCCTTGCCGTAGCCGAATTCCCCCAGGATCGCGATGGAGTCCTCGCCCAGCCGCGGTGCGGCGCGATGGTAGCGGGCGGGCGTGGCCGACAGTTTCACGGGCATGCCCACGGTGCGCACCTTGCCGGCCACGGGATGATCCTGTTCCACCACCATTTCACGCGCCAGCGTCTGCGGGTGCGATAACGCCTGCGCGATCGAGTGGACGGGGCCCGCCGGAACACCCGCGTCGTCGAAGATGTTCAGCCATTCCTGCGCATCACGGGTCTTCAGGATGGCGGAGATTTCCTCCACCAATTCATCGCGGTTCTGCATGCGGTCGCGATTGCGGGCAAAGCGCGGATCTTCCGCCCACTCGGGCCGCCCCAGCGCCTGCGCGATGCGCTGCCAGTTTTTTTCGTTGGCGCCGCCGATGATGATCCAGTCCGTGCGCGTGGGAAACGCCTGGTACGGCGCGCTCAGCACATGCGCCGATCCCGTGGGACCGGGCGAGACGCCGCTGCCGAAATAGATGGCGGCGTGCCAGTAGAGCTGCTGCAGGCTGGCTTCCAGCAACGAAGTTTCCACGATCTGGCCTTCGCCGGTGCGTTGCTTGTGCTGGTACGCGGCCAGCACGCCGAAGGCCGCCAGCAGGCCCGCGTTGATGTCGGCCACCGAATTGCCGGTGCGCAGCGGCGGGCCGCCAGGCTCACCGGTGATGGCCATCAAGCCTGAAAACCCCTGCGCCACGAGATCGAAGCCGCCTTTATCCGCAAAGGGGCCGGTCGTGCCGTAGCCGGACACGGCGCAATAGATCAGGCCCGGGTTCTCCTTGCGCAGGGTCTCGTAGCCCAGGCCCAGCTTCTCCATCGTGCCCTTGCGGAAGTTCTCGGTCACCACGTCGGCGTCGCGGATCATGCGCAACAGGACCTTCTTGCCTTCCGGATGCTTGAGGTCCAGCGCGATGGCGCGCTTGTTGCGGTTGAGCATCAGGTATGGCGCCGAGATGCCGTTGATCTGCGGGTCGCGATACTGGCGCGAATCGTCGCCGCCGTCGATCTTTTCGACCTTGATGACGTCGGCGCCCAGGTCGGCCAGCATCATGCCGCAGGTGGGGCCAGCCATGATCTGGGACAGCTCGATGACGCGCATGCCGGCCAGCGCGCCGGCGGGGGCATCAGAACCAGGGAAGGGCGGGCGGCCGGAGCCGCGGGTGTCGTTGTGCATGCGTATTCCTCGATCTCTCGTTCAGCGGCCGGTGAATTGCGGCTTGGCCTTGGCCAGGAAGGCGCGATAGCCCGCGCGGAAGTCTTCGGTGTCGAAGCAGTCGAACGCCTCGTCGCGGTCGGCGTCCGTCAGCGTCTTGCCCTGCACCAGATTGCGCACGAACTTCTTGTGCCAGCGGGCCACCAGCGGCGCGCCATCGGCGATCCGGCGTGCGGCCGCCTGCGCCTCGTCGGCCACCTTGTCGTCCGCGACCACGCGCGAGACGACGCCCAGGCGCAAGGCTTCGGCGGCGTCGAAGATGTTGCCTTCCAGCAAGACCTGCAGCGCGACGGTCGGACCGACCAGCCGAACCAGCGGGGCCAGCTCCGAGTACGACATCACGAGACCCAGATTCTTGATGGGCACGCCGAACCGCGAGCTTTCGCCGCAGATGCGCAGGTCGGCCAGGCTGGCGATCTCCAGCCCGCCGCCCACGCAGATGCCGTGGATCTGCGCGACCACGGGGTGACGGCAGCCGCCGATCGCCTCGATCGTGCGGCGCATGACGGCGCCGTATTCCACCGCCTGGCGCTTGTTGCTGCGCGCGGTCTCGAATTCGCCGATGTCGTTGCCGGGCGAAAACGCCTTCTCGCCCGCGCCGCGCAGCAGCACGCAGCGCACGCCGTCGTCGCGGTCCAGTTCGAGAAACGTGTCGCCCAGCAGCCGCCAACTGTCGATCGTGAAGGCGTTGAGCTTTTCGGGCCGGTTCAGCACCACGGTCGCGATGTCGCCGTTGCGCTCGAGCAGGATGGGGGTAGCGGTAGCAGTCATGAGGTTCCTTTTGCTTGCGCGGGGCGGTCCCCGCCGGATGGATCGGGTTCAGCGTCGAGGCTTATTGCTTCTTCAGGCCCAGGCTCGCGGTGAGCTTGCCGTACTTGCTCCATTCATCCCGCACGTAGGACGCGAAGGCCGCGGGGGTTTGCGGGCCGCCGCCCAGGTCCATGCCCTGGTCGGCCAACTTGGCGGCGATCTCGGGGTCCGCGAGCGTCTGGGCGAGTGCCCGATCCAGCTTGTCCATGATCGGACGGGGCAGTTGGGCAGGCGCGAGGACGGCGTACCACTGCACGACGTCCAGACCCTTGATGCCGGATTCGGCCAGCGTCGGCACGTCGGGCAGCCGCTTGCTGCGTTCGGGGCTGGTCACGGCCAGGGGACGCAGCTTGCCCGCCTGGATCTGGTTGATTGCGCCGGGCAGCGTGTCGAAGTTCAGGTCGACGTTGCCGCCGAGCAGGTCGGTCATGGCCTGACCGCTGCCTTTGTAGGGCACGTGCTCCATGGACACGCCGGCAATCTGCGAGAACCGTGCGGCGCTCAGGTGCTGCGGACTTCCCATGCCGGATGAGGCGTACAGCAGTTGCTTGGGCTTGGCCCGGGCGTCGTCCACCAGATTCTGCACGGTGGTGTAGGCATGCTTGGTGGGGTTTACGACCAGCACGTTGGGCACGGATCCGATGTACCGCACCGCCGTGAAATCCTTGTTGGGGTCGATGTTGGACTGCACGACATACGGGGCGGCGACAGTGGATTGCATGTTGGCCAGGAGCAGCGTGTAACCGTCCGGGTCGGCCTTGACCACGTAATCGGCCGCGATCAGGCCGGAGGCGCCCGGCTTGTTCTCGACCACGACCTGCTGGCCGAGCAGGGTGGAGAGCCGTGCCGACAGAATCCGGGCCGACACGTCGGTGCCGCCGCCCGGAACGAAACCGACGACCAGACGAATGGGGCGCTCCGGCCATTTCGAGTAGTCCTGCGCCAGGGCGGGGCTGGCGGCCGACAGTCCGGCGGACAGCGTCAATACGCCGATCCAGGCGCGAGCATGCTTTTTCATAGGGTCTCCTTTGGTGGATGAATCCTGCCCAGGGCTGCTTGCTCTATGATTTGGGTCAGGTTGGTATGCCGTTGGTGTTTGGTATACCAGATACAAAAATAGTCGAAGTCGCGAGCATGAACAACCCATGGCTAACCCTGAACCCCTGATTGCCGACGTGTCCGTCCCCGATTTGGCCATCCACCATCCCACCTTGCCGGCGGTCGTGGCGGAACGGCTACGGCAATTGATCATCGATGGCACCCTGAAGCCGGGCACCTGGCTGAACGAACGGGATCTGTGCGATCAACTGAAGATTTCCCGTACGCCGCTACGCGAGGCGTACCGGATGCTGGCCTCGGATGGCCTGGTGACCTTGCAGCCCAAGCGCGGGGCGATGGTGATCGAGCTGTCAGCCGAAGACATCGAAAACATCTTCGACGTGTTGTCGGTGCTGGAGGGGCTGGCGGTGCGTAGCGCCGCCGAGCGCGCGTCCGAGGCGGAGCTCGCCCAGATCGCGCGTCTGCATGCGCAGATGCTTGAAAACTATGAGAAACGCGATATCCGCGCGTACTTCGCGGCCAGCATGGGCACGCACATCGCAATCAACCGCGCCGCGCACAATCCGGCGTTGTCGCATTCCTACGACCGGTTGAACCTGCAGGTGCAGGCGCTGCGCTACAAGTCCAATTTCGACCTGGATGAATGGACGACGGCGGTGGCCGACCACGAGGCCTTCGTGCGGGCGCTGTTGGCACGTGATGGCGAACGCGCCGAAGCGCTGATTCGCAAGCACGTCGGCGGCAAGAAAGCCTACAACCTGCGCGGCCGTTCCGGGAACGGCGTGGCCTGATGGCATGGCGGCCTGCGCCGCCATGCGGTTGGGAATCAGGCGGGCTGCGCGACCACGCGCTTTCTGCCGATCATCAAGGCAAGCACGGCGGCGATGATGCCCGTAGCGCCTGACACCACGAAAGCCATCAGGTAGTTGCCCTGTGCCTCGCGCAGCGCGCCCGCCATCCAGGCGGCGCTGGCCGCGCCCATCTGGTGTCCCGCCACTATCCACCCGAAGACGATCGACGCGTCGCGTTCGCCGAACGCTTCCGTCGTCAGGCGCAGCGTCGGCGGCACCGTGGCGATCCAGTCAAGGCCGAAGAAGATCGCGAAGATCGACAGGCTGTAGAACGAGAAATCGGAGTAGGGCAGGTACATCAGCGACAGGCCGCGCAAGGCGTAGTAAACGAACAGCAGCTTGCGCGGGTCGTAGCGGTCGGTCAGCCACCCGGATGCCGTGGTGCCGAGCAGGTCAAAGATGCCCATCATGGCCAGCAGTCCGGCCGCCTGCACCTCGGGCATGCCGTGGTCGCCGCAAAGCGCGATCAGGTGCGTGCCGACCAAGCCGTTCGTCGTGAAGCCGCACACGAAAAACGTGGCGAACAGATACCAGAACGTGCGGGTCTTGGCCGCCCGGGCCAGCGTGCCGAACGTGGCGGCCACCATGCCGGTGCGCGGCGCGGCGGGCGCGGGCGGTGCGTGCGGATCGCTGCCGAACGGCACGAGGCCCACGCTGGACGGACGGTCGGGCACCAGCCACCAGGCCAATGGCACCAGCGCGGCTGCGGCGCCCGCCACCGTCCAGACCACGCGCGTCCAATCGCCGGACGAGGCCAGCGCGGCCAGGACTGGCAGAAATACGAGCGTGCCGGTGGCGGCGCTGGCGGTCAGCAGACCCATCATCAGTCCGCGGTGCTTGACGAACCAGCGGTTGACCACGGTGGCGCCCATGACGATCGCCACGGCGCCCGAACTCAGGCCCGAAAACACGCCCCAGGTCATGATCAGATGCCAGGGCTCGGTCATATAGGCACTGACGGCGCTGGACGCCGACATCAGGATCAGCGCGGTGATCAGCACGCGCCGCAGCCCAAAGCGTTCCATCGCGGCGGCCGCGAACGGGCCCACCAATCCGTACAGAAAAATGCCCAGCGCCGCGGCAAACGAAATGGAGCTTCGGCTCCATCCGAACGTCTCCTCCAGCGGCACCAGCAGCACACTGGGCGAAGACCGCAAGCCGGCCGCGACCAGCAGTGAAAGAAAGATCACGCCGACGACCACGAACGCATACTTTTGGCCGGCGCGGCGGAAGGGAAAGGGAGGCTGGGCTATACTCATGTTACTGACCGGTACGTATTAGGGTTCGCGCATAGTACGTACCGGTCAGTAACATCGTCAAGCGTTTTTTGGCGACCCTGTTTCCGGAGCGGCCGTGCGTGTCGTTCCGCAAAAAAGGAGCCCCTGTATGGCCAGCAAGACCCCTTCCGCCGCCGCCACCGGCAAGGCCGGCAAATCCGCGTCCAAGCCGCTTCTGGCGGCCGACCGCATCCGCAAGACCGCTCGCGAGATGTTCTACCGCGACGGCATCCGCGCGGTGGGTGTGGACGCCATCGTCTCGCAGGCGGGCGTGACCAAGCCCAGCCTGTACCGCAGCTTTTCCTCGAAGGACGAACTGGCCGCTGCGTACCTGCGCGACTACGACGCCGAATTCTGGGCACGCTTTGACGCCGCCTGCGCTGCGCATCCGGGCGACCCGCGCGCCCAGTTGCTCGACTATCTGACCGGCATGGCCGGCCGCGCGGTGCAGAACGGCTATCGGGGTTGCGGGCTGACGAACGCGGCCGTCGAGTACCCGGAATCGGAGCATCCCGCCCGCGCCGTCGCCGTGGAACACAAGCGCGAACTGCGCCGCCGGCTGAACGCCATGGCTGCCGGGATGGGGGCGGAGGACCCGGAAGCCTTGGCAGACGGATTGCTGCTGCTGATCGAGGGCGCGTTCGTCTCAAGCCAGCTTTTTGGTGAAGGCGGACCGGCGGGCAGGGTGGCGGCGATGGCCGACAAGCTGATCCAGGCGCATCTGCCCCGCCGGACGGGCTAGGTCATCGCACAAAAGCGGTGCGTAACCCTGTGCGGTGCGCACCGTTTTGGTGGTGTTTGTCCCCATTGCGCAACGCCGAAAAAAATGTTTGTTATTTTTATTGCAACGCAGCATACGTGGATCTAAGATGGCTTCACGTTGTTCCACATCGCTTTTCTCAAGGAGAGAATCATGAGCGATACCGCGTTGAAAAATGCCCGTATGTCGGATGCGCTGGAGCGGTCCCTGATCCGCGAGGCCATCAAGGCGGAAACCCTGTCCGGTCCCCACGCAGGCTCGCGCTGGTTGCGCCTGAAGCTGCGCATGGCCGCACTGGGCGGTGCCGTCGGCGAGGTCCTGCACAATATGGACGCCGGCCGTCGTCAGCACCCGGTAGTCTCCGCCTACCACTGAAGTACCCCGCCAGAAAAAACGCCAGCTTTGATCGCTGGCGTTTTTTTTGTGTCCGCCGCAGAGGGCGGTTTGGCCCTTTCAGGCGACGAGATCAAGCAGCAGGTAGCCGTCCAGCACGATGATGCCCACTGTTGCGCCGATCGCGGCCCAGGCCCAGGCGCCCCGCAGCACATAGGCGCCCATCAGGCGTTTGCGGCATGCCAGCACCACCAGCGGTCCCAGGGCGAAGGGCAACGCCAGGCTCAGGATGACCTGGCTGAGCACCAGCAATCCGTCCGGATCCTTGCCACCCGTGAACGCAAGCAGGCCCACGGCGGCGGCGCCTGCCACCACGCGCGTCATCAACGCACGGCGCCGGTCCGACCAGTTGCTGCCCACCTGGAAGCCCTGCGACAGGATGCGGCCAGCCAGCACACCCGTGATGGTGGAGCTTTGTCCGGCCGCATACAAGGCCACGGCGAACACCACCGCTGCGCCGATCCCTAACGTGTGGCCGATCACCGCGTGGGCGTCGTCCAGGCTGGACACCACCATCCCGGAACCGGACAGCGACGCCGCAGCGACGATCATGATCGCCGCGTTGATCAACATCGCCACACCCAAGGACACGATGGTGTCGTTGCGCGCCACGCGCATCGCCATGCCGCGCGCCTGCTGGGGCAAGCCTTGCGCCCGTTGCGCCAGCGTGCCGGAATGCAGGTAAAGGTTGTGCGGCATAAGGGTCGCGCCAAGAATCCCCAGCGCAATCAGGAAACCTTGCGGATCGCGCAGTGCCTTGCCGGTCTCGGTCACGCCTTGGGCCACTTCCGTCCAGGCCGGGTTGGCCTTGAACAGCAAAAATATGAACGACAGCGCCACAACGGACAAGAGCAGGGCGATCACGCGTTCGTGCCGATCGGCATTGCCACGCGTCATGGCCAGCACGGCGAAGGTGCCGATGCCCGTGACGGCAACCCCTGCGATGAGCGGCAGATTGAACAGCAGCCGCAGTGCAATCGCGCCGCCAATCAGTTCGGCCAGCGCGGTGGCCAGGATGGCGGCCTCGCCGGCCAGCCAGGCGGCTTTGGCCAGACGGGGCGACAGATGGCGGGCGGTGAGGGTGGCCAGATCCTGGCCGGTTGCCAGCGCCAGACGCGACACCAGCACTTGAAAGCCCAGGGCCAGAAAGGCCGATGTGATGACGACCATCAACAGCCCGTAGCCGAAGCCGCTGCCGCCAGCGATGTCGGTGGCCCAGTTGCCCGGGTCGATGTAGCCGACGGCCACGAGGATGCCGGACCCGACCATGCGGCGCAGGTTGGCCGAAGTCCGCGCGTCCTGCGCCAGGGCGGCATTGCCGCCTGAAATCGCGTAGATGAATCCGGTCATGCGTCGCTCCTGAGAATGGTTCTCATTGTCCGGAAGCGACTTTGCATCGTCCAATTGATTTTGACCACGCCCGGAATAGGGCGCGGCAATGATCCGGCCCCGGTTCAGAGGCCGGATCGCCCGCGTTGATCAGGACTTGAGCTTGGCGTCCATCGAGATCTTGGCGTTCAGCACCTTGGAAACCGGGCAGCCCTTTTCGGCCTTGCGCGCGGCGTCCTCGAAGGCCTCGGCGGAGGCGCCCGGAATGACCGCCTCGACGGTCAGATGGACGGCGGTGATGGCAAACCCATCGTCGAGCTTGTCCAGCGTGACTTCGGCCTTGGTGTCCAGGCTGTCCGCGACCAGGCCGGCTTCGGAAAGAATGTTGGACAGCGCCATGGTGAAGCAGCCGGCGTGCGCCGCGCCCAGCAGTTCTTCGGGGTTGGTGCCCGGCGTGTCGCCGAAGCGGGTATTGAAACCGTAGGGTTGGCTCTTGAGCGCGCCGCTCTGCGTGGAAATCGTGCCTTTGCCAGTCTTCAGATCGCCCGACCAGGCGGCGGATGCGGTTTTCTTCATACAGGACTCCTGTGTGGGAACGCGGCCGTGCGCGGCGCGTCCGGGGTGGGTGAGAGGCGCCGTCTCGCGGACGGCGCGCCTTGCCTCAGGCGGCACCGTCGATGATACGGCCCGTCACCCCGCCCGGCGCGGAAAACGCCGGTACGCAACGGCAAGCCGATGTAACGGCAGGTCGGCCACGGGTGCCGGTCGCGCGCCTCGGCCGATTGAGATGGGCCGGCCACATCAAGAGGCCGCGTGAGCGCATCAGGCAAAATAGCGGCATCTCCTTCACTCCTACCCAAGAGCCGTAGTCATGCCTCGCATCCTTGCCCGCTACGCCTGCGCTGTCGCGCTGGCTGTTCCCGTCCTGTCCGCTCAAGCCGAAATCGTGATCGGCGTGGACGTGTCCACCACGGGCCCCGCCGCCGCCATCGGCATCCAGACCAACAACGCGATCCGGCTGTGGCCCAACACGCTGGGCGGCGAGCCTGCTCGTTACGTGGTGCTGGACGACGGCACGGACGTGAGCCGCGCGGTCAAGAACATGCGCAAGCTGACGTCCGAAGACAAGGTAGACGCCATCGTCGGCCCCAACATTACGGCGTCTGCATTGGCCGGACTGGACGTGCTGGCCGAGACCAAGACGCCGATGATTGCGTTGGCGGCGTCCAGCGTCATCGTCGAGCCGCAGTCGGATCCCAAGCGCACCTGGGCCTTCAAGATGCCGCAGAACGACTCGCTCATGGCGACCGTGCTGGTCGAGGACATGAAGAAAAAGGGCCTGAAGAACGTGGCCTTCATCGGCTTTGCGGATTCCTACGGCGATAGCTGGTGGAAAGAGTTTTCGGCCGCCGCCGGCTCGGACCTGAAGATCGTGGCGCAGGAACGTTTCCAGCGCACCGACGCCTCGGTCGTCGGGCAGGTGCTCAAGGTCATTGCCGCCAAGCCCGACGCGGTGCTGATCGCCGGCTCCGGCACGCCCGCGGCGCTGCCGCAAAAGACGCTGCTGGAGCGCGGTTTCACCGGCGCTGTCTACCAGACGCACGGCATCGGCACACTCGAGTTCCTGCAGGTGGGCGGCAAGGACGTGGAAGGGACGTTGTTCCCTACGGGCCCGGGCGTCGTGGCGCGCGAGCTGCCCGATTCCAATCCGGTCAAGAAGGTGGCCGTGGAATTTGCCGACAAGTATGAACAGCAATATGGCCCGAACACGCTGACGCAGTTCGCCGGTGATGCCTACGGCGCCTGGATGCTGCTGGACTCGGCCGTGTCGCGCGCCTTGAAAACCGGTGCAAAGCCCGGCACGCCGGAATTCCGCCTGGCCCTGCGCGACGCGCTGGAAAACACCCGCGATCTGGTCGTGCCCAATGGCGTACTGAACATCACCAAGGACAATCACCAGGGCTTCGACGAGCGCGCCCGCGTGATGGGCACGGTCAAAAGCGGGCGTTTTTCGTACGCACAATAATTGGTGCCATATCTCTGTACCGTTCGTAACGTGTTCTAACGCTCCATAGGGCAACGGACGACAAAAGCAGGCTTAGGCCTGCTTTTTCATGCCTATATCATTCGTGTCCGAATCATTTCTTAGCGTATTATTTTTAGTGAAGCCATGCACCTAGAAATAAATTCGGGAGAAATAATTCATGACCCTCATCCAATCCAGACGACTGTTGCTGGCCCTGAGCCTGGGCGTGCTTGCCGCATGTTCGGACTCGGGTGGCGACAAGTCCGCGGCCGGCGGCGGCGAGACCGCCAGTAACGCCAGCACCCTGGAAGCGGCCAAGGCGGCGGGCAAGATCCGCATCGGTTATGCCAACGAGGCGCCGTTCGCGTACATGGATAGCAAAGAGGCCAAGGTCACCGGGGAATCCGTGGAGATTGCCCGCGTGGTGCTCAAGCGCATGGGCATCAACGAAGTCGAAGGCGTCCTGACCGAGTTCGGATCGCTGATCCCCGGCCTGGCCGCCAAGCGCTTCGACATCATCGCGGCCGGCATGTACGTCACGCCCAGCCGCTGCCAGCAGGTCGCGTTTTCCAACCCGACGTATGGCGTTGGCGAAGCGTTCCTGGTCAAGCAGGGCAATCCCAAGAACCTCCACAGCTACGAAGACGTGCTCAAGAATCCGGACGCCAAGCTGGGCGTCGTGGTCGGCGCGATCGAGGGCGAGTACGCCGAAAAGGTCAAGATTCCGGCCGGCCAGGTGGTCGTGTTCCCGGATGCCGTCAGCGCGCTGTCCGGCGTGCAGGCGGGCCGCGCCGATGCCTATGCCGCCACCGCGCTCACCGTCAACGACCTGATGGGCAAGACGCAGGAGGGCAGCGGGCTGGAGAAGGCCGATCCGTTCACCGATCCGGTCATTGACGGCAAGGGCGTGCGCGGCTACGGCGCCTATGCCTTCCGCACGGACGACAAGGCCTTCGCGGATGCCTTCAACGCCGAACTGGCCAAATTCATTGGCACCGACGAGCACAAGCAGCTTGTGGCGCCTTTCGGCTTTACCGCCGACGAACTGCCCCAAGGGGTGACCGCGGACAAGCTCTGCAGCGGACAGTAAGGGGCGCCGATGCAGCTGATGTCTGAACATATCGCGGAGCTGGTGCCGCCCCTGCTCGAGGGGTTGGCCGTCACGCTCCAGATCATGGCGGGCGCGGTCGTCCTGGCGGTGCCGCTTGCACTGCTGTCCGGGATCGGGCGGCTCTCTTCCCTGCGGCCGGTGCGGTGGACGGCGTCGGTGTACGTCGAGGTCTTTCGCGGCACGTCCGCCTTGGTGCAGCTCTTCTGGTTCTACTTCGTGCTGCCGCTGTTTGGCGTGCAACTGCCGGCCATGCTGGTCGGCATCGTGGTGCTGGCGCTGAACGCGGGCGCGTACGGCGCGGAAGTGGTGCGCGGCGCCATCCGGGCCGTTCCGCCCGGGCAGCGTGAAGCGGGCGTGGCGCTTAACCTGACGCGCCGCCAGATCATGCAGCGCATCGTGCTGCCGCAAGCGGTGCCCGCCATGTTGCCGCCGGCGGGCAACCTGCTCATCGAGCTGTTGAAGAACACCGCGCTGGTGTCGCTGATCACCATCACGGACCTGACCTTCCGCGGCCAGTTGCTGCGCAGCGAAACGCTGCGCACGACCGAGATCTTCACGCTGATGCTGCTGATGTACTTCGGCGTGGCGCTGCTGATCACTGCGGGCGTGCGCCTGCTCGAGCGGAGGGTCCGAGTCCGATGACACCGATATTCGACTGGTCTTTCGCACTGGAAATCCTGCCCACGCTGGGTTCGGCGCTCGTCATCACCATCCAGGCCACCGTGCTCGGCATGCTGGTGGCGGTCACGTTGGGCCTGGTGCTTGCGATGCTTCGCCGATCGAAGCTGCGCATCGTGTCGCTGCCTACGGCGTTCTTCATCGAGTTCGTGCGCAGCACGCCGCTGCTGGTGCAGATGTACTTCCTGTTCTATGTCCTGCCGCTGACGGGGGCGCAGATGTCGCCGCTGATGACGGGGATCGTGGCGCTGGGGTTGCACTATGCCACCTATTGCGCCGAGGTCTACCGCGCCGGCATCGAGGCCGTGCCGCGCGGCCAATGGGAAGCCGCCACGGCATTGAACATGTCGCGCTGGCGCACGACGGTGGGCGTGGTGCTGCCGCAGGCGATTCCGCCCGTGGTGCCCGCGCTGGGCAACTACCTGGTGGCCATGTTCAAGGACACCCCGCTGCTGTCGGCCATCACGGTGGTCGAACTGCTGCAGCAAAGCAAGATGATCGGATCGGCGACGTTCCGGTACACCGAACCCCTGACCCTGGTGGGCCTGCTGTTCCTGGCGCTGAGCCTGGTCGCGGCCTGGGGCGTGCGCGGCCTGGAGGCCCGCCTGCAACGATTTGGAGGAAAGCGATGAGCGCCAGCGTAAGCATCAAGAATCTGCACAAGCGTTTTGGAGACGTGGAAGTCCTGCGCGGCATCAATCTCGAGATTCCGGCGGGGCAGACGGTGGCCGTCATCGGGCCGTCGGGCTCGGGCAAATCCACGTTGCTGCGCGTGCTGATGACGCTGGACCCGCCCACGAGCGGCGAGATCGAGATCGACGGCGAACCCATGTGGACCGATGCGCAGGGCCGCCCCGCGGGCGTCAACTCCGAACACCTGCGCAACGTGCGCGGCAAGATCGGCATGGTGTTCCAGCATTTCAACCTGTTCCCGCACATGACGGCGCTGGGCAACGCCATGGAGGCGCCGCTGCACGTGCTGGGCATGCCGCGCGACCAGGCGCGCGATCGCGCCGTCGAGTATCTGGAGATGGTGGGGCTGGGCGACAAGCTGGACGTCTATCCGGCGCAACTGTCGGGCGGGCAGAAGCAGCGCGTCGGCATCGCGCGCGCGCTGGCGATGTGTCCGCAGGTCATGCTTTTCGATGAGGTCACATCCGCGCTGGATCCGGAGCTGGTCGGCGGCATCCTGCAGATCCTGCGCGACCTGTCCGCCCGCCGCAGCATGACGATGATCATCGTCACGCACCAGATGAAGTTCGCCGAACGCAGCTCGGACCGCACGCTGTTCTTTGACCAGGGCAACATCGTCGAAGACGCCGAATCGTCGGTGCTGTTCAGCCAGCCCAAGGAGGCGCGCACGCGCCAGTTCCTGGATTCGGTGATCGAAGGGCAGTAGGCGCGCGCTTAAACCCTGCCGGGGGCGTTGGGATTTGGGGGCGTTTGCATGTCCGGGCGCTATGCTGTGTCGTCCAACGCTCCCGGAGCCCCCTAGCATGAGCCATCTGTTCAGCCCCACGTCAATCGGCAACGTCGAACTGCCCAACCGCATCGTCATCGCGCCCATGTGCGAATACTCGGCGGAAGAGGGGCGCGCCACCGACTGGCACATGATTCACCTGGGACATCTGGCGCTATCGGGCGCGGCGCTCCTGTTTACCGAAGCCACCGCGGTCGAGGCCGATGGCCGCATCTCGCCGGGAGACCTGGGTCTATGGTCCGTCGAGACCGAAGCCGCACTGGGCAAGGTGGTCGCCGCCGTGCGCCGCTATTCGCCGATCAAACTGGGCATCCAATTGGGACACGCCGGCCGCAAGGCATCCAGCGATGCGCCCTGGAACGGCGGGCAACTGGTGCCCGAAAGCGACGGCGGCTGGCTGGGCTGGGCGCCGTCGGCTGTACCGCACAACGTGCACGAGCCCGCGCCGCAAGCGCTGGACGAAGCGGGTCTTGAGCGCGTCCGCAATGCGTTTGTCGACAGTGCCCGCCGCGCGCTGCGCCTGGGTTTCGATGCGATCGAGGTGCATGCCGCACACGGTTATCTGCTGCATCAGTTCCTGTCGCCCCTGTCGAATCGGCGCGACGACGCGTACGGGGGATCGCTGGAAAACCGCATGCGCTTTCCGCTGGAAATCTTCCAGGCCCTGCGCGACATCACGCCGCCTTCCGTGGCGCTGGGCGTGCGCGTATCGGCGACGGACTGGGTGGAGGGCGGCTGGGACCTTGAGCAGACCCTGGTGTTCGCCGAGGCGCTGAAAGCGCGCGGCTGTGAATTCATCGACGTGTCCAGCGGCGGCGTGTCGCCGCAGCAGAAGATTCCGGTGGGGCCGAATTACCAGGTCCCGTTCGCCGAAGAGATCAAGCGCCGGATCGGCATGCCGACCATCACGGTGGGATTGATCACCGGGGCCCAACAGGCCGAGGACATCCTGGCGCAGGGCAAGGCAGACATGGTCGCGCTGGCGCGCGGCATGCTCTACGACCCGCGCTGGCCGTGGCATGCGGCGGCCGAACTGGACGGCCAGGTCAGCGCGCCGAAGCAATACTGGCGGTCGCAGCCGCGCGAGCTGAAGGCGTTGTTTGGCGAGACGCGCTTCGGCCAGCGATAGGCTGGCAAGCTCAATGAAGAAACGCCGCGATTGCGGCGTTTTTTTCGTCAGAATTCTGCGGGCAGCTTTTCGCGTCGACGGTTTGCGAGCAGCGCCGGCCGTCATCGGCCACGCCGTCTACAGCTTGGCGTAAGCGGCTTCCAGCTCGCGATGCAGCACGTCGGCAAAGTCCGGGCTGGCGGGATCCTGCTGCGACAGCAGGCGCGCCAGCACGACGTTGTCTTCCTCGCCGTTCCAGATCTTGATGTAGGTGCCTTCCTTGTAGCCGTGCTGCTGGCGGAAGATGTTCAACACGTTCTTGGACACGTATTGCGTGTAGGCGTCGTTCCAGGTCATCTCGCAGGCGGTCATCGTCTGCTCCAGGACCTTGAAGCTGGCGCGTCCGCACACGGCCAGTCCGCCGATCAATTCGAGCAGTTCCGGCACGTTCAGTGAGTCCAGCGCGTAGGTCTTGCCGTCCAGGATGACGGAGGCCGGCGTGGCCAGATCGGCCACAAGCGCGCGGGCGGCGGCTTCGACGTCGCCAGCCGACTGGACGATCGTGTGCGACAGATAGAAATGCAGGATGTCGACCAGTTCCATCTGGACCTGCGGCAGGTCGATGGTCTGCTTCTTCCACCACTTCCAGCCGTAGTGCTCCAGGGCTTCGGCCGATTCGACGAACGCGGCGCGCAGGAAGCGGGCGCCGCCGTTGACCCAGTCCGGATTGATCATGCTGTTCAGATGGCCTTGCAGCTTCAGCATCGTGGCCGCCTGGGCCTGGTTCAATCCGACTACGTTGTTCACTTTCACTCCGGGAGGGGCTGGTTCAATGGCCGGAAATGTTAGCACCAACGCCAAGCAGCCAAGCCGCAGCGTGTCAGGCGCCGTCTTTGCGGTATGACGACGGCGTCAGGGGCGGCAGCTTGTTCAGCGGCGACTTGCGCGGGTTGCGTGCGCTGCTGGCCGCCTTGAACAGCATGAAGGCAAAGAAGGCCAAGAACACGGCGGGCATCAGTTCGTCCAGTTCAAACCGGGCGCTGTGAAACGCGCGGAAAGCGATGTTGGCCGCGGCCCAGCCTGCCATGATGCCGGCCACCGTCAGCACGGCGCCGATCTTGCGTGACCGCGCCTGCCGGGCGAGCGTGATGTTGGCCTCGTCGGGCTGGCCCGGGAACGTCGCCAGGGGCGCTTCGGATGCCGAACGCGCACGCGGGGTTGGCGACGCGGTATTGCCCCAAGGCGCGTCGGACAGCGAACCGGGCGTCGGGGAGGGCGGGACGGCCACGGGCATCGGCACGGCAACCGGCGCCGTCTGCCTGCGCGTTTCGCGCCGGCTGGCGATGCGGCCCGGCGAGGCGCCCTTCGCGTTGGTCAACTCTTCGATATAGCGCGCGAAATCGCCGTTCTTGGGCTCGGCATCAATGGCCATGACGCTCTCCGGATCAATTGCCCCGCCGCGCGCGCACCGGTTGGCGGCGCTTGCGCACCATGGCGAGGAGAAGCCCGCATCCTAGCAAAACCGAGAGCCCCGCGCCGATCATCATGGCGATCTGCTGCGCGTTCTGCGCCGTGCCCAGGCTGCGCGCGGTGATGTAGCCGGGCGCCAGCATCAGCGGCATCCACAGCACTGCCGACAGCACGTTGGCCAGCTGGAAGCGGCCATGCGCCATGCCCATCACGCCCGCCACCGTGGGAATGGTGGAGCGGATGGGGCCCAGAAAGCGGCCGATCAGCACCGACGCAAAGCCGTAGCGGTAGAAGAACAGCCGAGCCCGTGCCACGCCGGTGCGCTGCTGCTTGAGCGGCCAGCGCCGCAGCACGCTGGGTCCCGCCCAGCGGCCCAGATAGTAAGAGAGCGCGTCGCCCACGATCGCGCCGGCGATGCCCCAGGCGATCACGCCCCAGGGCGCGAGCGTGCCGGCGCCGATCAGGCCGCCCGTCAGCAGCATCAGGGCGGTCGCGGGAATGAAAAGTCCCAGGAGTACCATGGACTCGCCCAGCGTGAGCAGGAAGGTGATCGGCCCGGCCCAAGCCTGGTTGGCTTCGATGAACTGGCCGATCTGGGTGATGTATTCATCCATGATGCAAAGTTGAAAATTAGCTGAACGCAATCGGGTATGTTAACGCCTGCGCGGCCGGCCGTGAGGCGGCTAGGCCATTTGGCGGAACGCTCGACGTTGGAGAAACATGGATTCAGTTACACAAGCGGTGCTGGGCGCCAGCATTCAAGGCGCCATGCTGGGGCGCGTGCAGGGCAGACGCGCCCTCATCTATGGCGCGGCGCTGGCCACCTTGCCGGATCTGGATGTCCTGATGAGCTACCCGGACCCGGTGTCGCTCATGACCTATCACCGCGGCGTCTCGCATTCCGTTTTCGTGCTGACTGGCCTGGCGATGCTGCTGGCCTGGCTGATACGCAAGTATTGGCCCAATGCGCCCTACGGCGGGCGAAGGCTGTTCCTGACGATATGGCTGGTGCTGGTGACGCATCCCATCCTGGATGCGTTCACCGTCTATGGCACCCAGTTATTCTGGCCGCTGGCCCTCACGCCGGAAAGCTGGTCGACCGTGTTCATCATCGATCCGGTCTACACCGTGCCGCTGCTGTTGGGTGTCCTGTTTGCCATCGCGGTCGGAATGACCCGCAACGCGCGCCGCTTCATGGTGGGGGCGCTGGTCTTCAGCACGCTATACCTTGGTTTCGGGCTGGCTGGCCGCATGGCGGCCGAGCATCGCGTGCGGGACGCCATGCAGGAACAAGGCGTTGCGGTGACGCAATTGCGCGCGGTCCCCATGCCGTTCAACACCCTGGTGTGGCGGGTGTTTGCCAAGACCGGCGATGGCGACTATTACGAATCGGTGAGCAGCCTGTTCGACCGCGATCCGCCGGAATGGGTGCGTTTGCCGCTCAATCTGGACGCCGGACGCGTGCTGGCGGGCGAGCCGCTGCACGAACGGCTGCGTTGGTTCACGGATGACTGGCTGCGGTATGACGTGATCGGCGATGCGCTGGTCGTGTCGGACCTGCGCATGGGCATGGCGGGTCACTACACCTTCCGGTTCAAGATGGCGGAGCGTGCGACGGATGGCACGTGGCGCTCGGTTACGCCGTCCGTCTGGCCGACCAGCCGCGGCGGCTGGAATGAGATGAAGCTGGTGCTGGGTCGCATCCTGCATGCGCAACCGCCGTTGCCGCTGGCCGAGTGGTCCGAACTGACGAAGCAGTAGGCTGAAGTCGGGCTGACGGCTCGCACGAACAAGGCTCCCGCGACCCGGGAGCCTTTTTTCTTGCGCGGCCGTATTGACCTGTTTCCGCTGCTTGCATTATTCTTGTTCGCTATTAAGGAACTTAGGTTCCGTTAAATGGAACAGGCATGAGTATTCTTGACGGCGTTCAACGCGTGCTGTCGCTGTACGCAGAGGGCGCGGCGGAACTGAGCTTTACCGAGGTCGCCGCTCGGCTGGCCATGCCCAAAAGCACGGCTTCGCGTCTGCTGAACCAGATGCAGAACTACGGCATGCTCGATCAGGACGCCGCCACGCGCCGCTATCGGCCTGGCGCGCTGCTCGCGCAGGCCGTGCGTGCCGGTATGGCCGCCACGCCGCTGGACGAGGCCTGCCGCGCGGTCCTGGCCCGGCTGTCGGACGACAGCGGACTCACGGCATATCTGTCCACGCTGAATCAGCGCGAGACCGTCGTGCTGCAACGGCTGAATGGCTCGCACCCCGTGCAGGTGCTGTCGCCGCCCGGATCGCGCCGCGCCGCGTCGGGCACGGCGATGGGCCGGGCGCTGCTGTCGCGCCTGACCGACACCGAATTCCAGGCCCTGTATGGCGCCGATCCCGCCCAGTCGCTGCCGATGGAAGGACGAGACTGTCCGGCCACCGTCGGCGACCTGGCCGCGTTGGTGGCGCAGACGCGCGCGGACCACTGCGGCGTGGCGATCGACCAGGCTATGCCGGGCATCGGCGCCGTCGCGGCGGCCGTGCGCGACCCCGCCACCGGCGAACTGCGCGGGCTCTGCCTGTCGTTTGTCTCGTTCCAGGCTGATGCGGCGCGCGTGGCGGTGCTGCGCGAATCCGTGCTGCAGCACGTCGGTGCGCTTGGGCGCGAGCTCAACGATCCCTACTGGCTGAACTGACCTACTGAATGCCTTGTGGCGGCCTCGCCGCCGCCGCAACCAGAACCATCATCTATCGGACTTCATTCATGAACCTTCTGCTCCTCAGCAATTCCAGCAGCGACGCCGGCTATCTGGTGCACGCCATGGCCGACATCCGCGAACTGATCGAATCCCTGCCGCAAGGCGCGCCGGCCGTGTTCGTGCCGTTCGCGGGGGTCACGCGCAACTGGGACGACTACACGGCGCTGGTCACGTCGGCATTGGCCGACACGGGCCTGGCCATCCAGGGCCTGCACACCGCGCAGGATCCGGTCGCGGCACTGGAAGGCGCATCCGTCATCATCGTGGGCGGCGGCAACACGTTCAACCTGCTGGGCGAATTGCGCCGCCAGGGCCTGCTCGACGTCGTGGCGCGCCGCGTGCGCGAGGGCGCGGCCTACCTGGGCTGGAGCGCGGGTTCCAACCTGACGTGCCCCACCATCTGCACGACGAACGACATGCCCATCACCGACCCGAAAGGCTTCGACGCGCTGGGGCTGGTGTCCTTCCAGATCAATCCGCACTACACCAACGCGCATCCTCCCGGCCACCGCGGCGAAACGCGCGCCCAGCGCCTTGCCGAGTTCTGCACGCTGAATCCGGCCATGCCGGTGCTGGGCCTGCCCGAAGGCGCAGGCCTGCGCGTGCGCGGCGCCAAGATCGCGCTGGTTGGCCCGCACGACGCGCCGCTCTTCCTGGGCCGCGAAGAACCGCGCATGTTCCGTCCCGGCCCGGTGGAGATCCCGGCATGAAGCAGGTGATCGACGCCATCGAATTGCTGTCGTCCGCGCACGTCACGGGCGAATCCGTGGCACGGGTGCTACGCGACGCGGGCAATTGCGAAGTCGAGGTCACGCCTCTTGCGCGTGACGGCTTGGCCACGGATTTTCTGTCCATCGTGATTCCCGGCCTGGATGATTCGGCTCCGCAATTGGGCATCGTCGGCCGGCTGGGCGGCATCGGTGCGCGCCCCGCGGTGACGGGCCTGGTGTCCGACAGCGACGGTGCGGTCGTGGCGATTGCCGCCGCGCTCAAGCTGATGGCGATGGCGAAGCAGGGCGACGTGCTGCCCGGCACGGTCCGCATCCGCACCCACATCTGCCCGCGCGCCGGCACGCGCCCGCATCATCCGGTGCCGATGATGCGCTCGCCGTTCCCCATGCGCGAGATGATGTCGCACGAAGTGGATCCGCGCATGGACGCGATCCTGTCGGTGGACACGACGCGCGGCAACCGCCTGGTCAACAAGCGCGGCGTGGCGCTCACGCCGGTCGCCAAGCAGGGTTATCTGCTGCGCATTCCCGAGACCATGCTGGACGTCATGGGTTGGGTCAGCGGTGAACTGCCGGTGACGCTGCCCTTGACCACGCAGGACATCACGCCCTACGAAAATGGGTTGTGGCACGTGAACTCCCTGATGCAGCCGGCGATCGTCACGGACGCGCCGGTCGTCGGCGTGGCCTTGACGGCGCAGACCACCGTGCCGGGTTGCGCCACGGGCGTCACCAACGCCGTGGATGCCGACGTCGCCATGCGCTTTTGCATCGAGGTCGCCAAGCTCTACGGGCAGCGCGCCATGACCTTCTTCGACGACGCCGAGTGGGGCGCGCTGCAGGCCCGCTACGGTTCGATGGCGCACCTGCAGACCGTCGGCCGCGAAGACGGAGCCGCGCAATGAGCGCCCTCACACCGCGCCGCGTCGCGTTCTTCACCATCGGTCAATCGCCGCGTAGCGACGTGGTGCCGGAGATGGCGCCCGTGCTCGGCGCCCATGTGCGCATCGATGAGTTCGGCGCGCTCGATGGCCTGGACGCCGCCGCTTTGGCCGCGCTGGCACCGCGACCGCGCGAATACCGCTTCGCCACGCGCATGCGCGACGGTTCCCAGATCGAACTGGACGCAGCCGCTGCCGAGGCGCGCTTGGCCGACGTGATGCGCCAGGCGGACGGCCAGGGCTACGACATCCTGGTTCCGCTGTGCACCGGCACGGCCATCGCGCCGATGCGCACCCTGGTGGTCGAGCCGCAGCAGGTCGTGGATCACCTGGTCGCGGGCCTGGCGCAGCATTGCCGAAAGGTCGGGCTGGTGGTTCCGCTGGAAGCGCAGGTCGACGCTTTTCATATGGCCGTGCCGCTGGAATGCGAAACGCAGGTCGTGCACGCGTCGCCGTACGAGGCCGACGCGCAGCAGGCCGCCCGCAACTTCGAGGCCGCCGGACGCGAGCTGGCGTCGTGCGATCTGATCGTCATGCACTGCATGGGCTACGCGCAGTCCATGCGCCAAGCCGTGGCGCAGGCATCGGGCCGCCCCGTGCTGTTGTCCAACCGCCTGGTCGCACAGGCCCTGGCACAAATACTGGAATAACGCCGCCGGACGCAATCCCGAAGTTCCGGCCGCACAGGTTCGCGCGGTCGGTCCGGGCGAGCGGCGAGAGGAGACGAAGCCGACTTCGTCAATCAATCGTTGGGAGTTTTTTTATGATCAGCCGTACCTTGCACCGCGCCGCTGGCGCTCTATTCGCCGTCGCCGCGCTGTCGGCCACTTCGGCGTATGCCGCCGACGCCTGGAAGCCCGCCAAACCCGTGCGCCTGCTCGTGGGCTTCGCGCCGGGCGGTTCGGCCGATACGCTGGCCCGCCTGCTGGCCGAGCCGCTGTCGGCCCGCCTGGGCCAACCGGTCGTCGTCGAGAACCTGGCCGGCGCCGGCGGCAACATCATGGCGTACCGCCTGAGCCAGGCGCCCGCCGACGGCTACACCATCGGTATCGCCGCGGCCGGTTCCATGGCCATCACCCATGTCCTGAATCCCAAGGGCACGAACTACAAGCCCGCCGACTTCACGCCCATCACGCTGGCCGCGGTGCAGCCCAATGTGGTCATCGTGAACAAGGACGTGCCGGCCAACAACCTGGCCGAACTGAAGGAATATTTCGAGAAGACGCCGACGGCCACGTACGGCACCGCGGGCGTCGGCATCTCCAACCACCTGATCGCCGAGACCATGCTGTACAAGCTGGGCGTCAAGGTGCCGCACGCCGCCTATCGCGGCGCCGCGCCCGTGATCACCGACCTGCTCGGCGGCCACATCGCCATGACGATGGACAACATCTCGACCGCCGCGCCGTTGGCGTCGCAAGGCAAGGTCAGGGCAATTGCGGTAGCGTCGATCAAGCGCGCCGCGCAATTGCCCAACGTGCCGACGCTGGACGAGCAAGGCCTGAAGGGCTTTGACATGCCGACGTGGCAAGGCGTGTTCGCGCCCGCCGGTTTGCCCGCCGACGTGCTGGCCGCCTATTACGCCGCACTGCAGGACGTGCTGAAGCAACCCGCGCTGATCGAAAAGATGGCCGGCCTGGGTTCGGAGCCCGTCACCGGCATGACGCCCGAGAAGTTCAGCGAGTTTCTTGAAAACGACCGCAAGCAGTGGGCGGACATCGTCAAGGCCGCGAACATCAGCCTGGAGCAGTAAGGCGCCGCAAGCGGCTTGAACCGCTGTAAGGCAAAACGCCAGACCCGAGAGGGCCTGGCGGTTTTTATTGGAGCGCCGGAGAAGAGGCGGCGGCTTGTCGGAGCATGACGCGCGGCAATGCGCCACCGCGTCAGGCCGGCATGCGCGCCGCGATCTCCGCGATGAGACGGCGCGCGGCATCCAGCTTGTTGCCGGCGGGCAGCGGGTGTGTGCCTTGCGCGTCGAACAGCACCAGTTCGGTGGTGTCGGCGTCCATGACCTTGTGCGCCAGATTGCCGACCAGCAGCGGGATGCCTTTGCGCGTGCGCTTGGCTTCGGCGTGCTCGGCCAGCTTTTCCGTTTCGGCGGCAAAGCCCACGCACCAGGGGCCATTTTCGAGCTTGGCCACTTCGGCCAGGATGTCCGGATTGGGCTCGAATTCCATTAGCGGCGCGCCGCCGCCTTCGCTGGTTTTCTTCAGCTTCTGCGTGCTGACGTTCTTGACCCGCCAGTCGGCTACAGCGGCCACGGCGATGAAGATGTCGGCATCGCCCACACTGGCCATCACGGCGTCGTGCATCTGGCGCGCGGTGGTGACGGGCAGGGCGGTTACGCCGCGCGGGATGGGCAGGAACGTGGCGCCGGTGATGAGGGTGACGCGGGCGCCGGCCTCGCGGGCGGCGCGCGCCAGCGCATAGCCCGTCTTGCCGGAAGACCGGTTGCTCAGCACACGCACCGGGTCCACGGGTTCAGAGGTGGGGCCTGCGGTCAGCAGCACGTGGCGGCCGGCCAAGAGCTTGGGCTGGAAGAAGGCGATCAGGTCGGTCAGGATCTCATGGGCTTCGAGCATCCGGCCGTCGCCGGTTTCGCCGCAGGCCTGTTCGCCCGCCGAAGGTCCCAGCACGGTCACGCCGTCGCCGCGGAGGGTTTCGACGTTGCGCTGCGTGGCCGGGTTGGCCCACATTTCGCGGTTCATGGCGGGCGCCACCAGCAGCGGACAGGCGCGGGCCACGCACAGCGTGGATAACAGGTCGTCGGCCATGCCGTGTGCCACCTTGGCCATGAAGTCGGCGCTGGCGGGCGCGATCAACACGGCGTCCGCGCCGCGCGTCAGGTCGATGTGCGCCATGTTGTTGGGCACGCGCGCATCCCAGGCGTCCACGAATACGGGGCGGCCCGACAGTGCCTGCATGGTGACCGGCGTGATGAAGTGCGTGGCCGCCTCGGTCATCACCACGTCCACCGTGGCGCCTTGTTCGGTCATGCGCCGCACCAGCTCGGCGATTTTGTAGCAGGCGATGCCCCCGGTCAGACCGAGGACGATGCGTTTGCGGGCGAGATCGAGCATGAGGACGGAGCGGCGGGTTAGCGCCGCGTAATCGTGGAAGTGACAGGGATTTTATTCTGCATTGCCGCAATGCGCCGTTCGTCATGCATTAGAGGGGGCATCAAACCGGATGAAAGCCGCGGAAGGCGCAGCATGGGTAGGCCTGATGAAAGCAGAAAGGGGCGCAAAGAGGGCTGCTGAATGGGGGCGCAAGCAGGCGCTTCGAAAAGGCGTTGCAAAGAGGCACTGCAAAAAGGCGGTGAAAAAAGGGGGGGCGTTGCCCCCCTTGTCGCGTCACGCTTGCGGCTTGCGGGCACGAAGCAGTTCGTCCAGCACCAGCAGCACGGCGCCGCAGGTGATACCGACGTCCGCAATGTTGAAAGCGGGGAACTGCCAGTCGTTCCAGTAGAAGAGCAGAAAGTCCACCACGTGGCCATACACCACGCGGTCGATGACGTTGCCGATGGCGCCGCCCAGGATGAGCGTGAGCGCCAGGCTGAAACGCGGCTGGCCGTGCGTACGGCGCAGCATCCATACGATGACCACCGCCGCCACGACACCGAGCCCGGTGAACAACCAGCGCTGCCAGCCTTCTTCGGACGCCAGGAAGCTGAAGGCGGCGCCGCGGTTGAACACCAGCGTGAAGTCGAAGAAGGGCAGGATGTTGACGCGCTCGCCGTACTGGAATGACGTGTTGAAGTAGACCTTCGTCAACTGGTCCAGCACGATGATCAGCAACGCCAGCGCCAGCCAGCCACCCACGCGCGCGGGCGCGGCGCGGGCGGGGGCGGTGCCCGTCACTCCGGGTTCGGCGGGGCGGGCCATGTTCAAGCCTTGTCGCGGGCTTCGCCCGAGCCAAACAGGTTGGACACGCAGCGGCCGCAGATCTCGGGATGATCGGCGTCCTGGCCGACGTCAAGACGCCAGTGCCAGCAACGTTCGCACTTCTTGTGGGCCGACGGCGTGACCTCGATGCGGGTGTCACCTTCGCCCGCGTGCACCGCGGCGCGCGAGACGATCAGGACGAAGCGCAGGTCGTCGCCCAGGCTGGCCAGCAGTTGCTGGTCTTCGCCGTTGGCGTACAGGTCGACTTCGGCCTGCAGCGACGAACCGATATCGCCCGCCGTACGCACTTCTTCCAGCTTGCGCTGGACCTCGGCGCGGATGGCGCGCAGGCGCGTCCACTTGGCGGTCAGGGCATCGGCGTCCGCAAACGGCGGCAGCACGTGATAGACCTCGGTGAAGATCGTGGCGCGGGCGGCGTCGGCCTGGTTCTTCAGGGCGGACGCAACCAGTTCCTTCCAGGCCTCTTCCGCCGTGAACGACAGGATGGGCGCCATCAGCTTGAGCAGCGTCTGCGTGATGTCCAGCAGGGCCGTCTGCGCCGAGCGGCGGGCGCGGCTGTCGGGGGCCGATGTATAGAGGCGATCTTTCAGGATGTCCAGGTAGAACGCGCCCAGGTCTTCCGAGCAGAACGTCTGCAACCGCGAGACGGCCGGATGGAAATCGTAGCGTTCGTAGTTGGCCTGTACTTCCGACTGCATCTGCGCCGTCATGGCCAGCGCGTAACGGTCGATCTCGAAGAGTTCGCCGTAAGGCACCGATTGCGACACCGCATCGAAGTCAGCCAGGTTGGCCAACAGGAAGCGCAGGGTGTTGCGAATGCGGCGATAGCCTTCCACCACACGCTTGAGGATCTCGTCCGAGATCGACAGCTCACCCGAGTAGTCGGTGGAGGCCACCCACAGGCGCAGGATTTCGGCGCCCAGGGAATCGGAGACCTTCTGCGGGGCAATCACGTTGCCAACCGACTTGCTCATCTTCCGGCCCTGGCCGTCCACCACGAAGCCGTGCGTCAGCAGGGCCTTGTACGGCGGCTGGCCGTACAGCATGCAGCCGGTCAGGAGCGACGAATGGAACCAGCCGCGATGCTGGTCCGAGCCTTCCAGGTAGAGGTCGGCGGGCCAGGCGAGTTCGGCGCCATGCGAACCGGCGAATTCGCCGTCCTTGCCGCCCAGCACCGTGGCGTGCGTGCTGCCCGAGTCGAACCATACGTCCAGCGTGTCGCGGTTCTTTTCGTACTGGTCGGCTTCGTCGCCGAGAAGCTCGCGGGGATCGAGCGCCTGCCAGGCCTCGATGCCGCCCTGTTCGACGCGCTGCGCCACCTGTTCCAGCAATTCGGACGTGCGCGGATGCAGTTCGCCGGTTTCCTTGTGCACGAAGAACGCCATCGGGACGCCCCACTGGCGCTGGCGTGACAGGGTCCAGTCCGGACGGTTGGCGATCATGGCATGCAGACGGGCGCGGCCCCAGGCGGGGTAGAACGCCGTGGCGTCGATGCCGGCCAGCGCCGATTCGCGCAGGGTCGGGCTGCCGTCCTTGGGCGCGACATCCATGCCCGCGAACCATTGGCTGGTCGCGCGGTAGATGATCGGCGTCTTGTGGCGCCAGCAGTGCATATAGCTGTGCTTGTGCTTTTCGACGTGCATCAGCGCGCCGGCTTCCTTGAGCGCTTCGACGATCTTGGGGTTTGCGTCCCAGATCGACAGGCCGCCAAAAAGCGCCAGGCTGTCCACGTACTTGCCGTCGCCCATCACCGGGCTGATGAAGTCGGTGTCCTTCATGCCGTGCTCCTTGCACGACACAAAGTCTTCGATACCGTAAGCCGGCGCCGAGTGCACCACGCCGGTGCCGGAGTCTGCCGTGACGTAGTCGCCCAGGTACACAGGCGCCTTGCGATCGTAGGCGGCGTTGAACTGCGCCAGCGGATGTCGGAACTCGATGCCTGACAGGGCCTCGCCGGGCGCCGTGGCGATGACTTCGCCTTCGAGGTCCCACGATTTCAGGCAGGCTTCGACGCGTTCCTTGGCGATGAGCAGCAGGGGACCGAACTTGGGCGTGGCAGCCGAAGTGACCCGCACCAGCGCGTATTCGATTTCGGGATGGACGTTCAGCGCCTGGTTGGACGGAATGGTCCAGGGCGTGGTCGTCCAGATCACGATGGCGCCGTCGTCCACCGAATCCAGGCCGAAGGCTTGGGCCAGCCGCTTGTGGTCGGCGAACGGGAACGCGACGTCGACGGCGGGATCCACGCGATCCGCGTATTCGACTTCAGCCTCGGCCAGCGCCGAGCCACAGTCAAAACACCAGTTCACCGGCTTCAGGCCACGGAACACGTAGCCCTTGTCCAGGATGCGGCCCAGCGCACGGATCTCGTCGGCCTCGTTGCTGTAGTTCATCGTCATGTACGGACGATCCCACTCGCCCAGCACGCCCAGGCGCTTGAAGTCCTTGCGCTGGCGATCGATCTGTTCGAGGGCGTAGGCGCGGGCCTTGGATTGCACTTCCGCCACGGGCAGGTGCTTTCCGTACTTCTTTTCGATCTGGATCTCGATGGGCATGCCGTGGCAGTCCCAGCCCGGCACGTAGTGCGCGTCATAGCCGGCCATGTTGCGGCTCTTGACGATGATGTCCTTCAGGATCTTGTTGACCGCGTGGCCGATGTGGATGTCGCCGTTCGCATAGGGCGGGCCGTCATGCAGCACGAAGCGCGGACGGCCGCGGCTGGCCGCACGGATCGCCTGGTAGACGTGGTTTTCCTCCCATTGCGCAATCCAGGCGGGCTCGCGCTTGGCGAGGTCGCCCCGCATGGGGAAGGGGGTGTCGGGCAGGTTGAGGGTCTTTTTATAGTCCATGAACGGCAAAATAGGCGCGCGCGTTTCGCGCGTCTTCGGCGATGGCGGCAGTCAGGGAAGGGAGATCAGGAAATTTTTCTTCGTCCCGCAGCTTTTGCAGGAACTCAACGCGTACGAGTTTACCGTAAGCGTTGACGGACTCGTCGAGCAGGTGTGACTCAAGCAGCACTCTGCCGCGGTCCTCGACCGTCGGGCGCACGCCCAGGCTCGCCACCGCCGGCAGCGCGCGGTCGGCCAGCCCATGAACCTGCACGACGTAGATGCCCGACCGCGCGGCGCATCGTTCGGCCACACGCAGGTTCATGGTGGGATAGCCGAGCGTACGGCCGAGCTTCTGGCCGTGGATCACGTGCCCGCTGATATGGAACGGGTGGCCCAGCAGATGGCGCGCGCGTTCCAGGTCGCCCACGGCCAGCGCGGTGCGCACCTCGGAACTGGAAATGCGGTGACCTTGACGGTCGGTCACGTCCGCCAGCGTCTGGACCTCGAAGCCATGCACCATGCCGGCTTCGCGCAGCAGGTCGATATCGCCGCTGCGCTTGTGCCCGAAGCGAAAGTCCTCGCCCACGAGCAGCCATTTGGTCTGCAGCCCCTGCACCAGAAGGTGCTCGATGAAGGCGTTGGCCGACATTTCAGCCAGCCGGGCATTGAACCGCTCGACCACGACCTGCGATATGCCGTAGCGCGCCAGCGCGGCCAGCTTGTCGCGCAACCCCGAAATGCGGGTCGGCGCCAGTTCCGGACGCTGGTTGAGGGTGGCGAAATACTCCCGCGGGTGCGGCTCGAACGTCATCACGGCCGGCGTCAGCCCGCGTTCGCGTGCCACCTGGCAGACGCGGGCAAGCATGGCCTGGTGCCCGCGATGGACGCCGTCGAAATTGCCGATTGTCAGCGCGCAGGGGGCGCGCCGTTCGGGCGGGGGCAGGGATCGGTAGATGCGCAGCGATGGTTTCACGAGCGAGAGTTTACAATTTTGGATTACGGGTTTGTTCGTATCCCGCCCGCAGGGGGTGCTCAGCCGCCTTTGCGGGCACGGCGTGCGCAGGGCGCGCGCCTGATTTCGGGACCGGAACCGCCCGTTTTCCCTTGGAATTGTTCATCTTGCCGGAAACTTCTTCTATCAAGCGCCGCCTCGTCATCCTGATCTCGGGGCGGGGCAGCAACATGCAGGCGCTGGCCGAGGCCTGCCGCGACGAACACTGGCCGGCGGAAATCGCCGCCGTGATCGCCAGCCGTCCCGACGCCGGCGGCCTCGAATGGGCCGCCGCGCAGGGCATTCCCACAGCGGCCCTGTATCACAAGGACTACGCCAGCCGCGAAGCCTTCGATACCGCGCTGGCCGCCGAAATCGATCGCTATGCGCCCGACTACGTCATCCTGGCCGGGTTCATGCGCGTGCTGACGCCCGGCTTCGTCAATCATTACGCCGGCCGCCTGGTCAACATCCACCCCTCGCTGCTGCCCGCATTCCCCGGCCTGCACACCCATGCGCAGGCGCTGGCCACCGGCGTGCGCGTGCATGGCTGCACGGTGCATTTCGTCACCCCGGTGCTGGACCACGGGCCCATCATCGCCCAGGGCTGCGTGCCGGTCCTGGCGGGCGACACGCCTGACTTGCTGGCCGAGCGCGTGCTGGCCGTGGAGCACCAGGCCTTTCCGGCTGCCGTTCGCTGGCTTGCCGAAGGCCGGGTTACCCTGACAAACGATCACCGCGTGGCCGTCCAGGGCGACCCCGTGCGCCTTTTTTCCTGGTCGCCGGCCGCTTGAACGGCCCTGAAAAGCATTTTTCGGGCGGAACGCTTCCGCCCTACTGGAATACACCATGACTAAACCCCAATCCCCGCGTTCCCGCCCGGCCGGCTCCTTCGGCGCCGCCTCGGAAGGCCGCGACGGCCGGTCTTTTTTCTCGCGTCCCAAGGGCGACGCCCGCAAACCGGCGCCGCGTGACCGGGCCGAATCCGGCGACCGCGCGCGCGACGAGCGCACGAGCGATCGCGGCGGCTACGGCCAGGACCGCGGCGAGGGCCGGGGCCGCCCCGACTCCCGCTCGTCGTTTGGCGGACAGCGCGGTGAAGGCCGTGGCAGCGAACGCGGTTCGTACAGCCAGGACCGCCGCGAAGGGCAGGGACGCCCGGATTCGCGTTCGTCGTTTGGCGGTCAGCGCGGCGAAGGGCGTGGTTCCTATGGTCAGGATCGCGGCGAAGGCCGAGGCAGCGAACGCGGTTCGTACAGCCAGGATCGCCGTGAAGGCCAGGGACGCCCGGACTCCCGCTCGTCGTTCGGCGGCCAGCGTGGCGAAGGCCGGGGCTCCTTTGGTCAGGATCGCGGCGAAGGCCGTGGCGGCGAACGCGGGTCGTACAGCCCGGATCGCCGTGGAGGTCAGGGGCGCCCGGACTCGCGCTCGTCGTTCGGCGGCCAGCGAGGCGAAGGTCGCGGCTCCTTCGGCCAGGATCGCGGCGAAAGCCGTGGCGGCGAACGCGGTTCTTACAGCCAGGACCGCCGTGAAGGTCAGGGACGCGCGGACTCGCGCTCGTCGTTCGGCGGCCAGCGGGGCGAGGGTCGCGGCTCCTATGGACAAGATCGCGGCGGTGCCCGTGGCGGCGAACGCGGTTCGTATGGACAGGATCGCAGCGAAAGCCGTGGCGGTGAACGCAATTCGTACGGCCACGACCGCCGTGATGAGCAGGGACGTTCGGATTCCCGCTCCTCCTTCGGCGGCCAGCGCGGCGAGTCGCGTGGAGGCGAGCGCGATCACGCCCCGCAAAAGCCCCAGTCCAATCGGCCCCGCCTGTCGCATGCGGCCATCCGCATCGATCAGGTGCAGCGCGTGTTGGGCGAAATCCTGCAATGGACCTATCCGGCCGACGCCGCGCTCTCGCACTGGCTGCGCCATCACCCGAACCTGGGCGCGCGCGACCGTTCCGAAGTCGCCGAGGCCGTCTATGACGTGCTACGCCACCTGCGCCGCTACCGCCAGTACGGCGAAAGCGGTGTTGGCCCCGCGTCGCGCCGTCTTGCCATCCTGGGCCTGAACGCGACCCTGGGCGCCGAGTTCCTGCAGGAGGGCATGGACGCCGCCGAGGCAGAGTGGCTGCAACGGGTCACGCGTATCGACGTCGCGACCTTGCCCCGTGCCGTGCGCGGCAGCATCCCCGACTGGCTGGACGAGCGCCTGAGCGCCATGGAAAGCCCGGAAACGCTTGTGGAAGCCCTGAACCGCCAGGCCAGCCTGGACCTGCGCGTGAACCCGCTCAAGGCCGAGCGCGACGCCATGCTGGCGGAACTGCAACAAGGCGCGGGCCGGTATGAGCCCACGGCCATGCCTTTTTCGCCCTGGGGCATCCGGATGGAAGGCCGCCCCGCCATCAACCGGTGGCCCCAGTTCGAAAACGGCAGCATCGAGGTCCAGGACGAAGGCAGCCAACTGCTGGCCCTGCTGGTCGCCCCGCGCCGTGGCGAAATGATCATCGATTTCTGCGCAGGCGCCGGCGGCAAAACGCTGCTGCTGGGCGCGCTGATGCGGTCGACCGGCCGGCTCTACGCCTTCGACGTCTCGGCGGCCCGCCTGGCGCGCGCCAAGCCGCGCTTTGCCCGTAGCGGCCTCTCGAATGTGGTCCCGGTGGTGATCGACAACGAGAACGACGCCCGTGTGAAGCGCCTGGCCGGCAAAGCCCAGCGCGTGCTGGTCGACGCGCCTTGCAGCGGCATCGGCACCTTGCGCCGCAATCCGGACCTGAAGTGGCGCCAGCACCCCGAGGCGCTGGCGGAACTGGGGCAGCTCCAGGAACGCATCCTGAACAGCGCCGCGCGCTGCGTTGCGCCCGGCGGCCGCCTGGTCTACGCCACGTGCAGCCTGCTGGCCGAGGAAAACGAAGTCCAGGCTGACCGCTTCCTGGCCAGCCATCCGGACTTCGAACGTGTGGATGCCGCCGAAATCCTGGGCGCCCGTTGCGAGTCCCTGAAACTGGAAGGCCCGTACGTGCAACTGCGTCCGGATCTGCACGGCACCGACGGCTTCTTTGCCGCTGTGTTCGAACGCAAGAAGAAGGGCGCCGGGACGGATGCCGCCGAGGCTGCTGAAGCCAACCTCGCCGACGAGGACGACCAGATCGACGCGGCCGATGGCGCTGAGGCCGAAGCCCAAGCGGGCGCCGACGCTCAGACCGTTACTGCCGAGGAAACCGCCGTCGAGGAAGCCGAAGTAAAAGCTTCCGACGTCAAAGAAACGGAAACCGCGGTCAAGGACCCGGCGTAACGCCCACCGTTGCACTGTAGCGGCGGGTTCCGATGGTCTTGTTCTGGTACTTCACTTCCCAGGACAGGGTATCGGAACCCGGCTGGTCGGCCTGGTAGACAATCTGCGCCACCGGCACCGATTTGTACGCGCAGCGCCCGGAATTATTGGACTGCCCGCGTGTCTGCTGGATGCTGGCCTTGCCCAGCGTCGGCATCTGGGTGATCGACACGCGCGGCGCCCGCAGCGCCAAGCAGTCCGACCCGCGGATCTCATAGTAAGAAGCCAGGACGGCGACGTCCCCAGACTTCAGCGTTTGCGCTGAAGCCGGGGCGGATATCGCCACACCGAGCGCGGCCAAAACGGTTAAAAAACGGTGACGCATTGTGGTGGGCGACATTCGTGGGAGAAAAGAGACAGTGGGCGGGCGGAACGGGGTGCAGTGTGCCCCGGTATCGTGGCGCCTTCAAGACTGCGGGTTTGCCTGACTGGAACTTTAAACGCCAAATGGTGCCAAAACCCGGTGCGACTGCGATTTTCAGGCCGTCCCCCTCTGGGTAAAGCCGCCGCAACCGCACAAGTAAAGCCTCTGCGCGCGCTCAAAGCGCTCGCAGGGCGGCTTTTTGGCTCAAAACCGCGCCTTAGTCCTTGATTTCTCTCAATAACTATTTTGAAACTAGATTGTCATCAGACGGCTAAGGTACGCTAAACTTTCAGCCACCTTCTCATGCGAGGCTCATAACAGCTTTATGGATTACATCCTCTCCTTCATTGCCGGCGGCCTGACCCAAGCGACTTGGTGGCAGATCGTCGTTTTCACTTTGGTCGTGACGCACATCACGATTGTTGCGGTCACGGTTTTTCTCCATCGCAGCCAAGCGCACCGCGGTCTGGATCTCCATCCGGCTGTCATGCACTTCTTCCGCTTCTGGCTCTGGATGACGACCGGTATGGTCACCAAGGAATGGGTGGCTATTCACCGCAAGCATCACGCCAAATGCGAAAAGGAAGGTGACCCGCACTCGCCCATGCTGTTCGGCATCTGGAAGGTTCTGTTCCGCGGCGCCGAGCTGTACCGCGAAGAATCGAACAACAAGGAAACCATGGCCAAGTTCGGCCACGGCACGCCTGACGACTGGCTCGAGCGCAACGTCTACAGCAAGCACAGCCTGTGGGGCGTGCTGACCATGCTCGCCATCGACGTCGCCCTGTTCGGCGCGATCGGCGTCACGGTCTGGGCTGTCCAGATGGCCTGGATTCCCTTCTGGGCCGCCGGCGTCGTCAACGGCATCGGCCATTTCTGGGGCTACCGCAACTACAACAGCCCGGACACCAGCACCAACGTGTTCCCGTGGGGCATCGTGATCGGCGGCGAAGAGCTGCACAACAACCACCACGCCCACGGCACGTCGGCCAAATTTTCGGCCAAGTGGTACGAGTTCGACATCGGTTGGTGCTACATCAACATCCTGAAGTTCTTTGGCCTGGCCAAGATCAAGAAGGTTGCGCCCAAGCTCAAGCTGGACGACTCCCGCACGGGCATCGACCTGCGCACGCTGCAAGGCGTGATCACGCACCGCTACGAAGTCATGGCCCGCTATGCGGACGTGATCAAGAGCGCCGCCCGTGAAGAACTCGCCAAGCTGAAGGCTTCGCGCCAGGAAGGCAACGCCGAATGCGGCTACACCAAGCTGCACAGCGTGCGTCGCGCCATCCATCGCAACGAAGATATCCTGCAGCCCGAGCAACTGGCTGCCGTGGACAAGGCCATCGCCCAGAACAAGTCGCTGTCGACGCTGGTGCAGATGCGCCGCGAACTCGGCCGCATCTGGGAAAGCTCCAGCGCCAGCAGCGAACAGCTCCTTCACGACCTGCAGGCCTGGTGCCAGCGCGCCCAGCAAAGCGGCATCGCTGGGCTTGAGCAGTTCGCTCAACATCTGCGCCGCTACGCGGCATGATGCTAGAGAAGCTAAATCCTGAACAACGCGCCGCAGTAACGTTAGAACCGCAGCACGCCCTGGTCTTGGCCGGGGCGGGCAGCGGGAAGACCCGGGTGCTCACCACCCGCATGGCCTGGCTGATTCAAACCGGCCAGGCTTCGCCTTTTGGGCTGCTGGCGGTCACGTTCACCAACAAGGCCGCCCGCGAGATGCTGGCGCGCATGTCGGCGATCCTGCCGATCGATACGCGCGGGCTCTGGATCGGCACGTTCCACGGCCTGTGCAACCGCATGCTGCGCGCGCATCATCGCGACGCCGGTCTGCCCCAGAGCTTTCAGATCCTCGACGTCACGGACCAGCTTGCGGCCATCAAGCGTCTCATGAAGGCCAACGGCGTCGACGACGAAAAATACCCGCCCCGCGATGTGCAGCGCTTCATCAACGGCGCCAAGGAAGAGGGCCTGCGTCCGCCGGACGTCGAGGCCTACGACGCCCATCGCCGCCGCCTGATCGAGATCTACCAGCTCTACGAAGCCCAGTGCCAGCGCGAAGGCGTGGTCGACTTCGCCGAATTGCTGCTGCGCGCCTACGAATTGCTGTCGCGCAACGCGCCCGTACGCGAACATTATCAACGCCGTTTCCGGCACATCCTGGTCGACGAGTTTCAGGACACCAACACGCTGCAGTACAAGTGGCTGCGCCTGTTGGCCGGCGGCGGCGCGGCCATTTTTGCCGTGGGCGACGACGACCAGTCCATCTACGCGTTCCGCGGCGCGAACGTCGGCAACATGGCCGACTTCGAGCGCGACTACGCGCATGGCACCGTCATCCGCCTGGAGCAGAACTACCGGTCCTACGGTCACATCCTGGATTCGGCCAACGCGCTCATCGGTCACAACTCGGGCCGCCTGGGCAAGAATCTCTGGACCGATCAAGGCGAAGGCGAGCCGGTCCGCGTCATCGAACAGCCGTCCGATGGCATGGAAGCGCAGTGGATCGTGGATGAAATCCGTTCGCTCATCCACGAAGGCAGCGACCGCCGCGAAATCGCCGTGCTGTATCGCAGCAACGCGCAGTCGCGCGTCATCGAACACGCCATCTTTTCCGCCGGCATTCCGTACAAGGTCTACGGCGGCCTGCGCTTCTTCGAACGCCAGGAAATCAAGCACGCGCTCGCCTACCTGCGCCTGATGGCCAATCCGCACGACGACACCTCGTGGATGCGGGTGGTCAACTTCCCGACGCGCGGCATCGGGGCGCGCACGCTCGAGCAATTGGCCGACGCCGCCCGGCAGCATGACACCAGCCTGTATGGCGCGGTGGCGCTGGTCGGCGGCAAGGGCGGTTCGAATCTGGCGCAGTTTGCGCAACTGATTCATCGCCTGATCGAAGAAACGCGCGAGCTGCCGCTGCCCGAAATGGTCGAGCACATGCTCGAAGCCAGTGGCCTGAATGCGCACTACAAGGCCGAGCGCGAAGGCGCCGAGCGGCTGGAGAACCTGAACGAACTGATCACGGCCGCGGCCGTGTTCGCGTCCGAGGAAAACTACGACGGCATGCCCGCCGGCGTGGTGCCCGATCAAGACACGTCGTCGACGCTCATGCCGGGCGTGGTGGACGCGCCGGCGGTTGCGGGAGACAACCTGACGCCACTGGCCGCGTTCCTGTCGCATGCGGCGCTCGAGGCCGGCGACAACCAGGCCCAACAAGGCCAGGACGCCGTCCAGCTCATGACGGTGCATGCTGCGAAGGGCCTGGAGTTCGACGCCGTCTTCATCACCGGCCTGGAGGAAGGACTGTTCCCGCACGAGAACAGCATCCTCGAGCCCGCCGGCCTCGAAGAAGAACGCCGCCTGATGTATGTGGCGATCACCCGCGCGCGTCAGCGCCTGTACATCAGCCTGGCGCAAAGCCGGATGCTGCATGGCCAGACGCGCTATGCGATGCGCTCGCGCTTCCTGGACGAAATTCCCGAGCAGCATCTGAAGTGGCTGACACCCAAGGCTGGACTGGCGCCGATCAGCGCCACGGGCGCGGGCTGGGGTGGCGGCAACCGGGGCGATGCCTTCGGCCGCAAGCCAACCAACACCATTGCGCCGCGTCAACCCCGTGGCGTCGCAACCGGCGTCACGGTGGGCGACAAGCAGTATCGTGTGGGTCAGGGCGTCCGTCACGCGCGCTTCGGCGACGGCACCATCATCGGTCTGAGCGGCGCGGGTCAGGACGCACAGGCGGAAATCCACTTCCGCGACGTAGGCGCCAAAACGTTGGCGCTGGGCATCGCCAAGCTCGACATTGTTCAGGGTTGACTACATATGGCTACCAACGATTCCCCCAAAGCCGAGCTGGCGGCCCTGCGCGCCGAAGTCGACGAGATCGATCAGCAGATCATGTTGCTGCTTGGCGTGCGATTCCGTTGCACCGACATGATCGGCGAACTCAAGACCAACCACGGCATGGACCTGGTCGATCCCAAGCGCGAAGCCCAGCAGGTCGAGCGCATCCGCCGTTTGGCGCTGGAAGCGGGCGTTCCGCCCGATCTGGCTGAAACCATCCTGCGCGAAGTCATCGACACGGTAATCGACAACCATACCCGCCTGCGCGAGCGTCCGTACTCGTAACGGCAGGCGCGCGCCCAGCGCTTCCCACGCAAGCGCGCGGCACGCTCAAGCCCAAAGAAATCGGCCCCGGATTGGGGCCGATTTCATTTGGATCAGGCTTCGCTCTGGTCTATCTCTTCCAGCGAGCCCTGCAGCTCAAGCCACTGTTCTTCCAGTTCCCCCATCCGCTTGCCGTGTTCGCCATGTTCCGCCATGACCTTCTGGCGTTCAGCGCGACGCGCGTCGGAATACAGGTCCGGATCGGCGATCACCGCATCCAGGGCGGCCAATTTGCCGCGCAGCTTTTCCATCTCGGTTTCGACCTTGGCCAGCTTGGACTCCAGCGGCTTGCGCAGTGCAGACAGGCGTTGCCGCTGTTCGGCCTCGGCGCGGCGTTGCGCCTTGCGATCCACGACAGGCTCGCCGCTGCTTTCAGCGTTTTCACGCGCCTCGGCCCGCTCGTCCGCGTTGCGCGCGGCCAGCCAGTCGCGGTAGTCCTCAAGGTCGCCGTCGAACTCGCGCACCGCACCGTCCGCCACGATCCAGAAGCTGTCCACCGTAGTCCGCAAGAGGTGCCGGTCGTGCGACACCAGCAGCATGCTGCCGCCGAAGTCCGCCAGCGCGGTGGCCAGGGCCTCGCGCGTCTCCACGTCCAAGTGGTTGCTGGGTTCGTCCAGCAGCAGCAGGTTGGGCTTTTGCCAGACGATCAGCGACAGCGCCAGCCGCGCCTTTTCGCCGCCCGACATCGGGCCGACCTTGCTGGTGACCGTGTCGCCCGAAAACCCGAACCCCCCAAGGTAATTGCGCAGCTCCTGCTCGCGCGCCTCTGGCGCCAGGCGGGCCAGGTGCGCGATCGGCGTGCTGTCCACGTCCAGCATGTCCAGCTGGTGCTGGTGGAAATACCCGATGGCCAGGCCGCGCGAGGCGCGGCGCTCGCCCGCCTGCACGGGGATCTCTTCGGCCAGGGTCTTGATCAGCGTGCTCTTGCCGGCCCCGTTGGCGCCCAACACGCCCACGCGGCTGCCGGCGCGCACCATCAGTGTCACGTCGCGCAGGATGGGCACCGCGTTGCCTTCGGCGTCCGTGTAGCCCGCGGACAGGTGTTCCAGCGTCATCAGCGGATCGGGCACCTGTTCGGGTGACGGAATGCGGATGTCGATGCCCGCTTCGGCCTGCAGCGGCGCCAGCACCTGCATGCGCGCCAGCGCCTTCACGCGGCTCTGCGCCTGCTTGGCCTTGGAGGCCTTGGCCTTGAAGCGGTCGATGAAGCCTTGCAGCCGGGCCGTCTCGCGCGTCTGGCGCTCATAGGCAATGTTGGATTGACGCAGGCGCTCGGCGCGTTGCGTCAGGAAGTCGCCATAACCGCCGCGATACCGCGTCAGCTTGGCATGGTCGAAATGCAGAATGGACCGCGCGACGGCATCCAGGAATTCGGTGTCATGGGAGATCAGCATGACGGTGCCTTCGTAGGCGCCGAGCCACTTCTCCAGCCACAACATGGCGTCCAGGTCCAAATGGTTGGTGGGCTCGTCCAGCAGCAGCAATTCGGACGGAGCCATCAGCGCGCGGGCCAGCGCTAGACGCATGCGCCAGCCGCCGGAAAAGCTCTCGACGGGCTGCGTCCATTCGGCAGGCTTGAAGCCCAAGCCGGCCAGCAGTTGCTCGGCGCGCGAGGCGGCGCTCCAGGCGCCGGCTTCCACCAGCGCGGCTTCCACTTCCGCGATCTGCGTGCCCTGGTCGTCGGACAGCGTCGCGCGCTGCGCCTGCAACGCGCGCAGGTGCGTGTCGCCGTCGATGACGAACTCGCGGGCAGGGCGGTCGTCGGCGTGAAGTTCCTGCTCCACGCTGGCGATGCGCCAGCCGGCGGGCAGCGACAAGGTGCCGGCGTCCAGGTCCAGCGCGCCGGTCAGCAGCGCGAACAGCGAGGACTTGCCCGCGCCGTTCTTGCCTACGATGCCGACCCGTTCACCGGGGTTTACAACGAATTCGGCGCCGTCCAGCAGCACTTTCGTGCCGCGGCGCAGGGTCAATCCAGAGGCGCGTATCACAGGCTCAGTTGCTCGCGGGTAAGCAGCAGGAGCTGGTCCGAGGCTTCCTCGGTGTCCAGCCAGACGGGCGAAAGCTGCGGGAAGGCGGCCTCGAAGAAATCGCGCTCGTGGCCGATTTCCAGCACAAGCACGCCGTTTTCCGACAGGTAGCGTGGCGCGGCGTCCAGGATGCGGCGAACGAGGTCCATGCCGTCGTCGCCGCCGGCCAGCGCCAGTTGCGGTTCGTGCAGATACTCCTGGGGCAGGGCGCGCATCGAACCGCTGTTCACGTAGGGCGGATTGCAGACGATCACGTCGTATTCGCGCGCGGGCAGGTTGTCGAAGAGATTGCTGGCGTGCAGGTCCAGGCGATCGGAAAGCCCGTAGTCGTCGACGTTGCGGCGGGCGACTTCCAGCGCGTCGGCGGAAACATCCACGGCGTCCACGTGCGCGTAGGGAAAGGCCAGCGCCGACAGGATCGCCAGGCAGCCCGAGCCGGTGCACATGTCCAGCACGTTCTCCACCGCCAGCGCATCCTGCACCCACGGCGACAGCCCCTGGTCCAGCAGCTCGGCGATCGGCGAGCGCGGCACGATGACCCGCTTGTCGACGTAGAACCGATGACCGCGAAGCCAGGCTTCGTTGGTCAGGTAGGCGGCGGGTACGCGTTCGGTCACGCGGCGGTCCAGCAGGTCGAGGACGCGCTCGCGCTCTTCGCGCACCACCCGGGCATCCAGGAACGGATCCAGCGTGTCCAGCGGCAGGTGCAGCGCGTGCAGTGTCAGGTAGACCGCCTCGTCCCAGGCATTGTCGCTGCCGTGTCCCAGCGAGACCTGGGCGCCATTCAGGCGCGACACGCCGTAGCGGATCAGGTCGCGCACGGTCTGCAGTTCTTCGCGGGAGGTTGCGTTCGTATCAGGCATTCAATTCACCGCCCCAGGGGGAAAACGGAAAAACGCCCCCGGGAGGGGGGCTAAAAAAATCGCGCGGCGGGACTTGCATCCCGCCGGCGCGTGCATCATGCGGGCAACAGCAGGTTTTCCAGCGTGCGCCGATAGATGTTCTTGAGCGGTTCCAGCGAGGCGACCTCGATGCGCTCGTTCACCTTGTGGATCGTGGCGTTGCCGGGACCGAACTCGATGACCTGCGGGCAGATCTTGGCGATGAAGCGGCCATCCGACGTGCCGCCCGTGGTCGACAGCTCGGCGGTCACGCCGGTTTCGGCATGGATCGCCTTGACCAGTGCATCCGTCAACGATCCGCGCGGGGTCAGGAACGGCTCGCCGCCCAGTTCCCACTCCAGGTCGTATTCCAGGCCATGCTTGTCCAGCACGGCATGAACCCGCTGCTTCAGGCTTTCCGGCGTGCTGGCGGTCGAGAAGCGGAAGTTGAACAACGCCACTGCCTCGCCCGGCACCACGTTCGTGGCGCCCGTACCGGAGTTCAGGTTCGACACCTGGAACGTCGTGGGCGGGAAATACTCATTGCCCTGGTCCCATTCGATGTTCACGATGTCGGCCAGCGCGGGCGCAAGCTGGTGCACGGGGTTGCGCGCCAGATGCGGGTAGGCCACGTGGCCCTGGATGCCCTTGACCGTGAGCTTGCCCGACAACGAGCCGCGGCGGCCGTTCTTGCAGGTGTCGCCCAGCACGTCGCCCGACGTGGGCTCGCCGACGATGCAGTAATCCAGCTGCTCGCCGCGCGCTTTCAAAGCGTCGCAGACGATGGCGGTGCCATCGATGGACGGGCCTTCCTCGTCGGAGGTGATCAGCAGCGCGATCGAACCGCCATGGTCCGGATGGGCCGCCACGAACTCCTCGGCCGCCACCACAAAGGCGGCGATCGAGCTTTTCATGTCGGCCGCGCCGCGGCCATACAGCCAGCCGTCGCGTTCGGTGGGAACGAAGGGATCGCTGTTCCACTTTTCGCGCGGGCCCGGGGGCACCACGTCGGTGTGGCCGGCAAAGACCGTCAGCGGGGCGGCGCTGCCGCGCCGGGCCCACAGATTGGTCACGCCGCCCTGCGCGATGGTCTCGCAGGTGAAGCCGATGCGTTCGAGTCGGGCGGCAAGCGCCGCCTGGCAGTCTTCGTCCGCGGGCGTCACCGAGGGACGGGCGATCAGGTCCTTGACCAGATCCAGTACGGCCGAATTGCTCATCAAGCCCTCAGCAGATCGTTGATGCTGGTCTTGGCGCGGGTCTGCGCATCGACACGCTTGACGATCACGGCGCAGGCCAGGCTGTGCGAACCGTCAGCCGACGGCAGCGAACCGGGCACCACGACCGAGCCGGACGGCACGCGGCCGTACGTGATCTTGCCGGTGGCGCGGTCGTAGATCTTGGTGCTTTGCGACAGGAACACGCCCATGGCCAGCACCGAGTTCTCTTCGACCACGACGCCTTCCACGACTTCGGAGCGCGCGCCGATGAAGCAGTTGTCTTCGATGATGGTGGGGTTGGCCTGCAGGGGCTCGAGCACGCCGCCGATGCCGACGCCGCCCGACAGGTGGACGTTCTTGCCGATCTGGGCGCACGAACCGACGGTGGCCCACGTGTCGACCATGGTGCCTTCGTCAACGTATGCGCCGATGTTCACATACGAGGGCATCAGCACCACGTTGCGACCAATGAACGAGCCGCGGCGGGCGACGGCCGGCGGCACCACGCGGTAGCCGCCTTGCTTGAACGCGTTGTCGCCGAATTCCGAAAACTTGAGCGGCACCTTGTCGTAGAACTGCAGGGGCGCCTGGCCCATGATGGCGTTCTCGTTCAGACGGAACGACAGCAGCACGGCCTTCTTGATCCACTGGTGCACGACCCAGTCGTCATTGATCTTCTCGGCCACACGCAGGCGGCCCAGATCCAGACCGTCGATGGTGTGCTCGACGGCTTCGCGCACTTCGGCGCTGGCGTCGACGGGCGACAGGTTGGTCCGGTTTTCCCAGGCTTGTTCAATGGTGGTCTGCAGGTCGAGAGTCATATCGGCTCAGCTTTTAAAGGTTGGTCAAACAGAGGTATGTACAAAATGGGCGATGCGCTCGGCCGCCTGCACGCAGTCGGCCAAAGGCGCCACCAGGGCGATGCGGATGCGTCCCTGGCCCGGATTGAAGCCATGGGCCTCGCGTGCCAGGAAACTGCCCGGCAGCACGGTAACACCGGTGCGGCCATAGAGGTCGCGCACGAACGCCGTATCCGAACCGGGCGTTGCCGCCCACAGATAAAACGAAGCTTGCGGCCGTGACACATCCAGCACCTTCTGCAGGATGGGCACGACCGCATCGAATTTTTCGCGGTACTGGCGCCGGTTTTCCTTCACGTGGGTCTCGTCCGTCCACGCGGCAATACTGGCCGCGGACACGATCGGGCTCATCGCACTGCCATGATACGTGCGATACAGCAGAAAACGGCCGATCAGCGCGGCATCGCCGGCCACGAACCCGGAGCGCAGGCCCGGCACGTTGGAGCGCTTGGACAGGCTGGAAAACGCCACCAGATTGCGGTAGTCGTCCCGGCCCAGACGGCGCGCCGCCTGCAAACCGCCCAGCGGGGGATCGCCTTCGTCCAGGTAGATCTCGGAATAACACTCGTCCGACGCAATCACGAAGCCGTAGCGGTCGGACAATTCGAACAGGGTTTTCCATTCTTCCAGCGACATCACGTTGCCCGCGGGATTGCCCGGCGAACACACGAACACCAGGCGCGTCTTCTTCCAGACGTCGTCCGGCACCTGGTTCCAGTCGCTGCCGAAATTGCGCACCGGATCGGCGTTGACGAAGTAGGGCGTGGCGCCCGCCAGCAGCGTGGCGCCTTCGTAGATCTGATAGAACGGATTGGGGCAGATCACCACCGAACCCGCCGACGGATCGATCACGGTCTGGGTGAATGCAAACAGCGCCTCGCGCGATCCGAGTGCCGGCAGCACCTGCGTGTCGGCATCGGGCGTCGGGATGCTGTAGCGGCGCGCCAGCCATTCGGAAATCGCCCGGCGCAATGCGGGATCGCCCTTCGTGGAGGGGTAGACCGACAGCCCGGCCATGCTGTCGCGGATGGCTTGGGCGACGCGCTCCGGCGCGGCGTGTTTGGGCTCGCCGATCGACAGGTTGATGGGCGCAATACCGTCCGGTTGCGAGCTGGCTGAGGCTAGCAAAGCCCGCAGTTTTTCGAACGGGTAGGGGTGTAGGGCATCGAGGCGCGGATTCATGACGCAAGATTTTAACAAGCAAGCTACAATAGCGGGCTTGGCCTATTGCGAAGGTGGCGAAATTGGTAGACGCACCAGGTTTAGGTCCTGACGCCGTAACAGGTGTAGGGGTTCGAGTCCCCTCCTTCGCACCACCAAATCCCCCCATGATTTCAATGATTTAGGTTTTTAACCTGTCATTTTCAAAATCATTGGGCCGGTCAGGCCAAACCCGCTTCAGTTCGTGGAAAGTGTCCGGTTACCCGCCGGTTTCCCTGAGCTTTTCAGGCCGATTCGTCCAGACCCACTCTGGAATTCCCAGGCGAGGGTGGCGCCCAGTGGCGCTATTAAGTCGTGGCCCCATCCACGCAGTCCGTCGGCAGCGATTCATGCGCCGCGTTGACCGCCGATCCATCGACGTGCCGCAGTGACGGCCCGATCGAACAGATTCCCCACAGATCACGCCTGCTCGCTTGAACATTAGCCTTGCCGCGAGCCTTTCCCCGTCCGACCCGTTTGCATAGAGCACGCCATGCTATCGACACTGATATACCGCAGCCGTGCTGTCACTTCGATGAACGCGCAGGATCTGACCGACCTGCTGACGCCCGCCCGAGCTCGCAACGCCGCCCTGCAGGTGACCGGCATATTGCTCTTTGACGGCGTTCATTTCGTCCAGTTGTTGGAAGGCCCCGACGAGGCGGTCAACCTGATATTCGATGCCATCCGGCGCGACGATGCCCACAAGAACGTCGTGCTGCTCATGCAGGATCACGGGCCTACCCGCCGGTTTGGGGGGGATGCGATGGCGCTGCTTGACCTGCGAGCGCTCGATCCCCAACAGGTTTCTGCGCGCATTCTGGCCAAGATGAAAAAGCCGACGCGGTGGCCGGGCGGTGACGACCGCGTGGTAAAGATTCTTGGCTGGTATGCCGATGCGCATGGCACGGACCACATCGTCGAAGGCGACGACGCGGCCAACTGGCGGTTTGCGGCCAGCGGCGTTCGGTTGGCGCAGGAAGATCCCGCAGCGCCTGCGCGGCCGTATCCCTTTGCGTTGCAACCCATCGTCGATCCCCTGCGGCGCGAGATCACCTCCCTTGAATTCCTGATCCGCGGTCAATCGGGCGGATCGCCGGAACAGTTGTTCGCCAGCCTGGATCCCGCGGACCGTTATCGCGTGGATCTGGAATCCAAGGCCTCGGCATTCGAGCTGGCGCGGCGGCTGGGCCTGACCGATGTAAAGCTGTCGGTCAATCTGTTGCCCATGTCGTTGATTGAAGATCCGGCCGCGGTCGACCGCCTGGTGGATCAGATTGCGGCGTGCGCGCTGTTGCCACAGCATGTGATCGTCGAAATCACCGAACAGGAAGCGATCGAGCGGCCGCGCGCCTTCAGGGATGCGATCGAACGGCTGCGCCGCGCCGGCATCGGCGTTGCGATCGATGATTTCGGGGCTGGCTATGCGGGCCTGTCGCTGCTGGCCGAGTTTCAGCCGGACAAGCTCAAGATCGACCGGCAGCTCATTCAGAACATTCATCAGGACGGACCGCGCCAGGCAATCGTCTGCGGCATTGCCCGCACGTGCAGCGCAATGGGCATCACGCCCGTCGCCGAAGGCGTGGAGCGGATCGAGGAGTGGTGCTGGTTGCAGGCTGCTGGAATCGAACGGTTCCAGGGCTATCTGTTTGCCAAACCAGCGCTCAATGCCGTTCCTGAAGTGCAGTGGCCTGAACGCGTCCGGCTGGACTGATTCGGCTCAGACAGCGCACTTTACCGCCTGCCCGCTTTGGGCAACCACGCCGTGAACCGGGCCGCTGCGCCAAGCGCCGCCAGGATGACCACCGTGCCCACGGTGGTGGTGAAAGCCGGCACGTACATCATCGCCAGATCCGCCAGCACGATGACGACGAACGCGCCTGCCCAAGCCCACGCGATCCGTTCCGCGGTGCGCCGGAACGCCGGGCGGGCGGCCACTTCGGGCGTCACCCGTTCCATCGCGTACTGAAGCGTGAAGGGGCGGCCGGCAAAGATCGAACCCAGCACGATGGCCAGCAGCCCCGCGTCCACCAGCAGCCGAACGCTCAACAGCGACGGACTGAACGCCGGGAAGCGGGTCGCGAAGGCAAGCGCCCCGAACAGGATCAGCGATCCGACCTCGAGTGTCTTGGGCGAAACGTGAAGAACGAACCGGTCCCGGATGACCAGCAGGGCGGAAACGGCCGTGGCGGCCACGAGCGCGGCGTGGGTGCCGACCCGGTGCTCCAACAGCGCAAAGGTGATGAAGGGAACAAAGGCGAGCAGCAGTTTCACGGTGATCCTCCGGCGAAGGCGTCCCGCTGAAATTAGCATCCGCTGTTTGTTTCCGCCAACGAAATCGCGCTCGCCAACTCAGCCAGCGAATGCAGTCCCATCCGCCATCCGAACGATCCCAAGCGGCGTGCGCCCCGGCTATGTTGTCGAGCAGCGTCACGCCTGACGTGCCGGCGTACAAGAATCGTCAAGATTTTCGATTCTTGAATATTGCCTCGCGCGCTTGCCGATACCTTAGGGCTTTCGTTACTGAGGGATGGACATGTATTCACTACCCAAGCGTTGCGGCGCAGAGTTCTTCGGCACCTTCTGGCTGGTGCTGGGCGGTTGCGGCGCGGCGGTGCTTGCCGCCGGTTTTCCCCAACTGGGCATCGGATTCGCGGGCGTTGCGCTGGCGTTCGGCCTGACCGTCCTGACGATGGTCTTCGCTGTGGGCCACATATCTGGCGGGCACTTCAATCCTGCTGTCACAGTCGGCCTGGTGGCCGGCGGACGCTTCCCCGCCCGAGAAATCCTGCCGTACGTCATCGTTCAGGTCCTGGGCGCCATCGCCGCTGCGGCAGTCCTGGCCTGCATCGCCAACGGCAAGCTGGGTTTCGACCTGAGGGCCAGCCACTTCGCCGCCAATGGCTATGGCGCCTATTCACCGGGCAAGTACACGCTGCTGGCCGCGATGGTGACCGAAGTGGTGCTGACGGCCGGCTTTATCTTCGTGATTCTCGGCGCCACCAGCAGGCGGGCGCCGGCCGGCTTTGCGGCCATTCCCATCGGCTTTGCGCTGACCCTTATTCACCTCATCAGCATCCCGGTCACCAACACGTCGGTGAACCCGGCACGCTCGACCGGACCGGCGCTGTTCGTGGGTGGCTGGGCGTTGGAACAGTTGTGGCTGTTCTGGCTGGCGCCTATCGTCGGCGCGGTCATCGGCGCGGTGGCCTACCGGCTGGTCAGCGACCCGGCGATCGAACGCGCCTGACAGGGCGGAAACGCGGCGCGAGGGATCACTTCAGAGCCCCTGTGAGCTGAAAATGGGGCCGGTCAGATGATGGCGCGAGGAAGCAGGTTGTACATTACGCACTATCACCTGCTTCACCTTTACAGGATCGCCCATCATGACCGCCCCAGAAGTCGTTATCTCCCCCTCGATCGCCTGCGCGAACGACCGGCCCTTCGTGCTGTTCGGCGGCATTAATGTGCTGGAATCCAAGGATCTGGCGCTGCGCGCGTGCGAGGAATACCAACGCGTCACCCGCAAACTGGGCATTCCCTACGTATTCAAGGCGTCGTTCGACAAGGCCAATCGCTCGTCCATCCATTCGTACCGCGGCCCAGGCCTCGAAGAAGGCATGAAGATCTTCGAAGCCGTGAAAAAGGAATTCGGTGTGCCGGTCATCACCGACGTCCACGAACCGTGGCAGGCGGCGCCGGTGGCCGAAGTTGCCGATATCCTGCAACTGCCGGCCTTTCTGGCGCGCCAGACCGATCTGGTCGTCGCGCTTGCCAAGACGCAGCGCGTGGTCAACATCAAGAAGCCGCAGTTCCTCAGCCCCGCGCAGATGCTGAACATCGTCGAGAAGTTCACCGAGGCCGGCAACGACAAGCTGATTCTGTGTGATCGCGGCACCAGCTTTGGCTACGACAATCTGGTCGTCGACATGCTGGGTTTCGGCGTCATGAAAAAGGTGTCCAGCAACCGCCCGCTGATCTTCGACGTCACCCACGCGCTGCAGCAGCGTTCGTCGCTGGACGCGGCATCCGGCGGTCGTCGTGAACAGGTCGCAGACCTGGCGCGCGCCGGCATGGCGGTCGGGCTGGCGGGCCTTTTCCTGGAAGCCCACCCCGATCCCAAGAACGCGAAATGCGATGGCCCCAGCGCGTTGCCGCTGGACAAGCTCGAGCCCTTCCTGACGCAACTCAAGCAGCTCGACGACCTGGTGAAGTCCTTTGCGCCGATCGACATCGAACCCTGACGCGCGCGCGGTCATCACACGGCCGCCAAGCTGTTATACGATCCAGGCCAAACGTTAGGGAGGCCTGGATGTCTTTGTATGTGATCGTCGCCGTGCGCAAAGAGGCCGGAAGTGGCCATATCGCCTACGTGCGCTGGGGGCAGGCCGTGCGCGGCGTTCCCGGCTGGATCTCGGAGCCCACGACGGCCGCAGCCGCCGAAGTCATTGAACTCATCAAGGAAGGCGCCGAGGTCGAGACCGCGATCAGTGTCGACGGCCTCACCGTCGCTTCGCGCGCGGTGCGTGTGCTGGTGGACGCCGGCGGGCGTGAACACCTTGCATCGGTGCCGGTGCCCAGTTCCACCTTGCACACGCTGTTCGACCTGCCGGAGTTCTAACCGGTGCGGCTGCCCTAGCGGCGGCCCTCGGCAAAGTTGACCAACGCGTCGCCGGCCATCCGATAGCGCACCCACTCATCCTGCGGCAGCGCGCCGATGGATTGATAGAAGTCGATGGCGGGCTGATTCCAGTCCAGCACACTCCACTCGAGCCGTCCGCAGCCGTTCGCCACGGCCTCGCGTGCCAGATGGCGCAGCAGGTCGCGTCCCGCGCCGATTCCACGGTGCTCGGGCGTGACGTACAGGTCCTCGAGATAGATGCCGTTTTTTCCGAGCCAGGTGGAGTAGCTGTAGAAATAGACGGCGTAGCCTATGGCCTTGCCGTCCAGCAGGCACATCAACGCCCGGGCGGGGGCGCCTTCGGCAAACAAGGTGCGTTCGACGTCGTCGGCGCTGGCGATCACCTCGTGCGCAGCGCGTTCATAGACGGCCAGTTCGGTAATGAAGGCATGGATCTGGGCCGCGTCCGACGGTGCGGCAGGACGAATTTCGATATTCACGGATCTTTCCTGTTTGTTGGGATGGCTATCCTACTCGCTATTGGCGCAGCGGGCAGGCCGGAACGTGGGGAATACCCTTGTTGCGCGGCGGACCGCCCGGCGCGACGCTTTATCGGGATTGCACCCAGAGTCCAGACGCGTGCTCACGAAGGATGCCTTCAATGCCCGAGACTGCTCCTGCTGTCGCACACAAGCCGCCGCCCGCCGGCCGCAGACGGCGGTTTTCCTGGATCTGGCTGGTGCCTATTGTTGCGGCGCTGGGTGGCCTGCTGCTGGTGCTGAAGGTCTGGATGGACGCAGGGCCCGAGGCCACGATCAGCTTCCAGACGGCGGAAGGGCTGGAGGCCGGCAAGACACAGGTGCGCTACAAGGAAGTCAACGTCGGCACCGTCCAGCGCGTGGCGCTCAACGAGGACCGGACCGGCGTGATTGCGACGGTGCAGCTCAACAAGGACGCGGCCGGGCTCCTGCAGGAGGGCACCGTGTTCTGGGTGGTGCGGCCGCGCCTGACGCTCAGTGGCGTTTCAGGCCTGAACACGTTGCTGTCCGGCGCCTACATTGGCCTGGATCCCGCCGGCCGTAATGGCGACAGCGATCCGCGCAAGGCGACCAAGTTCGCTTTCGTCGGTCTGGAAGTCCCGCCCGAGGTGACGCAGGACAGGCCGGGCAAGCGCTTCACCCTCAAGGGCCACGACCTCGGTTCGCTGGACATCGGATCGCCTGTCTATTTCCGGCGCATCGCGGTAGGGCAGGTGGTGAGCTATCGCCTGGATGCCACCGGCCAGGGCGTCGATATCCAGGTGTTTGTCGATGCGCCCAACGACGCCTTCGTCAACGAAGGCACGCGTTTCTGGAACGCCAGCGGGGTGGACTTCTCGGTGGACGCAGGCGGGCTGCAAGTGCGGTCTCAGTCGTTGGTGTCGGTGATCGTGGGCGGCGTCGCCTTCGACTCGGTTGAGACCCGTTTACACACCGCAGCCAAGCCGGACGCCGCGTTCGTCATCTATCCCTCGGAGACTGCGGCGCGCGCGCAGCCGGACGGCACGCCGCTGCGCATCCGCATGCGGTTCGACCAATCGGTGCGCGGACTGTCCGTGGGCGCGCCCATCGACGCGTTTGGCGCGTCGGTCGGACAGGTGGATGCCATCGGACTGGAACTCGATCGCACCACGCAGCAGTTCTATGCCCTGGTGGATGCCACCCTCTATCCGGAACGGCTGGGCGCCAAAACGTTTGAAGAGATCAAGGAGTTTTCGGGCTCTACGGTCACGCATCCCAGCGGCAAGCTGATGGCGGCCTTGATCGACCAGGGATTACGGGCGCAATTGCGCATCGGCAATCTCCTGACAGGCCAGTTGTATGTCGCCTTTGCGGTCTTCCCGGACGCCGAGCCCGTGACGTTCAAGATGGAGGAGGCGCCTTTCATTCCCACGGTGCCGAACAATCTGGACCAGTTGCAGCTGCAGATCAACAGCATCCTGACCAAGCTGGACAGGATTCCCTTTGAAGGTCTGGGCGCTGAACTCAATAACCTGCTGCAGGGCACATCCAAGCTGGTGAAGCGGCTGGACACACAGCTTGCGCCCGAGGCGACCGCGACGTTGCGTCAGGCAAGCCGGTCGCTCGCCGCCGTCGGTGGGCTGCTCAGCCCCGATGCCGGCCTGCCCGTCAACACGAGCGCATTGCTGCAGGAACTGGCGCGCACGGCGAGGTCGCTACGGGAGTTGGCAGACTACCTGCAGGCTCACCCGGGGTCCCTGCTGCGAGGGCGCGCGCCGGATCCGGTGACGGGTCGGTCGACGGCCCGGTAATGGGCGTAAGCAGCCTTGCATCGAGTTTCCTAACCCGCAGGTGTCCGATACCCCGGACCACCTGCCGCATCAAAGTGCCGGCGGCCACCTTTGGTGTCTGACACCGGTTTCCATCGGGAACGCCACTTGCTGTATGACGCCGGGGCGCCGGTGGGTTGCGGACCGAGCGGCTCCCCATCAGAGCGGAGACTCAGCATGGACCATAGTGAAATGATGGCGCGCATGATTACGTTGCCGGTGTCGCCGGGCAGATTCGACGGGTGGGACGGCGTGCTTTCAACCCTTGCGGACTGCCTTATGCAGGTGCAGGGAAAGCTCACGGAAGCCGATGTGAAGCGCTTTCTGGACGTGGGCGCGCTGGTGTATCGGACCTGCTGTCAGGACGAGGCGCGCCAGCGCTGGACGGCCGAGGAACTGGCTGCCTATCACCGCAAGGCGCCTGCAGACGCCTGAGGGGCGCGCTTCAAAAAAGGCACTGCCTCAAGGCAAAGGTCCTGCCAAACGCGCGGACCTCGTCGCCGTCCACCGATGCCGCCACATCCCAGTGGTCGCCTCGGGTGACCAGAATGGATTGACTTGAAAAAGCGTGACGAAGCGCAAACTGCCAGAACGCGCCTTCCGAGCCTTCTGGCGCCAGGTCATGCGGCCCGATCTGCAGCCGCGACGGCCGGGGGGTTGCGCCCATCGACCACTTCAGCGCGATCAACAAGAACGCGAAACGCGCGGATGCAGAAGCGGGTTGAATGCACAGCACTCGAATCTTCTCGCTCATGGCCACCACCCTGGCTGAACAGATGAGCCAGCGTAGCAAACGCCGTGCCGCGCATCCATACCGCGTTTGGTCGATTCAGCGCAGGGCCGAGTCCTGACGTATGACCGGTTGATAGAATGGCCGGCCGCCCAGCGCCGTCTTGAGGAGATCCGCATGTCCCGAATCGTCGTCAATCCCGATACGGTATTCAATTCTGTGCAGTATGGATTCAGCCAGGCGGTTATCGTGACCGGGCAGCGCCGTATGCTGCTGTCCGGCCAGGTCGGCGTGGACGCCAACGAGAAGACGGTCGGTCCGGGGCTTCAGGTGCAAACCGAGGCCGCGCTGGACAACATCGAGCGCGTCCTGGCGGCGGCCGGCGGCAACCTGTCGCAGGTCATCATGCTGCGCATCTACATCTGCGATTCGGTGAGCACCGAACAGGAAGTCGTGGCGCAGGCGTTGCGGGACCGCTTCAAGGTCGATCCGCCGGCGTCTTCCTGGATCATCGTCAGCGGGCTGTCGCTGCCGGAATGGTTGATCGAGATCGAAGCGGAAGCGATGCTCGACTGAGCAGCGGGTTGGGGCTTTCCATCTGCGCGCCTGCTAGGCTGACGCCTCGCGCCATGGCGGCTGGGCAAAAGCTGCGCGCAGGGACGCCAGAAATCCCGCCGTGCGCGCGGACAACTCCTGCCGGGACTTCACCAACGCCACGACATTCGCGTCGGGCAGATTCCAGCCCGCCAGCAACGGCACGAGTTCACCCGTGCGCAGGTGCGCGGTCACGTCCCATTCCGACCGCGCAATGATGCCGTGTCCGGCCCGCGCCCAATCCAACGCCGTCGCGCCGGCATTGCACGACATGACGGGCGCGATGCGCACGGCGACCCCCGCGCCGCGGGCACGCCTGAACCGCCACAGCGTCACGTCCTCGTCGTTTTCGCGCAAGGCGATGCAGTCGTGGTTGCGCAGGTCCTCCGGCGTGGTCGGCGAGCCACGGCGCGCCAGGTAGGCGGGCGATGCGCACAGGATGCGCCGGTTGGGCGCCAGCGGGTAGGCGACCAGCGTGGAGTCGCGCAATTCCCCGATATGAACCATCACGTCCCAGTTGTCCGACGCCAGCCGGGGAGGGCCGTCCGACAATGTCAAACTGGCCGTGACGTCTTCGCTGCGCGACCGAAAATTCGCGACCAATCCGGCGATGTAACGTTGCCCGAAGCCCAGCGGTGCAACCACCCGCAGGTGTCCCGCCACGACGCCGCGGCGTCCCGCAAGTTCGTCGGCCAGCAAGGTCAGGTCATTGCAGATCTGCGCGGCCCGCATGGCCAACAGACGGCCTTCTTCGGTCAGCGCGATGCCTCGGGCCGACCGATTGACCAGCCGTACGCCCAGCCGCTTTTCCAGCGCGTTCAGGCGCTGCGTGATCGCGGGTGGCGTGACGTCCAGCGCGCGCGCTGCTTGCGCAAGCGAGCCGGCGGTCGAAAGGCTCAGGAAAAAGCGCAGGTCGTCAGTGGCAATCATTCAGTTACGGCTTAATGGGATATTAAGTTGCCATTAAACAAGGTAAGCGCCTTCCGCGCCATACTGCGTGCTGATTCCCGCAGGCCCGTCCTGCCTGCCGCTCACTCGCAAAGAGATTGCCATGACCCTGGAAACCGTCGTATCCACGCTGGATGCCCTGGAAACGCCCTGTCTGCTGCTCGATGAAACGCGCATGATGCGCAATATCGCGCGGCTGAACGCCCTGATGGCCGGCCACGGCGTCCGTTTGCGGCCCCATCTGAAAACGCCCAAGTCCATCGAGGTCGCCCGCCGGCTGATGACGACGCCGCAAGGGCCAGCCGCCGTCTCGACCTTGCAGGAGGCCGAACAGTTCGCCGCCGCTGGCGTCACGGATCTGCTGTATGCGGTGGGCGTGTCGCCGTCGAAGCTCGACCGCGTGCTGGCTTTGCGACAGCGCGGCGTCGACCTGACCGTTGTCGTCGACAGCATCGAGGCCGCGCGCGCGGTGTCGGCGCGTGCCAAGGCTGCCGGCGATCGGATCCCGGCGCTCATCGAGATCGATTGCGACGGCCACCGGGCTGGCGTGCAGCCCAAGGACACGGACCAACTGCTGGCAATCGCGCGCGTGTTGCACGAAGACGGGGCGTGCCTGCGCGGCGTCATGACGCACGCGGGCGAATCCTATGGCTGCCGCAGCGTCGAGGCGATTGCGGACATGGCCGAACAGGAACGCTGGGCCGCCGTGAGCTGCGCAGAGGCGATCCGCGGCGCGGGCCTGCCGTGCCCGGTCGTCAGCGTCGGCTCCACGCCCACCGCGCACTTTGCGCGCAATCTGGATGGCGTGACGGAAGTCCGCGCCGGCGTGTACGTCTTCTTCGATTTGGTCATGGCCGGGTTGGGCGTGTGCAGCGTGGACGACATTGCTGCGACGGTGCTGACCACCGTCATCGGCCATCAGCCCGAGAAGGGCTGGATTCTGGTCGACGCGGGATGGATGGCCATGTCGCGGGATCGTGGCACCGCCAAGCAGCCGGTGGATCAGTTGTACGGGCTGGTGTGCGATGTGGACGGCAAGGTCTATCCGGACGTGCTGCTGGCCGAAACCAACCAGGAGCAGGGGATCATCAAGGTGCGCCCTGGCAGCAACGCGGTCCTGCCGGACCTGCCCATCGGCGCCAAACTGCGCATTGTCCCGAATCACGCCTGCGCGACGTGCGCGCAGCACGACGCCTACGAGGTGGTGCGCCCCGGTGAGCCGGGCGTGGTGGCACGCTGGGAACGCTTCCGTGGCTGGTGAGCCGCGCATCAAAAAGGATTTCGGCATGGACTTCATTCAAACGCCCGACGCCACGCCGCCGGCCGGGCATTATTCCCAGGCGGTTCGCGCCAACGGCTTCGTATTCGTATCGGGGCAGCTGGGTTTTTTGCCGCCGGCCGGACCCGGCGTGCGCCCCGTGCTGGCGGCGGACGCGGCCGGCCAGACCAGGGAAGCGCTGCGCAGCGTGTGGGCCATTCTTGACGCCGCAGGCTCGTCGTTATCGTCCGTGGTCAACGTCACCGTTTACATCCCGGACGTCAGTCTGTGGGATGAGGTCAACGCGGTGTACGAAGCGTGCTTTGGCAGCCACCGCCCCGCGCGCGCCATCGTGCCCACGCGCGAACTCCATTACGGCGCGCTGGTGGAAATCAGTGTCGTGGCGGTGGGCTGACCGAGTTCTGCGGGGCGAGGGCGGACGCGAGGGGCTGCTACACAGGCGACGCCTATAATGCGAGCGCCTCAATGCCCTTGGCGGAGACCGTCCACATGCACTACGAGTATCTGTTCTGGTCCATGGCTGCCATGGTGGCCGCCGCGCTTGCCGGCGGCGCCTTGTGCGGCCGCCTGCAGTCCGTCAAGCAACTGGTGATCGGCTTGCTGGGGTGGGCGGCGGCAATCTTCGCGGTGGTGCTGCTGCTGGCGCGCCAGGGCGGGTTCGATGAACTGGCGGCGATGCTGTCCATCGCCGCCTTCATGTTCAGTCTGGTGATCGGCGCCGCGGCGGCGCTGCTGACGCGGCGTATCCGGCTACACCGTCAACAACAGCAATTGCCTCAATCGTTGCGCCAATGACGCGCTGAGCGGCGGGCCGGGCCTTTCATTCTTCCGGGTCGAAGTCCTCATCCTCTTCGTCGTCCTCATCCTGCTCGAGGGCGTCGTAACCCTTCCAGGTAATCCGCCAGCGCGTCGCACCGGCGTTCGCCGAAGTCTCGCTGACCTGCTTGACCAGGCCAGCGTCTTCCAGCAGGTCCAGGTGATGCGCGATGACCTGCAGGCCTTGCTCTTCGGGATGCGGCGCCAGCGCGGCGTTCTTGATGTCGTGCGTGCTGAGGTTGGGGCCGGGGGCGTCGCGCAGGGCGCCCAGAATCGTGACGACCAAGTCGAAATCGCGTTGCATGTTGTTCACCATGTAGGGGTAAAAGAACACGCCGACGATAGCAGACTTCGGCTGCAGCAATAGGACTGCGCGCGCGCCTGCGTTACAGTCCGGGGTTCTTGCTAAACCACATTCGAAAACACCATGAAAAAACCCGCAGAACGGGATTGCCTGGCGGTCGTCCCCGGCTACACGGGCCAGTCCGCCAAGCTGTTCCTCTCGCGCGGCGAGGATGAGCGCATCGACGGCGTGACCGTCTACGACCTGCTCGGCCACGTCAAGCAGCAGGGCGACGCCGAGGCCGCCGCCGCCTGGGTGGGCGAATGGCTCGCCAAAGAGGCCGACAACCGCAAGGCCCGGCGCACCCAGCTCCAGGCCCAGCTCTTCCTGTGCAAGCTGTCCGGTGACGAGAAGACCGCCTTCCTGGCTGCACAAAAGCCGCTGGCCCGTGTGTTGGCCGAAGCCGGGGTGCGCTGCCGTAGCGTGGCGGCCACGTCCGGGGCCGCCCGCCAGTCTCTGGGCCCCCTGTCCAAGAAACGTTAGCCTAAGGCTGTTATAGTCGCGCCTGGGCGTGCGTGAGCACCTGCATGGTGCAGCGCCCTGGCGGGCTCAGCCCGCAAATCAAGGAAGATGGAAATGGAAATACTCAGTCGGCACGTTGCCGACGTAGCGGGCGGCGTCGAGCTGCACACCACGCTGGATGGCGAAAGCATCAGCGTCTATGTCGTGATGGGCATAGATGATCTCAATGCGATCGCAGACATCGTGCCGCGCGAAAAAGTCGATGCAGGAGCGGACATACACGCCGCCAATGTCGACAATGTTGATAATGCGCAAGAACAGATCGACCAAGTGCTGGAAAATATGAATCCCGGCGACGTGGCGGTTTTCCTTTGCTCGGGTCCCGATGCTTTTGGCGCGGCGCTCGACTTGTTGGGTTTACCTATCGACGAGTAAGCCTGACGGCAAACCATAGTGTCATCCAAACGGCGTATTGCAGGTCGTACGCGCTTTTGATGGCATTTATATAAGCCTTGTTTGTTTTTTTATGATGTATTGGTGTTAACACCAATGCAGGGACTCGTTTACCCTTTAAAAACGTGCGAAATAACTGCGCAGTTTCTCTTTGTTGCATTATTGGCACGTATTTTTTAGGATTATGTTGACTTGTGAGGGGAACATAACGATAGTGTCGGCACACGATCACAAGCGTTGCGATTTTCGATCAGTGCCGTGCCTTTTCCGGCTCAGCGTTATTGTTCTACTGTCCCCTCCTTGATTGATTCGTGACCTCCGGGCATTTGCCCATTATCTCTAGGAAATACAGTATGGAAACCGGCGTCGTTAAGTGGTTCAATTCGGAAAAGGGTTATGGCTTCATCACCCCGGAAGCGGGCGGCAAGGACCTCTTCGCTCACTTCTCCGAAATTCAGGGCTCGGGCTTCAAGTCTCTGGAAGAGAACCAGCGCGTCAGCTTTGTGACGGCCAATGGCCCCAAGGGCCCGCAAGCCACGAAGATTCAAGTCCTGTAAGGATCTGAGTTTTCTCAAGAAGGCCCCTCGCGGGGCCTTTTTTGTTTTCTGCGCGGTATCCTTGACGGCCGATTCTCCTCGCGGCCAACGCTTCGGCGGCGGCAGCGCGTCCAAATCCCCGAGCCCATCGCCGCCATGACCACCACACCGCCAAAGCCGTTCGCCCTGCAACCCGACGATGTAGTCGCATTCTGGCTGGACGCTGGTCCCGCGCAGTGGTTCAGCAAAAGCGCCCAGTTCGATGCGGCCTTTCGAGCGCGCTTCGAAGACGCTCATATGGCGGCCGCTTCCCGCCGGATCGATGCCTGGCTGGACGAACCCGCCGGCGCGATCGCGTTGATGATCCTGTTGGACCAGTTTCCTCGCAACGCCTACCGCGATACCGGGCATATGTTCGCCACTGACGCGTTGGCGCTGCATTTTGCCGAACGCGCCATCGCGGCGGGCCATGATCTTGCGGTCGACGCCTCGCTGCGCCAGTTTTTCTACATGCCGTTCGAACACGCCGAGAACCTGGCGGCGCAGAATCGGGCCATCGCGTTGATGGAGCCGCTGGGCGCGGAAGCCGTGCGATGGGCCGTCCTGCATCGCGACATCATCAAGCGGTTCGGGCGCTTCCCGCACCGGAACGCGGCATTGGCACGGCAGACGACCCAGGCCGAACGCGAGTTCCTCGAATCGGGTGGTTTCGCAGGGTAGGGCGCGCGGTACGCACAGAGCTTTCAAAATGGCGCAGTGTCTACGTGTATCGGTACGTGGCAAGTTGAAAATGTTGAGCGTGCCGCCCGGGCCGGCTTGCGCTCTTTAGCGGGTGTAGCGGGCTTTTCGGGGCGCGAATCCAGCCCTTTCGGACATTTGACGTTTTTCCGGGTTCACCAATAAACTGGTTTCAGCGAGATTCTCAAGCGACGCGGTCTGCGTTCTCCTTGGTCGCCGTCAGTGGTGCCGCGGTTGCTATCCTCTCCCATCCTTGAAGATCTGGCGTCCCGCGAGCAATCGCTTTTTAGGTCAAGGACATCCCATGGCAACCGGCATCGTCAAGTGGTTCAACGCCGAAAAGGGTTATGGCTTCATCATGCCCGACGACGGCAGCAAGGATCTTTTCGCTCACTACTCCGAAATCCGTAGCGAAGGCTATAAGTCGCTACAAGAAAACCAGCGGGTCACTTTCGACGTTGGAACCGGCCCCAAGGGCCCCAGCGCCAAGAACATCAAGGTCGCGGCCTGAGCTTCTTGGGTAGTGCTCCGGGTTCTGACCCGGTGTTCTATCCATAAAAAAGCCCCCACGTTTTGCGCGTGGGGGCTTTTTTTGTCCTGGCTTGCCTTAGTGCTTGGCTGAGCTGCCGGTCGACAGCTTGTCGACCAGGGCGATCCCCAGCGCCGACAGGATGAAGATGGCGTGGATGATGGTCTGCCACATCACGCCGGCTTCGGTGAAGCGCGCGTTCGGCGTGCCGATGGTGCCGGCTTCGATGAAGGTGCGCAGCAGGTGGATCGACGAGATGCCGATGATGGCCATCGCAAGCTTCACTTTCAGCACGCTGGCATTCACGTGGCTCAGCCACTCCGGCTGGTCGGGATGGTTCTGCAGGCGCAGGCGCGACACGAACGTCTCGTAGCCGCCCACGATGACCATCACCAGCAGGTTGGAGATCATGACCACGTCGATCAGTCCCAGCACGATCAGCATGATTTCCATTTCGCCGAAGCTGGTGGCGTGGGTGACCAAATGCCAGAGTTCCTTGAGGAACAGCATCACGTAGACGCCCTGCGCAACGATGAGGCCCAGGTATAGCGGTAGCTGCAGCCAGCGCGAACTGAAGATGAGGCTGGGAAGCAGGCCTAGGCGGGGAGGGGGATTCGGGATCATGTTGGGTGCGAGCCGTTGGGTTTGCGGAAAAAAGCGCGGCGGCAATTCTATCAACGCCATGGGACAGCGGACATCTCTTTTGGCCGGCTTTAAAAGGGCCTCGCGATGCTTAGCATGGCAGCCTTCGAATTGCTCGGCTATTTGGTAAGAGAAAATCGCATTTGCGAAACTCTGTGCCGGAATGCTTCGAAAGCTGTGGGCGTATATAGAATTGCCGCCTCGTTTGCATAGAACAAGTCAATAGGAGTTTGTTCCCATGAAGATCCGCTACACCGTCGCCGCATTGGCCGTTGCGCTCGCCCCTTACTCGGCCGCACATGCGTTGGACATCGGTGGGCTCGTCGGCGCCGGCGCCAAGGTCGTCCAGGCGGCCACGCTGAGCGATGCCGAGATCAAGACCCTGTCGGACAAGGCGTGCGCGCAAAGCGATTCGCAGGAAAAGATCGCCGCGCCGGGCAGCAAGTACGACGCCCGTCTGCAGAAGATCGCCAAGGCGCTGGGCAGCACGGTCAATGGCCAGAAGGCCAGCTACAAGGTCTATGTCACCAAGGACGTCAACGCGTGGGCAATGGCCAACGGCTGCATCCGCGTGTATAGCGGTCTCATGGACATGATGACGGACGACGAAGTGATGGGCGTGGTTGGCCACGAAATCGGTCACGTGGCGCTGGGCCACACCAAGAAGGCGATGCAGACCGCCTACACGGTGTCGGCTGCGCGTGATGCGGCGGGCGCGGCTGGCGGCGCGACGGTGGCTCAGTTGAGCTCCTCGCAACTGGGCGACCTGACCGAGAAGTTCATCAATGCGCAGTTCTCGCAATCGCAGGAAAGTGCGGCGGACGATTATTCGTTCGACCTGCTGCAATCCAAGAAACAGAATACGCGTGGCCTCGTGACCGCGTTCCAGAAGCTGGCCGAGCTGGACGGCGGCAAGAGCGATATGATGAGCTCCCACCCGTCCTCGGCCAAGCGTGCACAGCACATCGAAGACCGCATCGCCAAGGCCAAGTAACCTCTCGGCCAGGCGTCCGTCCTCGCTTTTTGGGCGATAAACGGGGCGCGAGCATCCGGGCAAATCCGGGGCTCGCGCCCCTTTGCGTCAGGGTTCCGGAAGTTTCCGGTAAAATGCCGCGTTTATCCGCCCGTAATCTCATCTCTCGGAAAATAGGTCTTTTAATGCAGCCTGTGGTTGAAACCCTCTCCGGCCTGGAGCGCCGTGTTGATCTGGCCGTCTCGGTGGCCGACGTCGAAAAGGAAGTCCAGGCGCAATTGAAGCGCGTGGCTCGGACCGCCAAGGTCCCCGGCTTCCGTCCGGGCAAGGCGCCGCTCGCCATGCTCGAGCGCAGCCATGGCCCCAGCATCCGCTACGACGTGATCAATAGCCAAGTTGGCCGTGCCTTTGAACAAGCCATCGACGGCGCCAAGTTGCGCGTTGCCGGCGCCCCGAACCTCGAGCCCAAGACGGAAGGCGTTTCCGACGACACGCTGGCGTTCACCGCCACGTTCGAGGTCTACCCCGAAGTCGCCGTGCCGGACCTGTCCGAACTGGCCGTCACCCGCTACGAAACCGCCGTCACCGACGCGGAAGTCCAGCAGACGCTGGACGTGCTGCGTAAGCAACGCGCCACGTTCGAAGCCCGTGAAGGCCGCGCCAGCGCCGACGGCGACCGCGTCACCCTCGACTTCGCCGGCACCATCGACGGCGTGCCGTTCGAAGGCGGCAAGGCCGAAGACTTCCCGTTCGTGCTCGGCCAAGGCCGCATGCTGCCGGAATTCGAAGAAGCCGCCCGCGGCCTGAAGGCTGGCGAAACCAAGGTTTTCCAGCTCAAGTTCCCGGATGACTACCAAGGCGTCGAAGTCGCCGGCAAGACCGCCGAATTCACCATCACCATCAAGGAAGTGGCTGAAGGCGTCCTGCCCGAACTGAACGGCGAATTCGCCAAGTCGCTCGGCCAGGCCGAAGGCGACGTCGAAAAGCTCAAGGCCGACATCCGCAGCAACATCGAGCGCGAAGTCAAGGTCCGTTCGCAAGGCCGCACCAAGGCCAGCGTCATGGACGCCCTGGTCGAAGCCGGCAAGTTCGACGTGCCGAAAGCCCTGATCGACAACGACGTGCAAGGCCGTATCGCCGCTGCCCGCGAAGAACTGAAGCAGCGCGGCGTGCCCAACGCCGAATCCGTGCCGATCCCGGCCGAGGCTTTCTCGACCGAATCCGAGCGCCGCGTCCGCCTGGGCCTGCTGGTGTCCGAACTGGTCAAGCAAGCTCAGCTGCAAGCCAAGCCGGAACAGGTGCGCGCACGTATCGAAGAATTCGCCCAGAACTACGAACAACCCGCCCAGGTTGTCAGCTATTACCTGGCAGACCGCCAGCGTCGTGCTGAAATCGAGGCTATCGTGCTCGAAGACAACGTCGTCGCGCATGTTCTGGAAAAGGCCAAGGTCACCGACGAAAAGGTGGCTTTCGATCAGTTGATGGGGATGGCGTAACACTATGCAGAGATTCACCGATTTCTATGCGGCAATGAATGGCGGGTCTTCGGTGACCCCCACCGGCCTGGGCTACATTCCCATGGTGATCGAGCAGTCGGGGCGCGGCGAGCGCGCCTACGACATCTATTCGCGTCTGCTCCGCGAACGGCTCATTTTCCTGGTGGGTCCGGTGAACGACGCCACGGCCAACCTGGTCGTGGCTCAGTTGCTGTTCCTGGAATCGGAGAATCCTGACAAGGACATTTCCCTGTACATCAACTCGCCCGGCGGGTCGGTGTACGCGGGAATGGCCATTTTTGACACCATGCAGTTCGTCAAGCCGGACGTGTCCACCCTGTGCACCGGCCTCGCGGCCAGCATGGGCGCGTTCCTGCTGGCGGCTGGCAAGAAGGGCAAGCGTTTCACCCTGCCCAACTCGCGCATCATGATTCACCAGCCCTCGGGCGGCGCCCAGGGGCAGGCTTCCGACATCCAGATCCAGGCCCGCGAAATCCTGGACCTGCGCGAGCGCCTCAACCGCATCCTGTCCAACAACACCGGACAGAGCATGGAGCGCATCGAACTGGACACGGAACGTGACAACTTCATGTCGGCCGAAGATGCGGTATCGTATGGCCTGGTGGACAAGGTCATGGCCTCCCGGTCCGAAGGCTGACTTCCCGGTTGAACCAGACCCGCTGCCATCATGTTTGAGTAAGCGCATGCGCTAGGCCATTTACCCGGCCTGGCGCATCTTTACCTGAGATACGAAAGAAATATGCCTGAAAAAAAGGGATCGGCAGACGCTAAGGTGCTGCATTGCTCGTTTTGCAATAAAAGCCAGCACGAAGTCCGCAAGCTGATCGCGGGTCCGTCGGTATTCATCTGCGATGAATGCATAGATCTGTGCAACGACATCATCCGTGAAGAGGCGCAGGCCACTGCGCGCGCGGCGATTCGTTCCGAGCTGCCCACTCCGGCTGAAATCAAGACTTTCCTGGACCAGTACGTCATTGGGCAATCGTCGCCCAAGCGCATGCTGGCCGTGGCCGTCTACAACCACTACAAGCGCATTCGCCACGGCGAAATCAAGGGCGACGAAGTCGAGCTCTCCAAGAGCAACATCATGCTGATCGGGCCCACCGGCTCCGGCAAGACGCTCCTGGCCCAGACGCTGGCTCGCATGCTGAACGTGCCCTTCGTCATGGCCGACGCCACCACGCTGACCGAAGCCGGTTATGTGGGTGAAGACGTCGAAAACATCATTCAGAAGTTGCTGCAGAACTGCAACTATGAAGTCGAAAAAGCCCAGCGCGCCATCATCTACATCGACGAGATCGACAAGATTTCGCGCAAGTCCGACAACCCGTCCATCACCCGCGACGTGTCGGGCGAGGGCGTGCAGCAGGCCTTGTTGAAGCTGATCGAAGGTACGGTGGCGTCGGTGCCCCCGCAGGGCGGGCGCAAGCACCCCAACCAGGATTTCGTTCAGGTCGACACGACCAACATCCTGTTCATCGTGGGTGGCGCCTTCGACGGACTGGAAAAGGTCATCCGCGACCGCACTGAAAAGTCCGGTATCGGTTTCTCGGCGTCCGTGCGCGCCAAGTCCGAGCGCGGCGTCGGTGAACTGTTCTCCGAAGTCGAGCCCGAAGACCTCATCAAGTTCGGTCTCATCCCCGAACTGGTCGGCCGTCTGCCCGTGGTCGCCACGCTGGACGAGCTGGACGAAGCCGCGCTGGTCCAGATTCTGACCGAGCCCAAGAACGCCCTGCTCAAGCAATTCCAGAAGCTGTTCGCCATGGAAGGCGCCGAGCTCGACGTGCGGCCCGCCGCACTGAAGGCCATCGCCCGCAAGGCGCTGCGTCGCAAGACGGGTGCTCGCGGCCTGCGTTCCATCATCGAGCAGGCGCTGCTCGACACCATGTACGACCTGCCCTCGCAGGGCAACGTCAAGCGTGTGGTGCTCGACGAAAACGCCATCGAAGGCGAGGGCAAGCCCTTGCTGATCTACGCGGATGAAAACGCCGCGCCAGAGAAGCCGGAGCGCGGAGAAGTCCGCGACGCCGCCGCCTGATATTTCAAAAAAGCCCGTTCTCGTAACGGGTTTTTTTGCCTAGGGCGCTTCTCCATCCACGATCACGCTTTTCAGCCGGCCGCCATGGCCGCATACTGAAGACGGTTCCAGGGCCTTTTTGGGGCCTTTTGGTGATCCAGGCGGCCGAGATCTTGAATTTTCGGCTATTGTTCCCATAACAGACGTAATTGACGAGTTTGCTCGGGTATTACCCGGGTGTCCCGTCCCCATACGCCGAGTCATACCGAGGAACCTCATATGTCTGCCAGCCAGACCCTGCCTTCCGACCCGATCGACCTTCCCCTGCTGCCGCTGCGCGACGTCGTAGTGTTCCCGCATATGGTCATCCCGCTGTTCGTCGGCCGTCCGCGCTCCATCCGCGCGCTCGAGGTCGCGATGGAAGCGGGCAAAAGCATCATGCTGGTGGCTCAAAAGTCCGCCGGCAAAGATGACCCCACGCCTGAAGACGTATACGAAATTGGCTGCGTCGCCGGCATCCTGCAAATGCTCAAGCTGCCCGACGGCACCGTGAAGGTGCTGGTTGAAGGCACGCAGCGTGCGCGCATCAACACCATCGAAGACGCCGATTCGCACTTCACCTGCCAGGTGTCGCCTATCGAACCGGACGCCATGCAGGGCTCCGAAACAGAAGCCTTGCGCCGCGCCATCGTTGCGCAGTTCGAGCAGTACGTAAAGCTCAACAAGAAGATCCCCCCGGAGATCCTGACCTCGCTGGCTGGCATTGACGACGCTGGCCGCCTGGCCGACACGATCGCCGCGCATCTTCCCCTGAAGCTCGAGCAGAAGCAAAAGATGCTCGAGATCACCGGCACCTCCGAACGCCTCGAAGGCTTGCTCACGCAACTCGAAACCGAAATCGACATCCTCCAGGTCGAGAAGCGGATTCGTGGCCGCGTGAAGAAGCAGATGGAAAAGAGCCAGCGCGACTACTACCTGAATGAGCAGGTCAAGGCCATTCAGAAGGAGTTGGGCGAAGGCGAAGAGGGCGCGGACATCGAAGAGCTTGAAAAGAAGATCATCGCTGCCCACATGCCCAAAGAGGCGCGCAAGAAAGCCGATGCCGAGCTCAAGAAGCTCAAGCTCATGTCGCCCATGTCGGCCGAAGCCACTGTGGTGCGCAACTATATCGACACGCTCATCAATCTCCCCTGGAGAAAGAAGAGCAAGATCAACAACTCGATCAGCAACGCCGAGACGGTGCTGGACAACGACCACTACGGTCTCGAAAAGGTCAAGGAACGGATCCTCGAATACCTTGCCGTGCAACAGCGCGTAGACAAGGTGAAGGCGCCGATCCTGTGCCTGGTCGGCCCTCCGGGTGTCGGTAAAACCTCGCTTGGTCAGTCGATCGCCAAGGCCACGAACCGCAAGTTCGTGCGTATGGCCCTGGGCGGCGTGCGGGACGAAGCCGAGATCCGCGGTCACCGTCGTACATACATCGGCTCGATGCCCGGCAAGATCGTGCAGAACATGTCAAAGGTCGGCGTGCGCAATCCGCTGTTCCTGCTTGATGAAATCGACAAGCTGGGCATGGATTTCCGCGGCGATCCCTCGTCGGCCCTGCTCGAAGTGCTGGACCCGGAACAGAACCACACGTTCCAGGACCACTACATCGAGGTCGACTTCGATCTCTCCGACGTCATGTTCGTGGCGACCAGCAACACGCTGAACATTCCGCCGGCTCTGCTGGACCGTATGGAAGTGATCCGCCTGTCGGGTTACACCGAGGAAGAAAAGATCCACATCGCCCGCGACCATCTGCTGCCCAAGCTGATGAAGAACAACGGCGTGAAGGATACCGAGCTGACGGTCGACGACAGCGCGCTGCGCGATATCGTGCGTTACTACACCCGCGAAGCCGGTGTCCGTGCGCTCGAACGCGAAGTGGGCAAGATCTGCCGCAAGGTCATCAAGCAATTGCTGACCCAAAGCGATCGCGCCAAGGCCGAGGGCAAGACGCTCGAGGTCAAGGCGGTCAACGTCACGGCCGACAACCTCAGCGATTACCTCGGTGTGCGCCGCTACGCGTTTGGCATGGCCGAAAAGGAAAACCAGATCGGTCAGGTGACCGGCCTGGCGTGGACGGAAGTCGGCGGCGACCTGCTGACGATCGAAGTCGCGGACATGCCCGGTAAGGGCGTCATCCAGCGTACGGGTTCGCTCGGCGATGTGATGAAGGAATCGGTCGAAGCGGCGCGCACCGTCGTGCGTTCGCGGGCTCGCCGCCTGGGCTTTGCCGACAGCGTCTTCGAAAAGCACGACATGCACGTGCACGTGCCGGAAGGTGCGACGCCCAAGGACGGTCCGTCCGCGGGTATCGCGATCACCACGGCCATGGTGTCGGCCCTGTCGCGCATCCCGGTGCGCGCCGACGTCGCCATGACGGGCGAGATCACGCTGCGCGGCGAGGTGCTGCCGATCGGCGGCCTGAAAGAAAAGCTGCTCGCGGCTCACCGTGGCGGTATCAAGACGGTTCTGATTCCGGAAGAAAACGTCAAGGATTTGGCGGAAATCCCGGACAACGTCAAGAACCACCTCGAGATCGTGCCGGTGCGTTGGATCGACAAGGTGCTGGAACTGGCCTTGGAGCGTCTCCCGGAGCCGTTGGCCGAGGAAGAAGCCGTCAAGGAGCCCCTGGTTGCCAAGCCGGCTGAACCCGGCTCTACCGACCCGGTCATGAAGCACTGATGGCGTCTTGAATGCCAGGGCGCTCTCGAAAGAGGGCGTCCGAAGCCCAAAGGTGTCCAAAGTCTTGCGGACCGCCCCAAAGCAAAAAACCCCGCTCAGTGAGCGGGGTTTTCTTTTGGATGTGGCATACCGGTAGCGAGGTCTGGCGTCGGCGGCGTAAGCCGCCTGCAGGGCTTGGCTATGTGCAGGTTTCGGTTCCGGCCTAGTGCAGCGCTTGCGTGCGGATAAGACCCACCGCAATGCCTTCCAGCGCGAATTCCTGATCGGCCTTGACCACGATGGTTTCGAAGTCGGGATTTTCGGGCAGGAGCTCGATATGGCCGTTCTGGCGTTGAAGGCGCTTGACCGTGACATCGTCGCCGATACGAGCCACCACGATCTGGCCATTGCGGGCTTCAGATGCCTTTTTGACAGCCAGCAGATCGCCTTCAAGGATGCCTGCGTCGCGCATGCTCATGCCGCGGACTTTAAGCAGGTAGTCGGGCGCCTGGGCAAAGAGGCTGGGGTCCACGCCGACTTCGCGTTCGACATGCTCGGCCGCAAGAATCGGGCTACCTGCCGCAACACGGCCGACCAGCGGCAGGAGAAGCTGGGCGAGGGCAGGGATGGGGAGTGAGGTCTGGGCGGGCGCGGTGGCGGCGTCCTTCAGACGGATGCCCCGCGAGGCGCCGGCCGTGAGCTCGATGGCGCCCTTGCGTGCCAACGCCTTGAGGTGGTCTTCGGCGGCGTTGGGAGAGCGAAAACCCAGGGCCTGAGCGATCTCGGCACGCGTCGGCGGAAAGCCGGTGCGCGTGACCGTTTGCCTGATGAGGTCCAGGATTTGTTGTTGGCGATCCGTGAGTTTGCTGGCCATGGCGATGATCCGGTGCGAGCGGACTGTACATATATACAGCGCCATTCTGGGGGACGCAGCGCAAAAAAGCAAGCTAGTCTCGAAGGCAGCAAAAACGGGACCCGCAGGTCCCGTATCTGGCTGAAGACGGCTCGGGCCGCCAAGTGATTTACAGCACAGCCGCGATGCCAGCTGCCACCTTGTCGATGTTGCCGCTGTTCAGCGCGGCCACGCAGATGCGTCCGCTGGACACGGCGTAGACGCCATGTTCTTCACGCAGGCGGTCCACCTGAGCGGCGGAGAGGCCCGAGTACGAGAACATGCCGCGCTGCTTCAGCACGAAGCTGAAGTCCTGCTTGCCGCCGTGCTCTTTGATCTTGTCGACCAGTTGCGCGCGCATCAGGCGGATGCGATCACGCATGCCGGCCAGTTCTTCTTCCCAGAGGGCGAACAGCTCGGGCGTGTTCAGCACCGTGGACACCACCGTGCCGCCGTGCGTCGGCGGGTTGGAGTAGTTGGTGCGGATGACACGCTTGAGCTGGCTCAGCACGCGCGTGGCTTCGTCCTTGCTGCCGGCCACGACGGTCAGCGCGCCGACGCGCTCGCCGTACAGCGAGAAAGACTTCGAGAACGACGAGCTGATGAACATGGTCATGTCCAGGTCCGCGAACAGGCGCACGACCGAGGCGTCTTCCGTCAGGCCGTCGCCAAACCCTTGATAGGCGATGTCCAGGAACGGGACCAGGTTGTTTTCCTTGACGACAGCGGCGATCTGCTTCCACTGTTCGGGGGTGGGATCCGCGCCCGTGGGGTTGTGGCAGCACGCATGCAGCACGACGACGGTCTTGGCGGGCGCGGCCTTCAGGTCGGCCAGCATGGCTTCGAAGTTCAGGCCGCGGGTGGTGGCGTCGTAGTAGGCATAGGTGCCGACTTCAAAACCGGCGCGTTCGAACAGGGCGCGGTGGTTTTCCCAGCTGGGATCGCTGATCAGGACCTTGGAGCCCGGCAGCAATTGGCGCAGGAAATCGGCGCCGATCTTCAGGGCGCCAGTGCCGCCCAGTGCTTGCGTGGTCAGCACGCGGCCAGCGGCGGCCAGCGCGGAGTCCTTGCCCAGCAGCAGCGCCTGGGCGCCGGCGTTGTAGCCGGCGATGCCTTCGATAGGCAGATAGCCGCGAGCGGCGGCGGCTTCGATGCGGGCGGTTTCGGCCTTGCGCACTGCGCCCAGGAGCGGGATCCGTCCCTGATCATCGTAATACACGCCCACGCCCAGGTTCACTTTACCGGGGCGGGTGTCCGCGTTGTATTGTTCGTTCAGGCCAAGAATGGGGTCGCGCGGCGCGAGCTCGACGGAATCGAATAGGGTGCTCATGGGACTCTGATGAGGTGGGTGGACGCAGTACGAAGTGCTGTGGATAATGGGGGGTTTACCCTGGAACAGTCTAGCATGCCTAAGAGCGCAATAGACCCGAGCGCGGGGGCTCCCGCCGCAGGTCCGGGATTCGTCGATTTCCCTGACAGCCCGTTTCACCTCTATCAACCCTATCCGCCGGCGGGGGACCAGCCCACGGCCATCGCAGGGCTGACGCAGGGTGTCGAAGACGGCCTCATGTACCAGACGCTTCTGGGCGTGACCGGGTCAGGCAAAACCTACACCATGGCCAACGTGATCGCGCGCATGGGCCGCCCGGCGCTGGTCCTTGCCCCCAACAAGACATTGGCCGCGCAGCTCTACGCCGAAATGCGCGAGTTCTTTCCGAAGAACGCGGTGGAGTATTTCGTTTCTTACTACGATTACTACCAGCCCGAGGCCTATGTGCCGACGCGCGACCTGTTCATTGAAAAAGACTCGTCCATCAACGAACACATCGAGCAGATGCGGCTGTCGGCCACCAAAAGCCTGCTCGAACGGCGCGACACGATCATCGTGGGTACGGTGTCGTGTATCTACGGTATCGGCAACCCCGGCGACTATCACGCGATGGTGCTTATCCTTCGCGCGGGCGACCAGATCGCCCGCCGCGAGATCCTCGCGCGCCTGGTGGCCATGCAGTACACCCGTAATGACGCCGAGTTCACGCGTGGGGTCTTCCGCGTGCGCGGCGAGACCATCGACATCTTCCCGGCAGAAAGCGCCGAGCTCGCGTTGCGCGTGACGTTGTTCGATGACGAAATCGAAACGCTCGAACTGTTCGATCCGCTGACGGGTCGCATCCGCCAGAAGCTGCCGCGCTTCACCGTCTATCCCGGCTCGCATTATGTGACGCCGCGCGACACCGTGCTGCGCGCCATCGAAACCATCAAGGAAGAGCTGCGCGAACGCGTCAAGCGGTTCGTCGACGATGGCCACCTGGTCGAGGCTCAGCGTCTTGAGCAACGCACCCGCTTCGATTTGGAAATGCTGCAGGAGCTTGGGTTCTGCAAGGGCATCGAGAACTACTCGCGTCATTTGTCGGGCGCCGCGCCGGGCGACCCGCCACCGACCCTGATTGATTACCTGCCGTCCGACGCGCTGATGTTCATCGACGAGAGCCACGTCACGATCGGCCAGCTCAGCGCCATGTACCGCGGCGACCGGTCCCGCAAGGAAACGCTGGTGCAGTACGGTTTCCGTCTGCCGTCGGCGCTGGACAACCGTCCGCTCAAGCTCGAGGAGTTCGAGACGCGGATGCGCCAGTGCGTATTTGTTTCGGCGACGCCTGCCGCATACGAACAGGAGCACGCGGACAACGTCGTGGAGCAGGTGGTGCGTCCCACGGGCCTTGTCGACCCTATCGTCCAGGTGTTGCCCGCTCGCACGCAGGTGGACGACCTGCTGGGCCAGATCAAGGCGCGTGTTTCTCAAGGCGACCGCGTGCTGGTCACGACGCTGACCAAGCGGATGGCCGAAGACCTGACGGACTTCCTGAGCGAGCACGGCGTGAAGGTGCGCTACCTGCACTCGGACATCGACACGGTCGAGCGCGTTGAAATCCTGCGGGACCTGCGCTTGGGCACGTTCGACGTCCTGGTGGGGATCAACCTGCTGCGCGAGGGTCTGGATATTCCGGAGGTGTCGCTGGTGGCCATCCTGGATGCCGACAAGGAGGGATTCCTGCGCTCAGAGCGCAGCCTCATTCAGACCATCGGCCGCGCGGCCCGCAACCTGAACGGTCACGCGATTCTCTATGCCGACCGGATCACGGATTCGATGAAACGCGCCATGGACGAGACTGCCCGCCGGCGCACGAAGCAGCTTCAATTCAACGTCGACAACGGCATCACTGCGCGCGGCGTGCACAAGGCGGTGCGCGAATTGATTGACGGTATCGTGGCGCCTGCCCAACACGACACGCTGGAAGCGGCAGTTCCCGCGGAATTGTTGAAGGATGAGAAGGCCCTGGCGCGCGAGATCAAGCGACTGGAAAAGCTGATGATGGACCACGCCCGCAATCTCGAATTCGAACAGGCTGCTGCCGCCCGAGACTCGCTCAATGCCCTCAAGCAGCGTGTGCTGCTGGACGGGGCGGTGTAGGGCAGGGCCAAACGTTTCAATTCATGTCTGTTCGCTTACGGTAAGCTGAAAATGCGCAAAAAGTGGTGCGCTGCCATCATGGTGTAACCATTCCGGAATTTTGCACGCGTTGCGTCTCATGGGTTACCTGAATACAAGCTTGCAACTCCATGATTTCTTTGGGATTATGTGCCCCATTAATTTGCGCTACGTCAATTGCGCAGGTGCAAAAAAAGCTTGCCTTATCTCGGGTTTTCCCGCACACTTGCTTCCATGATGACCAAGGTACTTTTCGTTTGCATGGGCAATATCTGTCGCTCGCCGAGCGCAGAGGGCGTGTTTCGCCATTTGGTGAATGACGCGGGTTTGGGCGATGTTGTGCGCATCGACTCCGCGGGCACGCACGCGTTTCATATCGGCGAGGCGCCTGATGCCCGGGCGCAGGCTGCGGCACGTAAGCGCGGCTACGAGATCACTCACTGCGAGGCGCGTCAGGTCACCGCGGAAGACTTCCGTGACTTCGATCTTATCCTCGCCATGGACTGGGACAATCTGTCCGCCATGCAGCAGCAATGCCCCAAGGCGTACCAGCACAAGCTGATGCTCCTGATGCGCTTTGCCAATGAGTTCGAAGAAGCCACCGTGCCCGATCCGTACTACGGTGGCGCCGACGGTTTCGGCAAAGTCCTGGACTACCTCGAAGATGCCTGTCAGGGTGTTCTCGAACTGGTCCGCAAGCGCGCTACCCAGTACCAGGCTGCCTGATCGGCCGGTTGCAGAGTCGCTCGCAGAGCGGCTCTCAGGGCAGAAGGCAGTAAAAAACCGCGCAGATGCGCGGTTTTTTGTAGCCGGGAGCCATACCAAATTAGTCGGGAATAGGCTATACTTGAGCCAATTACTCGGGTATTGACCGCTGGATTCGCTGGCGGCCACTGCCGGAATCACAGGGAATTCACCATGCGGCTAACTACCAAAGGGCGTTTCGCCGTGACTGCCATGATCGACTTGGCTATGCGGCAGCATAGCGGCCCGGTCACTCTTGCGGCCATCAGCCAGCGTCAGAACATTTCGCTTTCGTATCTGGAACAGCTCTTCGGAAAACTCCGTCGTCACGAGCTCGTGGACAGCGTCCGCGGCCCGGGCGGCGGTTATTCGCTTGCGCGCCTGGCGCGCAACGTGACTGTTGCAGACATCATCTTTGCCGTCGACGAACCGCTGGACGCCACGAGCTGTGGCGGCAAGCGGGACTGTACGAGCGGCAACGACGGCAAGCCGGGCAAGTGCATGACGCATGAACTCTGGGCTACGTTGAATCGCAAGATGGTGGATTACCTGGATTCGGTGTCCCTGCAGGATCTCGTCGACCAGCAGCGTGTGCGCCAATTGCAGGAAGCGACCAATCAAGCGCAGGCCTGCGCAGTGCGCGTGAACCGGGTGGGAGGCGCTACCGCCGCCAACGCCCCGACCACCACTGTTGCTGCCAACGCCACCGTATAAGAAGTAGGAGTTGTTGAAATGACCACCCGTCCGATCTATCTGGATTATTCGGCCACGACGCCCGTCGATCCCCGCGTCGTCGATGCCATGGTGCCCTGGCTGTACGAAAACTTCGGCAACCCGGCATCGCGCAGCCATGCATTTGGCTGGGAGTCCGAAGAGGCCGTCGAACGCGCCCGCGAACAAGTCGCCAAGCTGGTCAATGCCGACCCGCGCGAAATCGTCTGGACCTCCGGCGCCACCGAATCCAACAACCTCGCCATCAAGGGCGCGGCAAACTTCTATGCCGAGCGCGGCAAGCACATCATCACGGTCAAGACCGAACACAAGGCGGTTCTGGACACCTGTCGTGAGCTGGAGCGCCAGGGCTTCGAAGTCACCTATCTGAACGTCAAGGACAACGGCCTGATCGACCTGGACGTCTTCAAGGCTGCGCTGCGTCCCGACACCGTGCTGGTGTCCGTGATGATGGTGAACAACGAAATCGGCGTGATCCAGGACGTGGAAACGCTGGGTGAAATCTGCCGCGAAAAGGGCATCATTTTCCACGTCGACGCCGCTCAGGCGACCGGCAAGGTGGAAATCGACCTGCAAAAGCTCAAGGTCGACCTGATGTCGTTCTCGGCCCACAAGACTTACGGCCCCAAGGGCATTGGTGCGTTGTACGTGCGCCGCAAGCCGCGTATCCGTATCGAAGCGCAGATGCATGGCGGCGGTCATGAGCGCGGTTTCCGCTCGGGCACGCTGGCCACGCACCAGATCGTCGGCATGGGCGAAGCCTTCCGCCTGGCGCGCGAAGAAATGGGCACCGAGAACGAGCGCATCCGCATGCTGCGTGATCGCCTGTGGAATGGCCTGTCGGAGATCGAAGAGGTCTACCTGAACGGCGACATGGACCAGCGCGTGCCGCACAACCTGAACGTGAGCTTCAACTACGTCGAAGGCGAGTCCCTGATCATGGCGATCAAGGAGCTTGCGGTTTCCAGCGGTTCGGCCTGCACCTCGGCCAGCCTGGAGCCTTCGTACGTGCTGCGCGCCCTGGGCCGCAACGATGAACTGGCGCACAGCTCGATCCGCTTCACGCTGGGTCGTTTCACGACCGAGAAGGAAGTGGACTTTGCGGTCGAACTGATCAAGAGCCGGGTTGGCAAGCTGCGCGATATGTCGCCGCTTTGGGAAATGGCCAAGGAAGGCATCGACTTGAACACCGTGCAGTGGGCCGCGCACTAAGCGCCCGCGCCTTGATATACGTGGAGAATTAACATGTCTTACAGCACCAAAGTTCTGGATCACTACGAAAACCCCCGCAACGTCGGTTCGTTCGACAAGTCGGACGACTCGGTGGGCACCGGCATGGTCGGCGCGCCGGCCTGTGGCGACGTGATGAAGCTGCAGATCAAGGTGAACGAAGCTGGCGTTATTGAAGACGCGCGCTTCAAGACCTACGGCTGTGGCTCGGCCATTGCCTCCAGCTCGCTCGTGACCGAATGGGTCAAGGGCAAGACGCTGGACCAAGCCATGAACATCCGCAACACGCAGATCGCCGAAGAACTGGCGCTGCCGCCGGTGAAGGTGCACTGTTCCATCCTGGCCGAAGACGCGATCAAGGCCGCGGTGCAGAACTACAAAGAAAAGCATTCGGCCACCGCCGAAGCTGTGGCGGGCTGATCATGGCCGTTACCCTGACCCAACAGGCTGCCACCCACATCGGCCGCTACTTGCAGAAGCGCGGAAAGGGTATCGGCTTGCGGCTCGGCGTTAGGACGACGGGCTGCTCCGGCATGGCCTACAAGTTGGAGTATGTCGACGCGGTCGAAGCGGAAGATGTCGTCTTCGAGAGCTTTGGCGTGAAGGTCTTCATTGACCCCAAGAGCCTGTCGTATCTCGATGGCACGGAGCTGGACTATGCCCGTGAGGGCCTGAACGAAGGCTTCAAGTTCCGCAACCCCAACGAGAAGGCGACCTGCGGCTGCGGCGAGTCGTTCACGGTGTAAGTCTTGGCTGGTGACGATCACTTCAGCCTGTTTGGCTTGCCGGCACGATTCGACCTGGACGGCCAGGCGCTTGAGCACGCCTGGCGCACCGTCGCCGCGAAGGTGCACCCCGACCGCTTTGCCACGGCCAGCCCCGCGGAACGCCGCGTGGCGATGCAATGGGCGGCACGGGCCAACGAGGCCTATCGCGAATTGAAGGATCCGCTGCTGCGGGCCCGCTACCTGTGCGAGCAGGCCGGCGTGGACCTGCAGACCGAAAGCAACACGTCCATGGACGGCGCTTTCCTGATGCAGCAGATGACCTGGCGCGAGATGCTGGATGACGGGCGCGACGACGCCAGCGTTCTGAACGCGTTGCAAGCCGAACTGGACGAGGCGCGTGCCGAGATGCGCGCCACGGTGACGCGCCTTCTGGACGACGAACGCGATTACGCGGCGGCCGGGCGCAAGGTGCGGGAATGGATGTTCGTGGAAAAGCTGGCGCAGGAGCTGGCCCACGTGCAGCCCGCGGGATAGCCAACGGCGCGCTGGGGCGTTCCCGTCATGGGCGCCTGTCCGGCGCGGCCTACTGACCAGAAAAACAGAATCATGGCCTTATTGCAGATTTCCGAGCCCGGTGAATCGCCCGCGCCGCACCAGCGCAAGCTGGCGGTCGGGATTGACCTGGGCACCACCAATTCACTGGTCGCTGCCGTGCGCAGCAGCGTGGCTGAAGTGCTGCCCGATGCGCAAGGCCATGCCTTGCTGCCGTCGGCGGTGCGCTATTTCCCCGGCGGCAAGGTCGCGACGGGCCGCGAGCCGCTGGCCCAGCAGGCCGAAGATCCCCTGAACACGGTCGTTTCCGTGAAGCGTTTCATGGGCCGGTCGCTGGAAGAGGCGCAGGCAACGCGCGCGCCTTATGAGTTTGTCGATGCACCCGGCATGGTCCGGATTCGCACGGTGCAGGGCGACCTGAGCCCGGTCGAGGTGTCCGCGCAGATCCTGGCAGTGCTGCGCCAACGTGCTGAAGACGTGCTGGGCGACGAGCTGGTGGGCGCGGTCATTACCGTGCCCGCGTATTTTGACGACGCGCAGCGTCAGGCCACGCGCGATGCCGCGCGCCTGGCGGGCCTGAACGTGCTGCGCCTGTTGAATGAACCGACCGCGGCCGCCATTGCCTACGGGCTGGACAATGCCGCCGAGGGTGTCTACGCCGTTTATGACCTGGGCGGCGGCACGTTCGATATTTCCATCCTGCGCCTGACGCAGGGCGTGTTCGAAGTGATTTCCACGGGCGGCGATACGGCGCTTGGCGGCGACGACTTCGATGTCCTGATCGCGGATCACGCCGTGGCGAAGCTCGGCTTGGGCGAACTGTCGCCCGCCGAGCGCCGCGGTTTACTGATGGCCGCGCGCGCCGCGCGTGAAACGCTGTCGGACGCCGACGTGACGAGCCTGAAGCTGACGCTGTCGGGCGGACGCAACGTCGATCTGACGCTTACCCGTGATGAATTTGAATCGCTGGCCCAGCCGCTGATCGAGCGCACGCTGGACACGGCGCGCCGCGCGCTGCGCGATGCGGCGCTCAAGCCGGCCGACGTGCGCGGCGTGGTGATGGTGGGCGGTGCGACGCGCATGCCTGTCGTGCGCGCCGCGGTGGCCAAGGTGTTCGGCACGGAACCGCTGACCGATCTGGATCCGGATCAGGTCGTGGCGCTGGGTGCCGCGCTGCAGGCCAATCTGTTGGCGGGCAACCGGGCGCCGGGCGAAGACTGGCTGCTGCTGGACGTGATTCCGCTGTCGCTGGGCCTGGAAACGATGGGCGGCCTGGTCGAGCGCATCATTCCGCGCAACAGCACCATCCCTGTGGCGCGGGCGCAGGAATTCACGACGTTCAAGGACGGCCAGACGGCCATGAGCATCCACGTGGTGCAGGGCGAGCGCGACCTGGTGGCGGATTCCCGTTCACTGGCGCGCTTTGAACTGCGCGGCATTCCGCCGATGGTGGCGGGCGCCGCACGTATCCGCGTGACCTTCCAGGTCGACGCGGATGGCCTGCTCAGCGTCACGGCGCGCGAGCAGAGCCAGGGCGTCGAGGCAATGGTGTCGGTCAAGCCGTCTTACGGTCTGTCCGACGACGAGATCGCGCAGATGTTGGCCGATAGCGTGGCGCAGGCGGACACGGATGCCAAGGCGCGCATGTTGCGAGAGCAGCAGGTCGACGCGCGCCAGTTGGTGGAATCGGTGCAGGCGGCGCTGGCCGTTGACGGCGACCTGCTCGAGCCGGAAGAACGCAAGCGGGTGGACGAGTGCCTGGACGCCGCGATCGCGGCGCAGCAGGCGCAGGACGTGGACACCGTCACCCAAGCCGTGCAGGCCCTGTCCGCCGCGACCGACGACTTTGCCGCGCGCCGCATGGACCGCAGCATCCGCGCCGCGTTGGCCGGCCGCAAACTAGACGAAATCGCCTGATAAGAAGTTATGCCGAAACTGACTGTATTGCCTCATCCCGACTACTGTCCCGAAGGCGCGGTGATCGAAGATGCGCCCAAGGGCGTGTCGATCTGCCGCGTGCTGCTGGACAACCACATCGATATCGAGCACGCCTGCGAACTGTCGTGCGCCTGCACGACCTGTCATGTGGTGGTCAAGCAGGGTTATTCGTCGCTGGAAGACGCCACGGACGACGAGGAAGACCTGTTGGACAAGGCCTGGGGCCTGACCCCGACGTCGCGTCTGTCGTGCCAGGCGCTGGTGACCGATGCCGACCTGACGGTCGAGATTCCCAAGTACACGATCAATCACGCCAAAGAGGGCCATTGATGAAGTGGACCGACACCTACGAGATTGCGGCTGCGCTGTACGACGCGCACCCTGACGTGGACCCGAAGGTGCTGCGTTTTACGCAGTTGCGCGAATGGGTCATGGCCTTGCCGGGCTTCAGCGACGATCCCGCCCACAGCGGCGAGAAGATCCTGGAGGCCATTCAGATGGCCTGGATCGAAGAAGCCGACTGAACGTGGCAGCACAAGACGCTCCCTGTAGGGAGCTTTTTTTTGGGCGAAGCCGTCAGGCTGCGGGCAGCCTCGGGCGCGGTCTCGCGCATGACATGCTCGCGTCGCGCGCGCCACGGTATTATCGGGGATCCGTTTGTTTGTCCTTTCCAGCCGAGTCCACCGATGCCCGCTGCCCAATTGCGTTTTGGCCTGGCCGCCAATCGTTTGCACCATGAAACCCCCGACGCTGCCCTGTTCACCTGGCTGCGTGCGTGTTCGTCCACCATCCGCGAGCTGGGCGTGCAGTTGCACACGGTGGGGCGCACCCATGATGCGATCGTGCGCGAGGGCATGCTGCAGGGTTATCCCGGTCTGATCCGTTACCCGTACGGCCGCGAGGGCGGCCTGATGAAGCTGGTGGCGCGCGTGACCGAAGGTCGTGACGGCCAGGCGCCGTTTGATGGCGCGATCTACCTGATCGATCCCGTTGACCCGTCGTCGATTTTTCCCGAAGCGCTGGCGCTCAAGCGGCAGTGCATCACGCATGGCCGTCCGTTCATTTCGACGCTGGCGGGTGCCATCGAATGGATGGAGGTCGAACGCATACACGCCGGGCTGGCGCCGGATGCATCCGCGTCGCGCCATTTCAATTTCTCGGGTCAGACGCTGGCGATGATTGCCCACGACGCGCTCAAGGACGAGATGGTGGCGTTTGCCAGCGAGCATTTCGATGTGCTGTCGCGCTTTGCCCGGCGCGTGGCCACCGGCACGACCGGCGGCCGGCTGAATGAGCTGGCGTGGTCGCGCGGCTGGCCCAAGGACACGCCGTGGGTGCATCGCTACCTGAGCGGCCCGCTGGGCGGCGATGCGCAGATTGCGGAGCTGGTGCTTGAGCACCAATGCCAGCGCGTCATCTTCTTTGAAGACCCCCACGTCGCACGCCAGCACGAGGCCGATATCCAGCTGCTGGAAAGGGCGGTGCGCGTTGTCACCGAGTCCGCCACCTGCGCCACGTCGCCCACGGTCGCGCGCCGCTGGGCGCAAGCGGTCGAAAAGCGCATCGTCTGAGCGCTACGCGCGCGCCGCGGCAGGCTTTGCATCGGTGATGATGATGCGGGCGACGCGGTCCGCGACGGCTGCGGCCGCCAGCGATAGCGGCAGCACGTCGGAACGGCACAGGAATACCGGGCGGGTCAGACGGGGCCGGCTGATCCGCCGCAATTGCACGAGGCCGCGCTCGGCCTCCTGGCGTACGGCTTCAAACGAAAGGATCGTATGGGCGACGCCGGCCTGCGCCAGCTCGATCAGCTGCGGGATGGCGTTGGCTTCGGCAATGACGCGGAAATCAACCTGTTCGCGCTGCTGATATTGATCCAGTAAGCGTCGCAGGCTGTGCGGATTGCCCGGCAGCACCAAAGGCAACGCGGACAGGGCGCGCAGGGTGATGGTCGGCAGCGCAGCCAGCTCTGATGATGCGCGTTTGCCGCGTTTTGCCAGGGGCGGTGATACGACCACCAGCTCCTCGTCGATCAGATGCTGGAAACGCAGATCGACGGACGCTTCATCGCTGAATGTCAGCCCCAGATCGGCATGGCCCGAGCTCACGAAGCCGGGGATGTAGCCCGTGCTGGACTCGATGATCTTCAAGTAGACGCCCGGCCAGTGGGCGAGGCTGAACCGCAGCAGCGGCACCGTCAGCAGCTTGGCCATGGACATCGACATGGCCAGCGACACCGTGCCACGCGGCGCGTTGAGGTCTTCTCGCACATCGGCACGCGCCGCGTCGATGCGGCCGAGGATTTCACGCGCGTGCGCCAACAGGCGCGTGCCCGCCGCGGTGGGCGTGACGCCGCGGGCGCTGCGTTGCAGCAGGACGACGCCCAGGTCTTCTTCAAGATTGCGGATCTGCAAACTGAGCGCAGGCTGGGCCACATGCAGCGCCGTGGCGGCGCGGCTGATCGAACCCGTTGACACCACCGCGACAAAGCATTGCATCGCGCGTATGGACATGGACATGAAGGATCTCAAAAAAAGCGGGCCATCATGGCCATCAATCCGCTGATGTATCCCAGCGCGAGGATGCATCCGCTGAAGGATTATGTGCCGGTCGGCACGACGGGCGCGATGCCGAACCTGCTGGTGGTGAACCCCGAGCGCACACCCGTCAACACGCTGGCCGAGCTGGTCGAGCGCGGGCGCAGCGCGCCGCACGGCCTGAGCTACGCGACGTTCGGTCCTGGCAGCTCGCCGCACGTGTACGGCGCGTCGCTGCAGAAGCTGGCCAATTTTCAGGCTGTGGGTGTGGCCTACAAGGGCAGCGCCAATGCCGTGACCGATGTGATCGGCGGGCAGGTCGACTTTCTGTTCGACAGCATGTCCACCAGCATCGGGCAGGTGCAAGGCGGCCGGTTGAAGGCGCTGGCCATTACGTCCGCCGAACGATCGCCGTTGCTGCCGAACGTGCCCACCTTGAAGGAAGCGGGCTACCCCAGTCTGGATTTGAAGTTCTGGTTCTCGTTGCAGACGCCCGCGGGCACGCCGGACGACGTCGTGCAGAAGCTGCGCGCCGCGGTCGCCAAGGTGGTGGGCAGCGACGCGTACCGCAAAGCGATGCAGGAGCGCGGGGCCGAGGCCTTTCAGGTGGCGCCGGCCAAGCTGGATGACTTCTTCAAGCAGGAAACCGCGCAGTGGACGCAGGCCGCGAACACCATCGGGCTGAAGGCGGAACAGTGAACACGGCAGGCGGGCATCGCATGACTCCATTGAAGAACATCACGGTCCTGGACCTGAGCAAGGTGCTGGCGGGACCGCTGTGCGGGCAGTATCTGGGCGAGCTGGGCGCGCGCGTGATCAAGGTCGAACCGGTGGGCACCGGCGACGATACGCGGGCGTGGCTGCCGCAGGATGCGGGCCAATCCGCGACCTTTCTGGCCGTCAATCACAACAAGCGCAGCCTGGCGGTGGACTTGAAGTCCGAGGCGGGGCGGGCGGTGGTGCATCGCCTGGCCGCGCAGGCCGACGTCGTACTGCAGGGCTTTGGCGGCAAGACCGCCGCGCGGTTGGGCGTGGATTACGAGACGCTCGCTGGCATCAACCCGCGCCTCGTGTATTGCGAGATCTCGGGCTATGGCCGTGAGGGCCCGATGGGCGAGGAGCCTGGCTACGACGTCATGCTGCAAGCCTTCAGCGGCATGATCAGCACGATGGGCGATCCGGGCGGCAATTTTGCGCGTGCCAGCTTTTCGCCCGTGGATCTGGGCACCGGTTCGTTTGCGCTGAGCGGGATTCTGGCGGCGCTGCTGGAGCGCGGCCAGACGGGCAAGGGGCAGTATCTGGACGTGTCGTTGCTGGATACGTCGTTGGGCCTGATGTCCTACATGGCGCAGAACTATTGGCGCACGGGCAAGGTGCCCCGCCGCATGGGCACCGGGCATCCGGCCATGTGTCCTTACCAGGCCTTTCGCGCATCTGATGGCGATCTGATGCTGGGGGTGGGTAACGACGCGCAGTGGCGGCGTTTCTGCGCGGCGGCGGGGCTGCAGGATTATGTGGATGCGCCGGCGTTTGCGACCAATGCCGAACGTGTCCGCAACTTTGATGCGACGGTTGCCCTGGTGCAGTCGTGCATCGAGACGCGCACGGTGGCGCAATGGCTCGACTTGCTCAAGCCGGCGGGCATTGCCTGTTCCGCCATTCACACGTTGGACCAGGCGCTGGCGCATCCGCAGGTCGCGACGCGTGAGTTGATCGTGACGAGCCAGCATCCGGTCCTGGGCGAGGTGCGCAACGTAGGCCTGCCCGTGCGATTCGGACGGCAGCCGCGCGTCGCTGCGCGGCCCGCGCCGATGCTGGGCGAGCACAGCCGCGAGATCCTTGCGGAACTGGGCTTTGACGCATCGGAGGTCGCAGCGATGCTGGCAACCGGCAGCGTGCAGCAACACACCGGCCACGGAGATGCAAAATGAGTCCTTTGCGTTATGAAGTCCGCGACAGCATTGCGGAAATTCATCTGTGCCATGCGCCCGTCAACGCGCTGGACGTGGGCGTGCTGGACGCGCTGATCGGCGCGCTGGACGAGGCAAATGCGGATCCGTCCGTGCGCGCGGTGCTGCTGGCGAGCGGTCTGCCGGGCCGATTCTGCGCGGGGCTGGATATGAAGCAGCTGCTGCAAAGCACGCCGGCGCGCGTGCGCGAGTTGCTGACGCGGCTCTACATCAAGCTGTATGACGCGCAGTTCAATCTGACCAAGGCGTCGATATCCGTCGTGTCGGGCGCGGTGCGCGGCGGCGGCATGACCGTGGCGATTTCCAGCGACATGATCGTAGCCGCCGACACAGCGACGTTCGGTTATCCGGAGATCGACGTGGGTGTGCTGCCCGCCATTCATTACGTGCATCTGCCGGCCATCGTGGGCAAGCACCGGGCGTTCGATCTGCTGTTCACCGGCCGCACCTTCGACGCGCACGAGGCGCACGCGATGGGTCTGGTTACGCGCGTGGCGCCGGAGGCCGAGCTGCTGGATCAAGCGCGCGCGCTGGCGCGGTCGCTGGCCGCCAAGCCCCCGGAAGTCCTGGCGATGGGACGGCGCGCATTCGTGTACAGCAACGACAACGAGTACCGGCGCCGGGTGGCGACGGCGGTGGAGGTGTTCTGCAACGCCGCTGCCACGCCGGAAGCGCACGAAGGTTTGAGCGCCTTCGTGCAGAAGCGCGCGCCCGACTGGGCCAGCGTCGCCGAGGCGCGCTAGCGCTACTGGCCGGTGAAACGGGGAGGGCGCTTTTCGCGGAACGCCGCGACGCCCTCCGCGAAGTCCGCCCGTGCGGCCGACTGCAGAAAGCGTGCGGTCTCTTCGGCAAGCTGCGTTTCCAGCGGCGCGTACGCGGCGCTGCGCAGCAATGCCTTGGCGCCTGCGATGCCGTGCGGTGCGTGGCGGGCGAGATCCTGCGCATAAGCCTGCGCCGCAGCCGCCAGTTCACCGGCCGGCGCGGTGCGCGTGATGATGCCCCACGCCTGCGCCTCGTCAGCGGTGAACGCGTCGTGCCGCAACAGAAGATCAAGCGCGCGCTTCGGGCCGGCGGCGCGGATGAGGCCGTGCGTCATGCCGGCATCGGGCGTGGCGCCCAGCTTCAGGTAGGCCGTCATGAAGCGCGCGCCGGCTTCGGCGATGGCCAGATCGCAAGCCAGCACCAGCGACAGGCCTGCGCCCGCCGCCACGCCGTGCACCTGCGCGAGCCAGACCTTGTCCATGCGCGGAATGCGCGCGATGAAATCATTGAGCGGCGTGAAGAGATCCGACAGCGTGGCGCGCACCGTTTCGGTGTCGCCCGTGAACATGCTGATGTCGCCGCCCGCGCAGAATGCCTTGCCCACGCCGCGTAACAGCACGACCTTCACGGCGTCGCGGGTTTCGAGCCACTGCGCGGCCCGCAGCAGGTCGCGGGCCATGGCGACATCGATGGCGTTGAGCGCGTCCGCGCGGTTCAGCGTCAGGGTGGCGAGGGCGCCGTCGGTCTCCAGCAACAGCGTCTGGAACTCCGGTAGTTCCTGGGTCATGGCGAGTCTCCGTTGTCGGGTAAATACCAACTGTCGATCAAAAAACCGCGATGCTATGGTCTGAACCGAGCGCTTGCTTGGTTGGGGTTTGAGCACGCTTAGCGTAACGCATAGAACGATTTTCCGGCGCTGTACTGGCGAAGGTAAAGACAGGTTCGTTGCATCACCTGCCTCGCAGGGTCGCCAGGTTCACCGTCGTAAAAAATGCCCGCCCCATGGCGGCAAAAAACTTCGCATCAAAAGCGGGGAGACAAATGGTGGATCAGTCCGACAGGCCTGCGTTGCTGGAGGCCGAGGGGGTGACGCTGGCGTTCGGCGGGGTGAAGGCGCTCACCAATGTGGGCTTTCGCGTCGCGCCCGGCTCCATCACCACGGTCATCGGCCCGAACGGCGCCGGCAAGACCTCGCTGTTCAACACGATCTCCGGGTTCTACAAACCGGCTGCCGGACGCATTCGCTTCGAGGGCCGCGACATCACGCGCGTGCATGCGCCGGAACGCGCCAGGCTTGGGCTGGCGCGCAGCTTCCAGAACATTGCGTTGTTCCGCGGCATGACGGTGCTGGACAACATCAAGCTGGGCCGCCACGCGCATCTGCGCACCAATGTGCTGGATGCGCTGTTCTACCTGGGCCGCGCGCGCCGCGAGGAAATGGCGCTGCGGGCGGACATCGAAGAACGCATCATCGACTTCCTGGAGATCGACCATATCCGCCACGCGCCGGTCGCGGCGCTGTCGTATGGGCTGCAAAAGCGGGTGGAGCTGGCGCGGGCGCTGGCGATGCAACCGAAGGTGCTGATGCTGGACGAGCCGGTTGCCGGCATGAACCGCGAAGAGACGGACGACATGGCGCGCTTCATCCTGGATGCGCGCTCTGAATGGGGCGTGACTGTGCTGATGGTGGAGCACGACATGGGCATGGTGATGGACCTGTCGGATCACGTCGTGGTGCTGAACTTTGGGCAGGTGATCGCCCATGGCACGCCGGGAGAGGTGCAGGCCAATCCCGAGGTCATCAAGGCGTATCTGGGCGCGGGCGACGTGGGCGATCTGCGCCGGCGGTTGCGGGAGGCGGCCTGATGGACTGGCTGTTCCTGCTGGAGGTGTCGCTGGCCGGGCTGGGCAGCGGCGGCCTGTATGCCCTGGCCGCGCTGGCGTTCGTGATCGTGTACAAGGCGACCCGCGTGGTCAACATCGCCATCGGCGAGTTCCTGATGCTGGGCGCCTACGTGTTCTATGCGTTTGCGACGGGCATGGAGTGGCCGATCTGGCTGGCCATCGTCGGCGCAGTCGTCGTGTCCGGCGCGCTGGGCGCCGTTGTCGAGCGCCTGACGATACGGCCGATGCTGGGCGAATCGCCGATCTCCGTCTTCATGATCACTGTGGGCCTCGCATCGATTCTGGTCGGTGCGGTCGAGCTCATCTGGACGGCCGATCAGCGGCGCCTGCCGGAGTTCATGCCGCGCGCGCCCGTCATGGTGGGCGAGGCGTTCGTGGCGCCCAAGGTGTTCTACGGCTTCTGGGTGGCGGTGGTGCTGGCGCTGCTGGTGCTGGTGGTGTTCCGCTACTGGCGCGGCGGCGTGGCGCTGCGCGCGACCGCGTCGGATCAGGGCGCGGCCTATGCGATGGGCATCAACGTGCCACGCGTGTTTTCGCTGGCGTGGGTGACGGCGGGCGCCATTGCCGCGGTGTCGGGCGTGATCGTGGGCGCGATCGGCGGCATTTCGTCGTCGATGGGCGTGTTCGGGCTGTCGGTGCTGGTGGTGGTGATCGTGGGCGGCCTGGACAGCGTTGCCGGCGCGCTGGTCGGCGGCATCTTCATCGGCCTGCTGGAAGCGTGGGCCGGCGCGTATCTGGGGGGCGAGTACAAGCTGCTGGCCACGTTCGTCGTGCTGGTGGTCGTGCTGATGGCCAGGCCCTATGGCTTGTTCGGCACCCGTGAAATCGAGAGGCTTTGATCCATGCGCATCGCGACCGCCAAGCAGACTTACCTGGCCGACGAGGCGCTTTTCGACACGCGCACGCAGCACGTGTGGCTGGCGCTGCTGGCGGCCTCGCTGGTGCTGTTTCCCTTTGTGGCGAACGCCTATTGGCTGTATCTGGCTTGCCTGGTCGCCATCAACATCGCCAGCGCGACGGGGCTGAACATCCTGACCGGCTATACGGGGCTGGTCAGCCTGGGGCAGGCGGCGTTCATGGGCCTGGGCGCGTACACCGTGGCGGTGATGGAACTGCATCTTGGCACGCCGGTTGTCGTCAACCTGCTGGCCGGGGGCATCGTCGCCATGCTGGGCGGGCTGCTGGTCGGCATTCCGTCGTTGCGGGTGAAGGGCCTGTACCTGGCGATCTCAACCATTGCTGCATCCTTCATCGCGCACTTCATCTTTGCCAACTGGCAATTCACCGGCGGGACGAGCGGCCTGCAGGTGCCGCCGGCTCGCATCCTGGGCATGGACCTGGACACCTCGTTCAAGATCTATTGGCTGATCGTGCCGGTGACGGTGCTGATGGTGCTGGGCGCGGCCAATCTGTTCCGCACGCGCATCGGCCGGGCGTTCATTGCGATTCGCGACCGTGACATTTCCGCCGAGGTGCTGGGCATCCGGCTCTTGCGCTACAAGCTGCTTTCCTTCGGACTGTCCTCGTTCTACGCCGGCGTGGCGGGGGGCCTGTGGGCGTACTTTTTCCGCGTGGTCACGCCCGAGAGCTTTCCGCTCATCATGTCGATCTTCTTTCTGGCAGCCATCATCGTGGGCGGCATGGGCTCGATACTGGGATCCATCCTGGGCGCCATCTTCATGACGATGGTGCCCGAGTTCCTGAAGCTGGTTGTCGGCTGGCTGCCGGTGGGCGGCGACGCACTGCGGCTGATATCGCCGGTGCGCACCATTGTTTTCGGCCTGCTGATCGTGGGCTTCCTGATCTTCGAGCCGCACGGGCTCGCGGAAATCTGGCGGCGCGTGCGCCGATTCTTTCACCTATGGCCATTTCGCACGTAGCGCGATGCGTGCGGCGTGACGGCGGCCACCTATAAGACCCAGGAGACAAACCATGAAGCGCATCCGGATAGGCAGCGGTTTATCGAGATTGTTGGCCCCGTTGGGCCTGGCGGCGGCACTGGCGGCGTCGCCCGCCGCGCAGGCGGCCGAGGATCTGGTGCTGGGCGGCTCGATCCCGCTGAGCGGCGTGTTCGCCTTTGCCGGGCAGGGCATCCACGCCGGGATCACGGACTACGTGAAGATCATCAACGACCAGGGCGGCATCAAGGGCCGCAAGCTGCGTTACGTGCCGGAGGACACCGCGTACAAGGTGGACGCGTCGGTGGCGGCGTTCAAGAAGATCACCAGCCAGAACAAGGTGAATTTCTACTACGGCGATTCGACGGGCTTTTCCAAGACCATCAACGCCGAGCTGAACCGCACGGGCGACATCCTGATGACGGGCGCGTCGTTTGCGACCGAGCTGAATGACCCGGCCAAGTATCCCGCCCAGTTCATGCTGGGGCCCGACTACACCGAGATGTTCGGCATCCTGCTGCGCTACATCGCCAAGGAGCAGCCAGGCGCCAAGGTGGCGTTCGTGTATTCGGACACGGAGTTCGGCCGCGATCCGATTGCCAGTTCGCGTGCGGTGGCCGAGAAGCTGGGCCTGAAGGTGGCGACCGAAATCATGACGCCGCCGGGCAGCGTGGACGTGTCGACAGAAGTCATCAAGCTGCGCCGCGCGGATCCGGACTTCACCATCTTCCATGGCTACGTGCTGGCGCCGATTCCCGAGTTCGTGGGGCAGGGCAAGCGCATGGGGCTGAAGACGCGCTACATGGGCACATTCTGGACGATGGACAACTCGACCGTGATGCAGATGGGGGAGGATGCCGAGGGCTTCATGGGTGTGATGCCGTACCGCTATTACTACGACCAGGCGGCCGACGCGCCGATGCTCAAGAAGATCCGCGAGATGCGGCCGCAGTACCAGAGCACGGGCTACATGCAGGGCTTTCTGGCCGCCATGCTGTTCTCCGAGGTCGCCAAGCGTACGCTGGATGCCGGCAAGGAACTGACCGCGGCCAACATGAAGGCGTCGCTGGATGGCATCAAGGACTTCGATACGGGCGGGCTGATCGGCGTGCCGATCACCATCAAGGGCAACTCGATACCCGTGGGCCGGATCTATCGCGCGGACGTCAAGCAGAAGCAGATGGTGCCGGCGTCCGACTGGATCGTCCTCAAGTGAGGCAGCCGTGAATCCGGGACATGACGCGCGGGGACCAGAGGTGCGAGCGGGCGTGACCGCCACGGCGCCGCCCAAGGCGGTGCTCGACATCAACAACATCGAGGTCGTCTACAACAAGGCGGTGCAGGTGCTGCGCGGCTTGTCCCTGTCGGTGCCGGCCGGCAGCATCGTGGCGCTTCTGGGCAGCAACGGGGCCGGCAAATCGACCACCCTCAAGGCCGTGTCGGGACTGCTGGACCTGGAGGACGGCGAGCTGGTGCGGGGCCACATCGTGTTCGGCGGCGGCGATACGGCGGGCATCAAGCCGCAGAACCTGGTGCGATCGGGCCTGGCGCACGTGATGGAAGGGCGGCGCGTGTTCGAGGACCTGACGGTGGAAGAGAACCTGGTGGCGGCGACGTATGCGCTGACCGGACGGAAGGCGGCACGCGCGGATTTCGATCTGGTCTATGGCTATTTCCCGCGGCTGTTCGAGCGGCGGCGCGGGCTGGCGGGTTATCTGTCCGGCGGCGAGCAGCAGATGCTGGCGATCGGCCGCGCGCTGATCGCCCAGCCGACGCTGATGCTGCTGGACGAGCCGTCGCTGGGACTGTCGCCGATGCTGGTCGAAAGCATCTTTTCGATCATCGCGCGCATCAATAGCGAACAGGGGGTGTCGATGCTGCTGGTGGAGCAGAACGCGTCCGTGGCGCTGGCAGTGGCGCATTACGGCTACATCATGGAGACCGGCAAGGTGGTGATCGACGGTTCCGCGGACAAGCTGGCGGCGGATCCCGACGTGCGCGAGTTCTATCTGGGCATCGGCGGCTCGGGCGAGGCCCGGGGCTTTCGGGACATCAAGCATTACAAGCGCCGCAAGCGCTGGCTGTCATGAAGGACGCGCATACCGATCCGGGCGACTGGCCGCCGCTGACGCTGCCGCAGATGCTGCGCGAGCAGGCGCGCCGGCAACCGTCCGCCGTCGCGATCCGGCAAAAGGACTTCGGCATCTGGAAGCCCATGACGTGGGATCAGTACTGGCAGCGCGCCTGCCGCGTCGGCCTGGGACTGCGCGCGCTGGGGCTTAGCGTGGGCGGGCGGGTTGCCATCGTCTCGGACAACCGGGTGGAATGGCTGCTGACGCAGATGGGCGCCTGCGCGGCCGGTGGCGTGGCGGTGGGCGTCTATTCCACCAGCCCCGCCGAGGAAATGGGCTACGTGCTGGCGCATGCGGATGTCGAACTGGTGGTGTGCGAAGACCAGGAGCAGATGGACAAGGTGCTGCAGGTGGCGGACAGGCTGCCCCATCTGCGCCGCATCGTGGTGATCGAAACGAAGGGCCTTCGATCGTATGCCGACGCGGATCGGGCGCGCATTGTGACCTTTCCCGAAGTGGAGGCCGATGGCAGCCAGCGCGAGACGCTGGAGCTGGCCGCGCTGAACGCAATGCTGGACGGACAGCAACTGGACGACACCGGGTTGATGATCTACACGTCTGGTTCGACCGGCAAACCGAAGGGCGCGATGCTGAGCTATCGCAACATGCGCGGCGTGGCGCCCGGCATTGCCGATCGCCTGTCGATGGATGCGTCCAGCGTGCACCTGTCGTACCTGCCGCTGTGTCACGTCGCCGAGCAGATGTTGTCCACGTTCGTGCCCATCTATTTGGGCTCGCAGGTGAATTTTGGCGAGTCGCTGCGCACCGTGCAGGAAGACCTGCGCGAAGTCGCGCCGACGATTTTCCTGGGCGTGCCGCGCATCTGGGAAAAGTTGCACGCCGCAATTTCCATCAAGATGCAGGAGGCCGGCGCGGTGCAGCGGTGGCTGTACGGCCGCGCGCTGGCGCAATGCGCGCCGTTCCTGGAAAAGTCCCCCGCGCAGTACCGGCTGGGCGAGCGGCTGACGCACTGGATGTGGTATTGGCTGGTGCTGCGTGCCTTGCAGAATTTCATCGGACTGCGGCGCGTGCGGGTGGCGATGACGGGCGCGGCGCCGATCCCGCCGGACGTGGTGCGCTACTTTCGCACGCTGGGTGTGCCGCTGGTCGAGGTGTACGGCCTGACGGAGTCGACCGGGATGATCTTTGGCCAGCATCCGGACCGCGTGAAGGTGGGCACGGTGGGCGAGCCGACCCTCGGCGTGGAATGGCGCATCGGTGAGGCCGGTGAACTCCTGGTGCGCGGCGACATGGTGTTCCAGGGTTATTACAAGAATCCGGAGGCGACGGCGGAAACCGTGCGCGACGGCTGGTTGCACACGGGCGATGTGGTGGCCGAGGAGGCCGGGCGCGTGCGCATCGTGGACCGGCTCAAGGACATCATGATCACCGCGGGCGGCAAGAACCTGACGCCGTCCGAGATCGAGAACGCGGTGAAGGGCAGCCCGTACGTCAAGGAATGCATCGTCATCGCCGACGGCAGGAAGTACGTGTCTGCGCTGATCCAGCTGGAGTTCGACACGGTCGGCAAATGGGCCGAATCGCGGCGCATCGCATTCACGCATTTCCGGTCGCTGGCCGAATGCCCGCAAGTGCGCGAGCTGGTGCAGCAGGAGGTCGCGCGCGCCAACGCCGGGTTGGCGCCGGTCTCGCAGATCAAGCGCTTTCATCTGCTGACCAAGGAACTGGACCACGACGACGGCGAGGTGACGGCGACGATGAAGGTGCGGCGCGCCAGCATCTACCGCGCGTACGCCAACGAAATCGAAACGCTCTACGTTGAGGAGACGACGGCATGAACCAAGCCGTGATCCTGGAAGCTGTGCGCACGCCGTTCGGGCGGCGCGGCGGATGGTGGGCGCAGACGCGGCCGGACGCGCTGCTGGCCGAGACTGTGCAGGGACTGCTGGCGCGCGCGGCGCTGCCCGGCGACAAGGTCGAGGACCTGATCGCCGGCTGCGTCAGCCAGGCGGGTGAGCAGGGCGCCAACATCGGGCGGCTGGCGGCCATCCTGGCCGGACTGCCGGAGAGCGTGCCGGGCGTGGCGCTCAACCGGATGTGCGGGTCCAGCCAGCAGGCCGTGCATTTCGGCGCGCAGGCTATCGCCGCGGGCGACATGCGCTACGTGGTCGCGGGCGGCGTCGAGAGCATGAGCCGCGTGCCCATGTTCCTGGACGTGACGCTGGGCCAGACGGAATTCCGGGGCTTTGAATCGCTGAACCCGGCGCTGCTGGCGCGGTATCCGCTGATCCATCAGATAGAGAGCGCGGAACGTATTGCCAGCCATTGGGGACTGTCGCAGGCCGAGATGGACCAATGGGCGCGGGAGAGCCACGCGCGGGCCTGGGCGGCTGCCACCGCCGGACTTCATGCGGAGTTGCTGCCCGGCACGCCGGTGCTGCGCGACGAGGGCATCCGCGAGACCACGGACGCGGCCCGCATGGCGGCCATGGCGCCGGCGTTGCGGCCGCCGGGTCAGGGGGGCGTCACCGCGGCCAATGCGAGCCAGCTCGCCGACGGCGCGGCGGCGGTGCTGCTGGCCGACAAGGATACGGCCCTGGCCGATGGCTTGCGGCCGCGGGCGCGATTCCTGGCGCGCGTCGTGGTGGGGTCGGATCCCGTGATGCAGCTGACGGGTGTGATCCCAGCGGCGCGGCAAGCGCTGTCGCGCGCGGGCCTGGCGCTGGAGGACATCGACTGGATCGAGATCAACGAAGCCTTTGCGAGTGTGGTGCTGGCCTGGCAGCGCGAATTGGGCGCGGACCTGGCGCGAGTGAATCCTTGGGGCGGCGCGATCGCGCATGGCCATCCGCTGGGCGCGACGGGCGCGGGCCTGATGGCCAAGATGCTGGCGGGACTGGAGGCGACCGAAGGCGAGCTGGGGATGCAGCTTATGTGCATCGGCCACGGCATGGCGACCGCGACCATCATCCAGAGGCTCTGACGCGCCATGGACAAGACCGGGACCGCCGCGCCGCGCGACGATGGGGCGGAGACCGAGCGGCGGCGGGAACTGGTCCTGGCCGCCGGCCGGCTCTTCAGCAAGCATGGCTACGAGCGCACGACGGTGCGCGAACTGGCCAAGGCCGTAGGGCTGCAATCGGGCAGTCTGTTCCATCACTTTCGCAGCAAGGAGGAGATCCTGGTCGCCGTCATGAACAACGGCATCCAGGAAGTGATCGACCTGGGCGGCAAGGCGCTGGCCAGCTATGTTGAGCCGGAGGACCGCCTGGCGGCGCTGTTTCGCGTGCACATGTGGAGCATGCTGCACGGCGCGGGCGGGGACGCGATGAACGCACTGGTGTACGAATGGCGCAGCCTGTCCGCGCCCAGTCAGGCGGCCGTGAAGGGGCTGAGCGATCGCTACGAGGCGATGTGGCAGTCGGTGGTCGCGGGGGCGGTGGAGGCGGGATTGCTGCAGGGGGACGCACGCGTCATCAAGCGATGCGTGCTGGGCGCAATGAACTTGACGGTGCAGTGGTACAAGCCGGGCGGCAGGCTGGCGCCCGCCGCGTTCATCGACGCCATGCTGCAAGCGTCATTGCCGGCGTTGCCGGCGGGTGCGGGCAGGTGGCCCGTGGACCCTAACCCCGCCGCTTGAGGAATGCGCCGACGGCGCACGCCACCGACAAGGCCAGCAGCGAGGCCGCAACCGGCAGCAGGAAATCGGCTTCGCCGTGATAGCCGCCGCCGGTGACGCCGCCTGCCACGCCGCCCATCCAGAGCAAGGCGGTCAGGATGGCGGCGATGAGCGAGATGGCGGTGGCGACGCACAGCACGATGAATACCGGCCGCCGCGCGGGGACGGCGCGATAGGGAGCGCCCGGCTGGAAGCGGCGGGGTTGCTTGATCCAGTAGACCAGCCCCGCCACGACCAGCAGCAGCATCAGGATCTTGAAGATCATGACGCGCGCCGACAATCAGTCTTCACGGCGCAGGTGCGGGAAGAGGATGACGTCGCGGATGCTGGGGCTGTCGGTCAGCAGCATGACCAGGCGGTCGATGCCGATACCGCAACCGCCCGTCGGGGGCATGCCGTATTCCAGGGCGCGGATGTAGTCCGCGTCATAGAACATGGCTTCCTCGTCGCCGGCGTCCTTGGCTTCGACCTGCGAGCGGAAGCGTTCGGCCTGGTCTTCGGGGTCGTTCAACTCCGAGAAGCCGTTGGCGATTTCGCGGCCGGTCATGAAGAGTTCGAAGCGCTCGGTGATGCCTTCGCGGGTATCGGAGGCGCGCGCCAGCGGCGAGACTTCGACCGGGTAGTCGATGATGTAGGTGGGGTTCCAGAGCTTGGCTTCGGCGGTCTCTTCGAACAGCGCCAGTTGCAGTGCGCCCAGCCCGGCGCGCGACAGCACGGGGCCGTCGGCGTCCGCGCCCAGCTTCTTCAGTTCGGCGCGCACGAACGCCGGGTCATCCAGCTGGGCCTGCGTGTAGCCGTCGGCGTACTTGAGGATGGCTTCGCAGATGGTCAGGCGGTCGAAGGGCTTGGACAGGTCCAGCTCGCGTTCCTGGTAGGTCAGGACGGCGCTGCCGCTGGCCGAGATGGCGGCCTGGCGGATCAGTTCTTCGGTGAAGTCCATGAGCCAGCGGTAGTCCGCGAAGGCTGCGTAGAACTCCATCATCGTGAATTCGGGGTTGTGACGCGGGCTGACGCCTTCGTTGCGGAAGTTGCGGTTGACTTCGAACACGCGTTCAAAGCCGCCGACGATCAGGCGCTTGAGGTAGAGCTCGGGCGCGATGCGCAGGAACATTTCCATGTCCAGCGCGTTGTGATGCGTGACGAAGGGCTTGGCCGCCGCGCCGCCCGGGATCGGGTGCAGCATGGGCGTTTCGACTTCAAGAAAGCCCGCGTTCAGCATGAACTGGCGGATGCTGCCCACGGCCTTGCTGCGCGCTTCAAACGTGCGGCGCGTGGCGTCGGTCATGATGAGGTCGACATAGCGCTGGCGGTAGCGCAGTTCCTGGTCGGCAACGCCGTGGAACTTGTCGGGCAGGGGGCGCAGCGACTTGGACAGGAGGCGCGCGGACGCGGCGTGCACCGACAGTTCACCCTTGTTGGTCTTGAAGACCGACCCTTCGATCGCGATGATGTCGCCGATGTCCCATTGCTTGAACGCGGCGTAGACGTCTTCGCCGAGCGTGCCGCGGTCCAGGTAGATCTGGATGCGGCCGGTGCTGTCCTGCAGCGTGGCGAAGCTGGCCTTGCCCATGACGCGCTTGAGCATCATGCGGCCGGCGACCTTGACGGTGACGGCGGCGGCGGCCAGGGCTTCCTGCTCCTCGCCGTCGTACTTGTCATGCAGGGCCGCGGCACGGGCGTCCGGGACGAAATCGTTGGGGTACGCGACCCCGGTTTCGCGCAGTTTGGCCAGCTTGGCGCGCCGTTCGGCGATCAAGCGGTTTTCATCCTGGGCGGGAGCCGGAGTGGTCGAGTGGTCAGTCATGGTCGGGGGATCAGTCGTAATTGCGGATGTCGTCGATTTCGGTCGTGCCGAAATCTTCGCGATCCAGGTAGGCGAGGATGCGGGAGGCTACGTTGGCGGGCGAGGACAGCTTGCCGGTGGCATGGAAGTCCTGGAACTTGGCCAGCGCAGGGAAGCTTTCGGGGTCGCTTGCGCGGATGGCAGCCTGCATGTCGGTGTCGACGATGCCGGGGGCCAGCGCGACGATGCGCGCGCCGTCGGCGCCTTGTTCCTGCTTGACGACGCGGGCGTGCATGTCGAGGGCGGCCTTGGTGGCGCAGTACACGCCCCAGCCCGCGTTCGGGTTGCGGCCCGCGCCGGAGGAGATGTTCAGCACGCGGCGGTCGGCCTTGATATCGGCGACGGCGGCGAGGAAGCGCGCCGTGAGCAGCATGACGGCGGTGACGTTCAGGTTGAAGGCGGCGGTGATGGCCGCGCCGTCGGTGAGTTCGTCGGTGCGCGCCACGGGATGCACCGTGCCCGCGTTGTTGATCAGCAGATAGCGCTTGGCGTCGCGCGGGAGCGCGGCGCAGATGCGTTCGGCCGCGGATTCGGCCGCTTTCAGGTCCGAGAGGTCCACGGACAGTTGTTCCAGCTGCACATCCTGCGAGCGCGCGTGGGCGGCGAGCTCGGGGTCTTCGCGGCGCGCCAGCGTGATGAGGCGGGTGCCGGGTTTGACCAGGCCGCGCGCCATGGCGGCGCCGATGCCGCGCGAAGCGCCGGTGAGAATTGCAATGGTGTCGGACATTCGTGGACCTCTGGGTGCGTGAAAGCGGGAAGAATCGCGGAACTTAGACGTTTTGCTTCAGGCTGGCCTGGATGAAGGGATCCAGGTCGCCGTCCAGCACCTTCTGCGTGTTGGAGATTTCGACGTTCGTGCGCAGGTCCTTGATGCGGCTCTGGTCCAGCACGTACGAACGGATCTGATGGCCCCAGCCCACGTCGGTCTTTGAGTCTTCCAGCTTCTGCTGCTCGGCCATGCGGTTGCGCATTTCGAGTTCGTAGAGCTTGGACTTCAGCATCTGCATGGCTTCGGCACGGTTGCGGTGCTGCGAACGGTCGTTCTGGCACTGCACGACGATGCCGGTGGGGATGTGCGTCAGACGCACGGCCGAGTCGGTCTTGTTGATGTGCTGGCCGCCCGCGCCCGAGGCGCGGTAGGTGTCGACGCGCAGGTCGGCGGGGTTCACTTCGACTTCGAAGGAATCGTCGACTTCCGGGTACACGAAAACGCTGGCGAACGACGTGTGGCGGCCGCCCGACGAGTCGAAGGGGCTCTTGCGGACCAGGCGGTGCACGCCGGTTTCGGTGCGCAGGTAGCCGAAGGCGTAGTCGCCCTCGATCTTGATCGTGGCCGACTTGATGCCCGCGACTTCACCGTCGGATTCTTCAAGGATCTCGGCCTTGAAGCCCTTGCGTTCAGCGTACTTGAGGTACTGGCGCAGCAGCATCGACGCCCAGTCCTGCGCTTCCGTGCCGCCCGCGCCCGCCTGGATGTCCAGGAAGCAGTTCAGGGGATCGGCCGGATTGGAGAACATGCGGCGGAATTCCAGGGCTTCGAGCTTTTCCTGGAAGGCGTTGGCGTCCAGTTCGATCGCTTCGAGGGTGTCGCCGTCATCGTCGGCGGCGGCCATTTCGAAGAGTTCCTGGGAATCGGCCACGCCGGCGCCCAGGCTCGTCAGTGTTTCCACCACGTCCTCGAGCGATTTCTTTTCACGGCCCAGGTCCTGGGCGTGCTTGGGGTCGTTCCAGACGGCCGGGTCTTCGAGCTCGGCGTTTACGACCTGGAGGCGTTCAGCTTTGGCATCGTAGTCAAAGATACCTCCGTAGAGCCTGTTCGCGCTCCGCGTAGTCGGCGAGGCGGGCTGCGAGCTGGTTCTGACGTTCGGCTTCCATGATTGATCCTGTGATGACTTTTGTGCGAAACCTGGCATTTTACCGTGGTTGGACCGACTGCGCGGGCGCACGGCGGCAGACGGGGGACGGGCCTGATTTCGGCCGCCCGGCGGCGCGGTTCCAAGTTGTTCAGTTTTTTGTCAACCCGACGGCTCTAGCCTTGGCGGGTGGCTGCGATGTCCCCGTTTGGGACCGCCGACCCCGAAAACGCCGGCCCCGCGCCGGCCTATCCCGCCAGAGGAATGGAGACAGAGATGGAAAACACGATGACCCCCGGGGTCTCGCCGGCGCTTGACGCCAGCGAAGAGGACCGGATCTACCGCAAGGTGGGCTGGCGGCTGGTGCCGCTGTTGGTGGTCTGCTATGTGGTGGCGTACCTGGACCGCGTCAACGTGGGGTTCGCCAAGCTGCAGATGCTGCAGGAACTGCAGTTCAGCGAGACGGTGTACGGGCTGGGCGCCGGGATTTTCTTCATCGGCTATTTCATCTTCGAGATTCCCAGCAACATCATCCTGCACAAGGTGGGGGCGCGGATCTGGATCGCCCGGATCATGATCACGTGGGGCATTATTTCGGCCTGCATGATGTTCGTGACCAGCGTGCATATGTTCTATCTGCTGCGCTTTCTGCTGGGCGCGGCCGAGGCCGGGTTCTTTCCCGGCATCATCCTGTACCTGACTTACTGGTATCCGGCCGCCCGGCGCGGCCGCATCACGACGTTCTTCATGACCGCGGTGCCCATGTCCGGCCTGATTGGCGGCCCGATCTCGGGATGGATCATGGCGACTTTCCACGGTGACCACGGCCTGTCGGGCTGGCAATGGCTGTTCCTGCTGGAGGGCATTCCGTCGGTGGTGATCGGCGTGCTGGTGCTGATCTATCTGGACGACCGCATCAACAAGGCCAAGTGGCTGACGGCCAATGAAAAGGCCGTGCTGATCCGCAATATCGCGGCCGAGGAACAGCAGAAGGAGGATCCGCCGATCCGCGCCGCGCTGACCAAGCCACGCGTGTGGGCGATGGCGCTGATCTATTTTTCGTTCGTGATGGGCCTGTACGGCGTCGGGTTCTGGATGCCGAGCCTCATCAAGAACACCGGGGTGCAGAGTCCGCTGGCGATTGGCCTGCTGACGGCGGTGCCCAACCTGTTCGCCGTGATCGGCATGATCCTGATTTCGCGCAATTCCGACCGGCAGCGCGAGCGCCGCTGGCACGTGGCCTTGCCGGCGCTGTTCGGCGCGGTGGGGCTGTTCCTGTCGGCGGTGTGGAGCGGTAACACCGTGCTGGCGATTCTGGCGCTGACGGTGGCCAACATCGGCATCTGCACGGTGCTGCCGCTGTTCTGGAGCCTGCCGACGGCGCTACTGGGCGGCACGGCCGCCGCCGCGGGGATTGCGCTGATCAATTCGGTGGGGAACCTGGCCGGCTTTGTCAGCCCGTATCTGGTGGGCTGGCTGAAGGATATGACCGGGACGACGAACACCGGGCTGTTCATGCTGGCCGGCTGCCTGGTGGTGGGTGCGCTGGTGGCGCTGGCGCAGCCGGCGAAGCTGGTGAATAAGTAACGTTGCGGGTGGACGGTGTCTGACGGGTGTCAGACACCGTCGCGCATTATCCGGCGTGTTCGATCACCAACTGCACCGACACCATCCCGTTCCACACGTTCTGTTCCAGGCGGTACGCCGCCTGGATGTGTTCCGGCAGGGACTGGTCGTGGCCGAACCAGATGGCGTCGAAACGTTGGTGGCCGCGTTCCAGGGACAGCTTCAGGTGCTTTTCGCCGACCAGACGCTGGTTGCGCACCACAAACTCGTCCAGGAACAGGGGGGCGGCGAAGCCTGCGCCCCAGACCTGCTGTTGCAGCATCCCGGCCACGTCGGCGTTGGCGTAGCCCGTTTCCAGCGAGCCGTCGGTTTCGATGACGGGCTCGAAGGAATCGCGTCCGGTCAGCTCGCGCACGGCGGCGTCGAAGGCGGGGGCGAAGGCCGGGAAATCGGACTTGCCCAGCGTCAGGCCGGCCGCCATGGCGTGGCCGCCGAACTTGCGGATCAGGTTGGGATGGCGCTTGGATACGAGGTCCAGCGCATCGCGCAGGTGCACGTCCGGGATCGATCGGCCGGAGCCGCGAATCTCGTCGTCGCCGGCCGGCGCGAAGGCGAGGGTGGGGCGCCAGAATTTCTCTTTCAGGCGTGAGGCGACCAGCCCCACGACGCCCTGGTGCCAGCCCGGGTCGAACACGCAGACGGTGGCGCCGGCGGTGGCATCGGGCGCTTCCATGGCGGCCAGCGCCTGCTCGCGCATCTCGGCTTCGATCGTGCGGCGTTCGCGGTTGATGTTGTCCAGCTCGCGCGCCATCTCCAGCGCCTGCGCCTCGTCGTCCGTGGTCAGGCAGGCGATGCCCAGGCTCATATCCGCCAGGCGGCCCGCGGCGTTGATGCGCGGTCCGAGCGCAAAGCCCAGGTCGAAGCCATTGGCGCTGCGCGGCTCGCGGCCAGCGACGGCAAAGAGCGCGCGCAGCCCAGGTTGCAGACGGCCGCTGCGCATGCGCTGCAGGCCCTGCGTGACCAGGAGGCGATTGTTGGCGTCCAGTTTGACGACGTCAGCCACCGTGCCCAGCGCAACCAGGTCGGACAGCGCGTCCAGGCGCGGTCCGCCGTCCGGCGCGTAGACGCCGCGGCGGCGCAGTTCGGCGCGAAGCGCCAGCATCATGTAGAAGATGACGCCCACGCCGGCCAGGTTCTTGGACGGAAAGCCGCAGCCGGGCTGGTTGGGGTTCACGATGGCCAGCGCGTCCGGCAGGGTGTCGCCGGGCAGGTGGTGGTCGGTGATGACCACGCCGATGCCGGCGTCATTGGCCGCGGCCACGCCGTCGACGCTGGCGATGCCGTTGTCGACCGTGATGATGATGTCGGGCTTGCCCGCGCGGTGGCGGCAGGCCAGTTCGACCACGGCCGGGGAAAGGCCGTACCCGGTTTCGAAACGATTAGGCACCAGGAAGTCGACGTCGGCGCCCATTGCGGACAGCGCGCGCAGGCCGACGGCGCAGGCGGTGGCGCCGTCGCAATCGTAGTCGGCCACGATCAGCAGCTTTTTGCCGGCCTGGATGGCGTCGGCCAGGACGGCGGCCGCGTGGGCCGAATGGGTCAATCCAGCCGGCGGCAGCAAGGACGGCCAGGCGAGGCGGGTCTGGTCCGGATGCGTCACGCCGCGCGCGGCCCACAGACGGGCCAGCAGGGGGTGGATGCCGGAGGATTCGAGGACGTGGCAGGCGGCCAGATCGGCCGGACGGATGGTTAAGCGGGGTGAGACCACCAGGCGCTCCAGTTCTTCTTGGGCGCGGGCAGCAAGCCAAGCAGGCCCCCGCGCGGTTTCAGGTCAAGGGCAACCTTGCGGTCATCGCCCAGCAGCAGCAGTTGCACCGGCGTGGCGGGCAGGCCTTTGGCGGCGGCCAGCGGACGCAGATGCTGCGTATCGAGTTCGGTCAGCGCGTCGAGCCACGCGGCCCAGTCGCCGGCGCGTTGCGGCGCGTCCAGTTGCGTCAAAACTTGCGCCGGGCCGGCGGGCGCCGCCGTCCAGGGCGTACCGCCGCCGTACAGCCACAGCGCGTTGACGGGCGGCAGGCCGCGGGCGGCCCGGACGTCGTTGACCGGGTGTTCGTGCCACGCCATCTGGATTTCGTTCAGCAGGCGCCGCCACGGGCGCGTTTCGGCATCCTGGCGCCACCAGTCGTTCAGGCGCTTTCCGGCCACGGCCAACGGACTGGCGGTCTGGGGGTGCAGGTCCGCCGGCAGGCGCAGGCGCCAGCGCTGCGGCGACAGCGGCTCGACCGAGAATCCGGTGCCTTCAAATATAGGGCGCGCAGTGTCGAGCAGGGCGGCCGTTTCCGACTCGGTCAGGTCCATCGAATCCGGATCCAGCAGCGACGCCTGATCCGCGCCTAGCGCAAGGTGGACCAGTTCGCATAGCCAGACGGGTTCGTCAGCCAGTGTGTGGGATTGTTGCCCGGCCAGCAGCGGGCCGAGCCCGGCGCTTTGCAGCAGGCCAGGTTCGGGCGCATACCCGGCGCGCTCCAGCTGCCACGATTCGAAGGCGGTGCAACCGTGGGCGCGCAGGTCGTAGGCCTGGGGGCGAGCGGTCGCAGCCTGTAGCCAGCCGTGCAGGGTGGGCGCGCGCTCGGGCAGAAGCTTGGCCAGTTCGGCGGCGACGGGAAGGGCGGGCAAGGCGCCCGGAATGACGATCAGCATGGCGGCGATTGTAGTCCGCGCCGGGATGGGGAACTTAGCGCCGCGGCCAACTGCCATACGTTGTCACGCCTGGTCTAGGATCCGCACATCCGCGGGGCGATTTACGGGCGGTTAATGCAATAATGCGCACGTGCTGAAAATACCCTACGAACTATGGATCGGCGCCCGCTATGCGGGGCTTGCCCGGATCCGCCAGCGACGCGGCCGCCGCGATCGCTTCATCTCCTTCATTGCCGCCAGTTCCATGGCGGGCATCGCGCTGGGCGTTGCCGCCCTGATCGTGGTGCTGTCCGTGATGAACGGGTTCCAGAAAGAAGTGCGCGACCGCATGTTGTCGGTGCTGCCGCACATCGAACTCTATCTTCCCGGCGCATCCCCCGAACGGGTGCTTGAGCAGTGGCAGCAGTTCGCCACCGCCGCCGAGCGCAATCCCGAAGTCAAGGCCGGCGCGCCCTTCGTGGCGGCGCAGGGCATGCTGGTCCGGGGGCAGGCGTTGCGCGGCGTGCAGGTGCGGGGCATCGACCCTGCCACCGAGGGCAACGTGTCGGACCTGCCGCGCCAGATGGTGTCGGGCAAGCTGACCGACCTGAAACCCGGCGGCTTCGGCGTCGTGCTGGGCAACGAGCTGGCCGACGGCATGGGCGTCAAGGTCGGCGACACGCTGCTGATGATGGCGCCGCAGGGCTCGATCAGCCCGGCCGGGTTTGCCCCGCGCATGCGCCAGTTCACCGTGGTGGGCGTGTTCTCGTCGGGCCACTACGAATACGATTCTTCGCTGGCGTTCGTGGACAACGAAGATGCGGCGCGCGTCTTCCGCGAAAGCGGCACCGCCGGCGTGCGTCTGCGCATTGCCGACATGCAGAAAGCCCCCGAAGTGGCGGCCGAACTGCGCAACGTCCTGCCGCCGTACGTCATGGCCAGCGACTGGTCGCGCAACAACCGCACGTGGTTCGCCGCGGTGCAGACCGAAAAGCGCATGATGTTCCTGATCCTGGCGCTGATCGTGGCCGTGGCGGCGTTCAATCTGCTGTCCTCGCTGGTCATGGCCGTCAAGGACAAGCAATCCGACATCGCCATCCTGCGCACGCTGGGCGCGGGTCCCGGCGAAGTGGCCCGCATCTTCCTGGTGCAAGGCGCGCTGATCGGCGTGATCGGCACCTTGCTGGGCGTGGCCGGCGGCATTGCCATTGCGTACAACGTGGACGTGATCGTGCCGTTCATCGAACGCATGCTGGGCGTGCATTTCCTGCCGCGCGAAATCTACTTCATCAGCGCGCTGCCGTCCGATCCTCAGGTGGGCGACATCGTCACCATCGGCGTCACCTCGCTGGTGCTGTCGCTGCTGGCGACCTTGTATCCGAGCTGGCGCGCCTCGCGCCTGCAACCCGCACAGGTGCTGCGCCATGATTGATACCCCGACGCAGAAACCGCAGGCCGGCACGACGCCGGCGCTGCAGGCCGAAAACATCGTCAAGGTCTACGACGAAGGCCCCGCCCGGATCGAAGTGCTCAGCAATGTCAGCCTGTCCGTCGCGCGCGGCGAGATGGTCGCCATCGTGGGCGCGTCGGGGTCCGGCAAAAGCACCTTGCTGCACATTCTGGGGCTGCTCGACGTCCCGACCAGCGGCTCGGTATCGGTTGACGGCCAGGTGGGCATCGGGCTGTCCGAGTCCAAGAAAAGCGCGGTGCGCAACCGCAGCCTGGGCTTCGTCTACCAGTTCCACCACCTGCTGGCCGAGTTTTCGGCGCTGGACAATGTGGCGATGCCGCTGATCGTGCGCCGCGAGAACCGCGACAAGGCCCGCGAGGCGGCACGAGAAGTGCTCGGATTGGTCGGCCTTTCCGCCCGGGAAGGGCACTTTCCCGGCCAGTTGTCCGGCGGCGAACGGCAGCGCGTGGCGCTGGCGCGCGCGCTGGTGACTCGGCCGGTGTGCGTACTGGCGGACGAGCCCACGGGCAACCTGGACCGGCACACTGCCCACAACATGTTCGAACTGCTGACGCGGGTGAACCAGGAGTCGGGCACGGCATTTGCGATCGTCACCCACGATCCCGAGCTTGCCGCCCGCGCCGACCGTCAGTTGCTGATGGAAAACGGCCGCCTGGTGTCAGGCTAGCCCGGTCCGCAGCGAAAGCCGTCAGCGCGGGTCCGCGCGACGGCCGCGGGGCGGATAATCCGCATAAGGAGGACACGCCCATGCTCATCGACACCCATTGCCATCTGGACGCCGCTGAATTCGATGCCGATCGCACCGAGGTCGCGGACCACGCCGCCCATGCGGACGTCCAGGCCATCGTGATCCCTGCCATCGAACGCGCCAATTTCGCGGTCGTACGCGACCTGGCCGCCAGCATCGCCGGCGGCGCGTATGCGCTGGGCATCCACCCGCTGTACGTCGCGCGCGCCGACGACGGCGATCTGGACGTGCTTCGACAGACCATCAAGGAATCCCTGGGCGATCCGCGCTTTGTCGCCATCGGCGAAATCGGGCTGGACTTCTTCGTGCCGGAGATCGCGTCCGGCCCGCCGCGCGAACGTCAGGAACGGTTCTATGCCGCGCAATTGGACATGGCCGTCGAGTTTGGCCTGCCCGTGCTGCTGCACGTGCGTAAATCCCAGGACATCCTGCTGAAGTACCTGCGCCGCCATCCGCGCATCGGCGGCATCGCGCACGCGTTCAATGGCAGCGCGCAGCAGGCGCAGGCCTTCATCGACCATGGCTTTGCGCTGGGAATGGGCGGCGCGATGACGTTCGAGCGAGCGCTGCAGATTCGCCGTCACGCGGTGGACGTGGGGCTGGAGCATCTGGTGCTGGAGACCGACGCACCGGACATTCCGCCCGCCTGGCTGCATGAACCCGACCGGCGCAATCGTCCCGGCGAACTGGCGCGCATTGCGCAGGTGCTGGCGGAACTGCGCGGCATCACGCCGGCGCAGGTGGCGCACGCCACGACGGCGAACGCGATGCGGGTGTTGCCGAGGTTGCCGGCAGCGATACTGGCCGACGCGGATTGACCAGTCGGAATTCGTGGCATGGAGTTCGGGTTATGGGAACACCGTCATCACGTCCTGATGCGGCACGCCGTTCGTGGCGTCACCCCGCAGCAGGGCGCGCCGCGGTAGCCGATAGCAGCGGCAGGTCCATGCGCACGCTCAAGCCATGCGGGGCGACGTTGCGCGCCGATATCGATCCCTTGTGCGCGGAGATCGCGGCCTGGGCGATGGAAAGACCCAGTCCCGCGCCGCCGCCCGGTGTGCTGGCGGCACCGGCGGAGCCCGCGCGATAGAACGGTTCGAAAAGCGACGCCAGCTCCTGCGTAGCGACCCCCGGGCCGCGGTCTTCGATCTCCAGGCTGGCTTCGCTGGCGCTGGTCAGAAGGCGCACGCGGATGACGCTGTGCGGGGGCGCAAAACGCAGGGCGTTGCGCAGCACGTTCTCGATGGCGCTGGCCAGGCTGGCGCGGTCGCCGGCGATGAGGATCGGTGCGGGCGTGTCCCAATCGATCTGCAGATGCCGCCCCTCGGCCTCATAGCGCGCATCGTCCACGACGCCGGCCACCACGTCCGACAGATTCAGCGGATCCGTCGGCACGGGCAACGCACCCACGCGGGCAAGCCGCAGCGTGTTGCCCACTAGAGCGTCCAGCCGCTCGCATTCGCGTTCGATGCGGTCAAGCTGCAGATCCCGGCGTTCGTCGTTGCGCCGCGCCAGTTCGGAAGCCAGGCGCAGGCGCGCAAGCGGTGACCGGAGTTCATGCGCCACGTTGTGCAGCAGTTGTTCGCGCGTATCGACCAGCGCTTTCAGGCGCACGGCCATCGCGTCGAAGTCGCGAGCCAGCAGGCCAAGTTCGTCCTGGCGCGTGGCGAGCTTCGGCGGTGTTTGTGTATCCAGTTGCCCAGCCGCCAAGGCGTGCGTGGTCTCGCGCAGTTGCGCCAACGGCGCGGTGATGTGGCGCGTCAATGCCCAGCAGAAGGGCGCCGTCACCGCCAGCGCGAACAGCAGCAGCGCCAGCGCAACGGGTGACAGCGCCAGCACCTCCCAGCGCGACGAGTCGAACGGCAGGAACAGCATCAGCAGTTCCGAGCCGTCCGGCAGGACCAGGATCTGCGGCTCCCACCACGACACGCGTTCACCTGCGGGATCCGCCGGCACATAGTCGGACTGCGGCGACCGGTCAGGCGCGGCGCGGTACGCCACCAGCCAGTCATACAGACGCGTGGGCAGGCGCCGGCCCAGGATGTCCTGGTCCTGCGGGTCCATGACATAGATCTTCAGCGCCGAGTAGTTGTCGTCCATGGCGCGGACCCAACGTTCCAGGCCTTCCGCGCCCTGCGTGCGCGCGACCTGCGCGGCGTCGCGCGTGAGGTTGCCGGGATTCAGGCCATCCAGCGAATTGAAGCGGTACCAGGCCACCGACGCCGTCAGCACCATGCCGCAGACCAGGATGACCGCCATGGCGCCCCAGAACGTCAGGAACGCGCGCCAGAAGAGCGAACGGGCGGGCAGCAACGTCATCACGCAGCGCCCGCCAGCACGTAGCCCAAGCCGCGCAGATTGCGGATGGACAGCGTGTCGGCGTGTTGATCCAGGCGCAGCTTCTTGCGCAGGCTGCTGATGTGCGTGTCGATGCTGCGGTCGTAGCGGTCCGGGGCGCGGCCCAGCGCGTACAGGCCGATCTGGTCGCGCGCGATCACCTGGCCGGGCGTGCGCATCAGGATTTCCAGGATGCGCTGTTCGGCGCCGGTCAGCATCACTTCGTCGGCGCCCATGCGCGCGCGGCCGGTGGCCGGGTCCAGCGACAGGGCGCCCAGGCTCAGCGACGGACTGGCAGGGACGGGCGTTTCTTCAAAGCGGCGCAGCACGGCCGTGACGCGGGCCTTGAGTTCACGTGGGCTGAAGGGCTTGGCCAGGTAATCGTCGGCGCCGAACTCCAGACCCAGCACGCGGTCGGTCTCGCCGCCGTGCGCGGTGAACATGATGACCGGGCGGCGCGAGCGCTGGCGATAGTGCTTGAGCAGATCCAGCCCGTTGCCGTCGGGCAGCATCAGATCAAGCAGAACCAGGTCGAAATCGTCCTGCGCCAGCAAGGACAAGCCTTGCGAGCCGGTATGCGCCAGCGTCAGCTGGCATTGATGGGGTTCCAGGTATTCGCGCAGCATCTGCGCCAGCTCGACGTCGTCGTCGATCAGCAGGATGCGGCGCGCCACCGCTGAATGAGTGAAAGGCATGCGTGTTGGGCGTCGAGCATCCGGCAGTTTGGCCGAACGCTGCGCGCCGGAGTGTCAAGAAGTGCAAAGAAGATAAAAGTTGCGGAAAGCGTGTTGCGGCGTGCTGCAAGCCCCAATTCTAATATGAGAATGGTTTTCATTAATAAGTGGGAGCCGGGTAGTGCGGCGCGTGGGGCGCAGTGCAAACCGGGGATGGGAGAAGTTGGAATCATGAGCAGGAAAGATCTGGCCGCCGGCCAGCGCATCGCCGCGTCGCGCACGCAACTGGCCGCCGCCTTGTGCGCCGCGGGTTTCGGCCTGGGGCCGTCCGCCGTCTGGGCGCAGGCCGCGGACGCCACCACGACGATGGACACGGTGGTCGTGACGGCCAGCGGTTTCGAGCAACGCATTCAGGATGCGCCGGCCTCGATCAGCGTCATCACGCGTGAGGATCTGGACAAGAAGTTCTACCGCGACTTGAACGACGCGCTGGTGGAAGTGCCGGGTGTCATCGTCACGGGCGGTGGCGATCGCCAGGACATCAGCCTGCGCGGCATGGGGCCGAAGTACACGCTGATCCTGATCGACGGCAAGCGCCAGAGCTCGCGCGAAACCCGCACCAACTCGGACTCGACGGGCGTGGAGGGTGGCTGGACGCCGCCGCTGTCGGCCATCGAGCGCATTGAAGTGGTGCGCGGCCCGATGTCATCGTTGTACGGGTCCGACGCCATGGGCGGGGTGATCAACATCATCACGCGCAAGGTGCCTGACGAATGGCACGGCGAGATCCGCATGGATACGACGATCCAGGAGAGCAGCAAGTCGGGCGACATCTACCAGGGCAACTTCTACCTGGCCGGCCCGATCAAGAACGACCTGCTGGGCCTGCAGATCTACGGCCAGGCCACGCAGCGCGACGAAGACGACATCTACAACGGCTACCGCAAGCGCAACGCCGAAAGCGTGACTGCCAAGCTGGCGCTCACGCCCAACCGCGATCACGACATCGTGCTGGAAGCGACCACGATGCGCCAGAAGTTCCAGGACACCCTGGGCAAGACGGTCGAGCCGCTGCCGCCTGGCACGGCATGCCCGCGCACGGGCTGCCCGGCGTCGTCCGAAACCGATTACCGCAGCAGCAAGTGGGCGTTGTCGCACACCGGCCGCTGGGGCTGGGGCGTGTCCGACAGCTACGTGCAGCAGGAAGAGTTCGACAACCGCTCTCGCCAGATGAAGATCAAGAATCTGGACCTGCAGACGAGCTGGTCGCTGCCGCTGGGATCGCACATGCTGACGCTGGGCGGCAGCTATTTGAACCAGCGCCTGCATGACCAGAACGGCAACCAGTTGGAGGGCGGTCCCAACAAGGTGGAACGGTATCAATGGGCCTTGTTCGCCGAGGACGAATGGCGCCTGACCGAAAGCTTTGCCGTCACGACGGGCCTGCGCATGGACGAGGACGAGAATTTCGGCAGCCACTTCAGCCCGCGCCTCTACGGCGTGTGGCACATGGCCGAACGCTGGACCCTGAAAGGCGGCGTGTCCACCGGTTTCCGCGCGCCGGACCTGCGCCAGACCGTGGCCGGCTGGGGCCAGACCAGCCGCGGCGGCAACATGTACGGCAACCCGGACCTGACGCCCGAAAAGTCGGTGACCCAGGAAATCGGCCTGCTGTATGACGACGGCGAAGGCATGAGCGCCGGCGTCACGCTGTTCAACAACGACTTCAAGGACAAGATCACCCGCGTGGCTTGCCCCTTGACGCAGTGCACGGACGGTCCCAACCAATTCGGTTCGGATCCCACCACGTACATGAACGTGGACAAGGCCGTGTCGCGCGGCGTGGAAGCCAGCCTGAAGCTGCCGCTGGCCGCCGACTGGTCGATGACCAGCAGCTATACGTTCACGAAGTCCGAGCAGAAGTCCGGCCAGTACAAGGGCGAGCCGCTGAACCAGTTGCCCAAGCATCTGTTCACGACCACGGTCAATTGGCAGCCGTCCGACGCGCTGCAGGCGTGGGCGCGCGTGAACTTCCGCGGCCGCGAAAGCCAGCCCACCACGGGCCCGTCGTCGGACGCGCTGGTCGCGCCGTCCTACACGTTCGTGGACCTGGGCGGTTCGTACGCCGTCAACAAGACCGTGTCGGTGTATGCCGGCATCTACAACCTGTTCGACAAGCAAGTCGCCTACGACGACTTCGGCTACGTCGAAGACGGCCGCCGTTACTGGCTGGGCGTCGGCGTGAAGTTCTGAATTATGACGGGGCGCCGTTGGCGTCCAACACAGAGAGGTTTGCATGAACAATGGAAAACAGGCGGGCGCCGCCCGCCGCTGGGCAACCCGGGCCGGCGTGGCGCTGGCACTGAGCGCCGCGGCCGCCGTGAGCGCCGCGCAGTCCACCACGCCGGTCAAGCACGCACGCGGCGAAACCGCGGTGCCGGCCAATCCGTCCAAGACGATCGTGCTGGATCTGGCCGTGCTGGACACGCTGCACACGCTCGGCGTGGACCCCATCGGCGTGCCCAGCGCCGCCAAGCTGCCGCCGCAGCTCAGCCAGTTCGCGGACAAGCGGTATCTGAAGGCGGGCACGATGTTCGAGCCCAACTACGAAGTCATCCACGCCGCTGCGCCACAAGTCATCTTCGTGGCCGGCCGCTCCGCGCCCAAGTACGACGAGCTGTCCAAGATCGCACCGACCGTGGACCTGACGGTCGACGCCAAGGATCTGGTCGGCAGCGT
>NZ_JAKRML010000013.1:0-143991 GCF_022346505.1 Achromobacter sp. ACRQX
CTGACGACCATAGCAAGGTGGTACCACTCCTTCCCATCCCGAACAGGACAGTGAAACGCCTTTGCGCCGATGATAGTGGACGGACGTCTGTGAAAGTAGGTCATCGTCAGGCTTTTATTGCTCAAAACCCCGCAGGTATCCCCTGCGGGGTTTTGTCTTTGTGGCGTCGGGATAAGAAGTGCCCAGCTGCATCGGCGGCGCGTGGCGAGCGGTGCCTTTGCCTGACAACAGAAGCAGGTTGGGCGCGGAGCGCTAATACGTCGGCGCGGGGCGCGGCTATGCGCTGCTGGCCTCAAAACCTCCTTGGTATATCGCTTTAATTAAGAAACCCCTCGCGGCTGGCGCCGCGAGGGGTTTTTGTTTGGGTTCGATGTTTTCGAGGTTAGGGGAGCTGGCGGCGCAGGGCTTCGAAGAACAGCTCGGACTGCAGGCGTTCGCTTTGAATCTGTGCGGCGACCTTCGCTGCGATTTCCGCGTTGACGGGTTCGAGCGGACGCCCGGTGGATTGCGCAAGGACTTGCGCGGTACAGGCGCGTTCGAGGAAGAAGAGGTCGTCGTACGCGTAATCGAGTCGTTCCCCGCAGACGACGACGCCATGATTGCCCAAAAAGACGATGTCGGCGCCCTGCATGGCGTGGGCGATGCGTTCGCCTTCGGTCACGTCCAACGCGAGTTCGTTGTATTCCGCGTCGATGGCAAGCCGGCCATGGAAGCGCATGGCGTTTTGGGACAGGGTGGTGTCCAGGCCGCGATCGGAAGTAAGGGTGAGCGCGGTGGCGTAGGGCATGTGGGTGTGCAGCACACAGGCCTTGCCCGCGATGCGATGGATCGCAGCGTGGATGAACATGGCTGTCGGTTCAACCTCGTGCCGGCCGGCGAGTTTGTTGCCATACGCGTCGACGAGGACGATGTCTTCCGCCTGGACCTCGTTCCACATCAGGCCTCGAGGGTTGAGAAGGAAATGATCGGGGTCGCCGGGCAACGCGACGCTGAAGTGGTTGCAGACGCCTTCGCCCAAGCCGTGAGCTGCCGCTGCACGTAGTGCCAGCGCCAGGTCCGTGCGCAACGCGGTTACGGGATCGACATGGAAGAGAGCGTCGGCGAAACCGGGTTCCTGGTTCATGGCAACCTTCAATAAGAGATGGGATGGGGATCAGAGCCAGCCGGCGTCGCGGAACAGGTCAGGCACACGATCCAGAGTTGCTACGGTAGCTTCAGGGCGGTAGTCAGGCAAGGGCTTGCGGCCGGTGCCGCGGTCGATCCAGATGCATCGGAAGCCGATGTCCCGGGCCGCGACGAGGTCCAGGTGCGGGCTGGCGCAGATGTGCACGACGTCTGCTGGGGTGACGCCCAGCGCTTGATGGGCGTGAGCGAAGATGGCGCGTGATGGCTTGTAGGCGTGGGCCTGCTCGGCGGTGATGATGCGGTCGATATAGCCGCCCAGTTGGGCGACGTTGCCGGCGATGATGTCGTCGTCCGTGTTGGAAATGATGCAAAGGCGGAAACCGGCTTGCTTGAGCTTGGCGAGCGTATCGACGACTTCGGGAAACGGTGGCATGCGGGAGATGCTGCTCGTGAGCATCGTTGCGTCTTCGGGCCGGTACGGAAGGCCAAAATGCTCCATGGTGAGCCGCAACGATTCGCGGGTTACGTCAGCGAAGTTGCGGTAGGGCGGGGTGCGCTCGAGGCGGTGCTCGTGATCGTCGTATTTATGCAGGAACTGCGCAGCGGAGGGCCGTGGCGGGGACCCGGGGTGGGCCTCGAGAATTTTTTCCACTGCGGCCTGCAGGCCTTCGTCCCATTGAATGAGCGTGCCGTAGCAGTCAAAGGTGAGCCATTGGGGTCGAGTGTGATCGAGGGGCATGTCGGTTCCTTCAGCGATGGTGGAATCTACAGCGTAAGATTCTGGTGGCGCAGTTGTAAAATTAATAAAAATTGCGCACTCAGTTGATTGCTAAATAAGCCTATCCTGTGTGAAGGTCATGGCGGGCGCTGTCCAATACGAGTTGAACCAGATGCTGGATCTTGAACTATTGAAGACGCTGGTCTGCGTCGTGGACGAAGGCAGTTTCACCCGTGCCGCCAGCCGGGTGCATCGCACGCAATCGACCGTCAGTCAGCAGGTGCGCAAGCTTGAGCAGAGCGTGGGCAAGACGTTGCTGCTTCGGGACCGTGCCGGCGGCAATGTGTCGGCAACCGAGGACGGCGAGCTGATGTTGACCTATGCGCGACGCTTGCTGGCGATCGCAGGGGAGGCGGAGCACGTGTTGTCGGCGCCGCGGGCCGCGCGGGTGATACGGCTGGGTGTGCCGGAGGACTTCGATGTGTCGCGGTTGACAGTGCTGCTGGCGGAATTTGCCGCGCGCCACGCGCAGGTGCGGTTGGAAACGCTTAGCGGCATGAGCACGGATCTTCGCGCCGGGCTGGCGTCGGGCGAGCTGGAGCTGGCGCTGGTCAAGCGGGAGCCTGGCGATGGTCCTTGCATTGCGGCATGGCCGGAACGCCTGGTGTGGGTGGGCGGTCGACAGCGCAATGAGAAGGCAGCGGTGGTGCCGTTGGTCCTATTTCCGCAGGGATGTGTGTATCGCAAGCGGATGATCTATGCGCTGGAAAGCGCGGGGCAGCCGTGGCATATCGCGTACCACAGCCATAGTCTGGCCGGCGTGCAGGCAGCGGTCGCGGCGGGGTTGGGGATCAGTCTGTTGCCGACCTCGGCGCGGCTGGAGACGCACGTTGAACTGGCCGCTGCAGACGGATTTGCCGATGTGCCGCCGACCGAGCTGGCGATCGTGGGCGACGCGCGCGGGCTTGGCGCCGTCGGGATCGATCTGCTGGATGCGCTGAAGCGGGCCATTGACGGGGACTTGGCACCGTTCGCGCCTTAAGGCTGGCAATTAGCGGCGTGGGATCAGCGCACGTCGCCGTCAAGGTAGAACCATTGTCCGTTCTCGCGCACGAAGCGGCTGGTCTCGTGCATGCGGCTGGCGCGGCCGTCCAGGCGGCTTCTGGCTACGAATTCGACGGTGGCGTGTTCGGCGTCCTGGTCGGCTGCGGCCTTGATCTGCAGGCCAAGCCATTTCAAACCGGGCGGATTGGACTCGAGTGACGCGGGGCGCGTGGTGGGATGCCAAGTGGCCAGCAGGTAGGGCAGCTTGTCCAGCACGAAGGCGCTGTATCGCGAGCGCATGAGGGCTTCGGCAGTGGGGGCTTGAAGCGATTGCGGGCCGTCGTGCCAGCGGCCGCAGCAGTCGGCGTAGGAACGAGGACTGCCGCAGGGGCAAGGCGCTTTGGTGTGACTTGTTTGCTTCGGCACGGCGGGGGAGTTGAAGTGAGTTGTCTTGCGAGAGAGGATTACGCCAACAGGTCAGTGTATTCGGGATGTCGGCGGATGTAGGCGTCGGCGTAGGAGCAGTAGGGGCGGACCTTCCAGCCGTTTTCGCGCGCGGTGAGCAGGGCCTGGCGGGTCAGTTCGGCGGCGATGCCGCGGCCGCCGACCGCACTGGGCACGCCCGTGTGCGTGATGGCCATGGCGCCGTTTTCGAGCTGATAGTCCAGGACGCAGAGTACGCCGTCGACGGTGGCGGTGAAGCGGGAACGGTCGGTGTCGTGAATTACGGAAATCATTCGAGAAAACTCCTTCGGTGGTGACGAAGACGGTCGGATAGAGAATGCACTTCTTGCCGAGAGCAGATTCCCGTCTCACGACCAGGCACCCGTCTCACGATCAGGCACTTATAAGCGGAGCAAGTTTCGGACCTGCGCAAAGCGTCGCTGGTGGAGAGGCGTCGCCGGAGAAATAGCGTCGCCGGTGGAGAAGCATGCCGGTGGAAAAGCGTGCCGGTGGAAAAGCATGCCGCGGAAAAGCATGCCGGCGCAAAAGCGCGCCAGCCCCTTGCGCATGAAGTTTGAGCAAGATTTTCCAATATCGGCTTCGTACATAAATCGCGGCGCACCCTCGGTCGCCCCGCCGTGCGGCGCTTGGATTGGCTTTGGCTGCCGACGTTCGATGTCGAACTCCCCGATGATAGCGCCGCCGAACTGAACTCCCCGGCGTCCCTTTCCGAGGGTCTCACCGGTGCAACACTTTGATCAGTGCAGTGAGTTGCGCGTCGCGGGCTTCGACGAGGTCTGCGATGCTTTGGTGGCCGGCCTCGGCGTTAACGCCTTCTATCAGGCGTTGTTGCAGTGCTGGCGTGACCTCGGGGGTGCCCAGGTCATCCCACCAGGTCTGCACGGGTCCTAGCAAGTGGTGCATGAAGTGGGCGAGGCCGCCTTCGCCGCCGCCCAGGTTGAACGTCATGTGGGGGCCGAACAGGGCCCAGCGCAGGCCGGGGCCTTGGGAGACGGCGGCGTCGATGTCCGCGACGCTGGCGACGTTTTCGGCGGCCAGGTGGATGGCCTCTCGCCATAGGGCGGCTTGCAGGCGGTTGGCGATGTGGCCCGGGACTTCCTTGTTCAGCCGGATGGGGTGTTTGCCCATGCTGCGGTAGAAGTCGATAGCGCGGTCCATCGTGTCGGCGGAGGTCTGGTCGCCGCCGACGACTTCGACCAGCGGAATGAGGTGGGGCGGATTGAAGGGGTGGCCGATCACGAAACGCTGGGGATGGCGGCAGCGCGATTGCAGACGGCTCATGATGAGGCCGGACGAACTGGAAGCGACGATGACGTGCGGGGGCAGGATGGCGTCGATGCGGGCGAAGAGGTCGGTTTTGAAATCTTCGCGCTCGGGCGCGTTTTCCTGGACGAAGTCGACGCCAGCCAGGGCGGTTTGCAGGTCGGGGTCGAAGCGCAACGCGTCGGCGGTGGCGCCGGGGCGCACGTGGCCGAGCTCGGCCAGGACCGGCCATGCCACCTGCACGCGGGCAAGGGTCTGGGCCTGTGCATGCGGGCCGGGGTCGCTGACGACGACTTCCAGTCCGTGCGCGAGGAACAACGCGGCCCAACTGGCGCCGATGGTGCCGGCGCCGACGATGGCGACGCGGCGGATGGGGCCGGGGCTGGACGAAATAGAATTGGATGGAACGGAACTGGACGAAACAGGACCGGGCGAGACAGAGCTGGACGAAGCAAGACCGGACGAAGCAGGACCGGACGAAGCAGAACCGGACGAAGCAGAACTAGACGGCGCAATGCTGGACATGCAGGTCTCCTTTGTTGGGTTTGCTGCATTGTGAAGCAAAGCAAGGGCCGTTGCCACGCGGGCAGTGCGGCGGCAACATAAGGGCTTTCCGACCTCTCGGGAGCCTTGCATGAGTCCGACGCCCGCGCGCGAAACCGTTCCGTATTTCTGCCAATGGGAGTCCGCGCATCGGGCGGGCGAAATCATTCGCAAGGAGCTGGATCTGGCGCACGACCCCGCATGGCGCGATTCCGGCGCACGAGATTTGGACGAGTATGTGCGCTGGGCCGGCCATGTCTGCGGAATGGCGTGTCTGAAGATGGTGTTGGCGGCACGGACGGGGCGCGTCCATCCGACTTTGGCGCTCGCCCGCGGCAGCTTGCCGTATGGCGCCTACATCGAGGAAGCGGACGGAAACATCAAGGGCCTGATCTATGCGCCGTTCGTGCGATATGTCGCCGACGTTTTCGGTTTGCATGCGCAGGTGTGCGTCGATCTGCCCGCGTCGGACCTGCCGGGTCTGATGGCGCAGTCGGATTTCTTCATGGCGTCGGTCCACCCCTGGATTCGATGGCCCGACAGGGAACCACCGAAAAAAGGCGGACATCTGGTGCTGGTGACGCGCGCCACGCCCACGTCTGTGAGGTTTCACAACCCGTCGGGCGAGCCGGGATCGCAAGCGCATGTGGAGCTGCCGCTGGCTGATTTCGACAGGTTCTACGCTGGGCGCGGCGTCGCGATTCTGGCGGGCGGCTAAAGCAACATACCGCCGCGCGCTCAGGCGTTGCGGGCGCGGCGCAGGAAGCGCACGGTCAGCACGACGGTGATGACGTAGCTGACCGTGATCACGCTGTAGGCCGCGGGCAGGCTGGCATGCCAGTCCGGCAAAAGATGCAGGATGGTGCCCATGACTGCAACGCCGACCAACGCGCCGGATTGGCGATTGGCGTTCAAGGCTGCCGCCGCGCTGTTGGCGTGCTGGCTGCCGGAGACCTGCATGACGATGCTGGTCATCGCAGGCACGGCGATGCCGACGCCCAGGTTGGCCAGGGCGACGACAACGGCGAAGGGCCAGTAGGCGACGCCGGGTGTAAAGGTGGCGATGCCGATGGCGCTCATCACCGCCGCGAGCGAGACGCCGCCCAGCAGCGAGGCCGACACGCTCCACCGCGACGACACGCGGCCCGAGATGAGATTGCCGATGGAGAACACCGCCAGCATCGGCACGAGTTCGATGCCCGTCTGCAACGCATCGGCGCCGCGCGCGTGTTGCAGGAACAGGCTCAGCAGGAACAACTGGCCATATGAGGCGAGGTTGATGAGAAAGCCCACGCCGTTGGCGGCGGCGAATTGACGGGTGGCGAAGAGCGCACGCGGGATGATGGGCTGGGCGTGCCGGCGTTCGCGGTGCACGAGCAGCGCCGTGGCGGAGAGGCTCAGCAGCGCCGTGGCAGCGATCGACGGGGAAGCCCAGCCATACGCGTTGCCCTGGATCAGGACGAAGCACAAGGAAGACAGCGCGACGACGCCGAGCAGGTGGCTCAAGGGGTTGAGCGCGCGGGGACGCCGCGGCGCGGTTGCGATGCGGCGGCGGGCGAGCCATAGGCCGGCCAGACCCAGCGGGATGTTGATGAGGAAGATGCTGCGCCAGCCGAACTGGTGGATCAGCGCGCCGCCAAGCAACGGTCCGGATGCGCCAGCGACGGCCACAATGGCTGACCATGCGGCCAGCATGCGGTTGCGCACGTTTTCGTCGGCATAGGCGTGCGTGAGCAGGCTGAGCGAGCTGGGCATGAAGAGCGCCGCGCCAACGCCCTGCAGCATCCGCGCCGCGATCAGCATGTCGGCGTTCGGCGCCAGCCCGCAAAGCAGGGACGCGGCGGTGAACACGCCCAGCCCGGTCAGGTAGAGCGTCTTGGCGCCATAGCGGTCGGCCAGCGCGCCGGCAACCAGAAGCAACGCGGCGAAGGTCAGGGTGTAGCCGTCGACGATCCAGACGAGGTCCGTGAGCGGCACGGTGAACTGGAGCGCGATGCTGGGGATTGCGACATTGACCACCGTCACGTCGAGCATGGCCATGACGAAGCCGACGGCCAGGGTGACCAAAGGCACCCATCCCGTGGAGGAAGCGGGCGGCACGTCCATTGAAATGACGGGGCGGCAGGCGGAGGACATGGCAAGTTTCTTTCTGATGGCGCAACGCGCGGAGAGTGCAAAGCTTAGGCGGTTCCTTTGATGCAAAAAAGCCGAATTACTGCTTTATAGTCATGCAGAATTGCATCAAAGGCTTGAAATGGATTGGGATAACGCACGGATATTTCTGGCGATCCACCGCGTGGGGACGCTGCGCGGCGCTGCGGCGGTTCTGCAGATCGACCAGGCCACTGCCGGCCGGCGTTTGGCCGCATTGGAAGCGTCGTTGGACGCGCGACTTTTCCTGCGCACGCCCGGCGGGTACGTGCCGACGGCGGCGGGCGAGCTGGCCTTTGCCGCCGCCGAGCGCATGGAGCAGGCGGCTGACCAGCTTCAACGCCAGATGCAGGGGCTGGATCACCGACTGTCCGGCGTCGTCCGGGTTGCGACTTCGGAAACAGTGGCCCGCTACTTCATCATGGAAGCCATCAAGCGGGTCCATGCCGAGCACCCGGATATCCGCGTGGTGCTGTCCACTGGCATTCAGATCAGCAACCTGACGCGCCGCGAGGCGGATCTGGCCATCCGCAACATCAAGCCCGACAACCCCGATCTGATCCATCGCCATCTGGCGCGCAAGGAGGTGGGGCTGTACGCGTCGCGGGCGTACCTGGCCGCGCATGGTGAACCCAGGCCCGGCACCGCGTTCGCGGGGCACACCTTGATCGCGTATCAGCAGGCCGTGCTGCCCGGCTGGTCGGACTCGCTATGCGGCGAGCCCACCCGCAACGGCCGCATCGGCGTCGAGGTGAATTCCGGGCTGATGATCATCGACGCGGTGGTGGCGGGACTGGGCATCGGCGAGTTGCCGACCCACATGGCGCCGGACCATCCCGAACTGGTGCGGATCTGGCCAGCCCGCAGCGAGGCCTATGACCTGTGGCTGGTGATGCATGGCGACCTGAACCGCACCGCGCGCGTGAGGGCGGTGGCGGACGCGATTGTCGACGTCTTCGAAGAGAGCAATTAGCGGCAAGCCGAGGGTTGTGGAGCGGCGAGACTGGCGCTAAGGTTTGCTGGCCCGCAGAAAAATCCACATTTTCAGGAGTCGCGCGTGTCCGATCTTTGGCGTTTGTCCGCAGTTGAGCTTGCCACCCTTGTCCGCAAGCGTGAGGTGTCCGCCGTGCAGGCTGCGCAAAGCGCGCTGCAACGGCTCGATGCCGTCAATCCCGCGATCAACGCGGTGGTGGATCACCGGCCTGAGGACGTGCTGGCGCAGGCCGCAGAGGTGGACGCGGCGGTCGCGCGCGGGGAAGATCCCGGCCTGCTGGCGGGTGTGCCCGTCACCGTGAAGGTCAACGTGGATCAGGCGGGCTTTGCCACGACCAACGGCGTGCGCCTGCAGAAGGACCTGATCGCCGAACGGAACAGTCCCGTCGTCGACAACTTGCGGCGCGCCGGTGCGGTGATCGTGGGCAGGACCAATACGCCGGCGTTTTCGCTGCGCTGGTTTACCGGCAACGCGCTGCATGGCGATACGCGCAATCCCCGTAATCCGGCGTTGACGCCCGGCGGCTCGTCCGGCGGCGCCGCGTCTGCGGTGGCGGCCGGCATCGGGCATCTGGCGCATGGCACGGACATCGCCGGTTCGATCCGTTATCCGGCGTATGCGTGCGGCGTGCATGGCCTGCGTCCGTCGCTGGGCCGGGTGGCGGCGTATAACGCCGCGCTGCCGGAGCGGTCGATTGGCGGGCAGATCACGGCGGTGTCGGGTCCGTTGGGGCGCACCATTGCCGATATCCGGTTGGGGCTGGCCGCGCTGGCCGCGCCGGATCCGCGTGATCCGTGGTGGGTGCCGGCGCCGCTGACCGGCCCGGAAGTGCCGAAGCGCGCCGCGCTGTGTTTGAACCCCGACGGCATGGACACCGATCCGGCCATCGTGAAGGCATTGCAGGAAGCGGCGCGACGGCTGAGCGAAGCAGGCTGGACGGTCGATACGCTGGAAGCGATACCCCCGATGCAGGAGGCCGCCGACCTGCAGATCCGCATGTGGATGGCCGACGGCTATGACGCCATGGTGGCGGCAGCGGAAAAAGAGGGCGACCGAGGCGCGTTGGTGGCGCTGGCCGGGCAGCGCGACAAGGCGGCAAGCGCCGATCTGACAAGCTTTTCGGCGGTGTTGACGCGCCGTGCGACGCTCACGCGCCTGTGGGAGGTGTTTTTTGCCGAGTATCCGGTGCTATTGCTGCCGGTGTCGGCCGAATTGCCGTTCCCCGACAACCTCGACCTGCAGGGCGACGCGGCCTACGCGCGGGTCTGGCGCGCGCAGATGATCCAGATCGGGCTGCCGTTCATGGGCCTGCCCGGACTGTCCGTGGCCATGGGCAGCGCGATGAGCAGCGCGGGGCCCAGTCCGGTGGGTGTGCAGGTGGTGGCGGGGCGCTTCCGAGAGGACCTGTGCCTGGCAGCCGGTGAAATCATCGAGGCGGGCGGCGAGGCGGTCGGCATCGCGGAGCCGGCGCTTCGATAACAGCGTCAACGGCGACGGGCCGGGGGGCGGTGGTCGGTGACCGTGGCTTTGCTTTTGGCCGGTAGCTGTGACCCGCGACCGTCGCAGTGAATCGTGGGTTGCGCCAGGGCTGGCCCCGCCTCATCCACCGGCGTGCGTGTTCAACCGCCGAAGCGCACCTCCAGCACGCCTAGGTCACCGTACGTCAGTTCGACATCCTTATTCGCAGGGACGTCCAGGAATCCCGCGTACGAACCGGTGATGACATGCTGGCCGGCCGTCAGACCCAAACCTTGCTCTCGCAGGAAATTGGCCAGCCAATACAGTCCGGCTTTGGGACGATCGTTGGGGTGGATGCCGGCATGCTGCTCGACTTCGACGCCGTCGACCTTGAGCGTGATGGTCATGCAGCCCGGCGCCGCATCGGGCGACGAAATGCGGGGGCCAAGCACCAGTCCCTGATTGAACATGTGGTCCGCCAGCAGTTCGGGCAGGCTGGCGTGTTCCGGGGACGCGTAGCGACAGCCCAGGACTTCCAGCGCCAGGCGGGCGCCGCCCACCGCGGCGTCGATCTCGGCTTCGGTGTACGGCGTGTCGCGCGGCGGCAGGTCGCGGGCAAGCTCAAATGCGATCTCGGGCTCAATGCGCACGATGTCGCTGCCGGCGGCGATGGGGCCGGCCGCGGCGTCCGCCGTGCCTGATGCGTAGATGGGCGCCACGACGGTCTTTTCCGGAGACGGCAGCGCGCTTTTCCAGGCAGCGATGCTGTCCTGGCGAGTCGCGCGCAGCAGTTCGGCCGTGCGCTGCTGCACCGCAAATGCCTGGCCCAAGGACTGCGGGCGGCATTCGGCGGGCAGGCGCGGGCCGGCGATGCCCGACTGGCGCGCGGCAATCAGGAAGCGCGCCGCATCGACGCTGCCGGGATAGTCTTCAAACTTGATCTGCATGCGTTCAGACTCCTAGGAACAGCATGATCCACAACACGATCATGGCAATCAGACCCAGCCAGCACGAGCCCCAGAAACCGACGATCGGCCATTTCAGGGCGAGCGGGATCTTCTTGGGTTCGACGTGGGACAGCAGGTCGTTGGCGTTGCCGATCAGCCAGAAGCGCGTGCCCGGAAACATCAGGCGGAAGAAGTAATCCAGCATGATCGCGGCCTGGATCGCCAGCGGAAACTGCTTGAACGGCCGGTGCTGCAGGTACGGGTGCTTGAGCGCCGCGTTGACCTGCTTGGTCTTGACGAAGAACAGCACGATGCCGCTGATCGTGCAGGTGATGAAACAGAGCACGAAAAGGCTGAAGGCCATGGCCATGACGGGTGAATGCATGGGGATCTCAACGATGCGCGGCCGGGCCGCGTGGGATGGACAAATTCAGGCAAAAAAGCTGGCCCTATTGTAGAGGGCTTGGCGCGGCCCCGTGTTCAGGGCCGCGTCAGTACGAGCGCGGGCGCGCCCGGGCTGTCAGCCGCGGGTCTGGCCTTCGCCGTTCAGCACCCACTTGAGCGTGGTCAGGCCTTCCAGGCCCACGGGGCCGCGCGCATGCAGCCGGTTCGTGGAGATGCCGATCTCGGCGCCCAGGCCGTACTCGAAGCCGTCCGCAAAGCAGGTCGGAAGGTTGACGTAGACCGAGCTGGAGTCGACCTCGCGCTGAAAGCGCTGCGCCGCCGACAGGTCTTGCGTGACGATCGCGTCGGTGTGGCCCGAGCCGTAGCGCGCGATGTGTTCGAGGGCGTCGTCCAGCGTGTCGACGATGCGCACGGCCAGGATGGGCGCCAGGTATTCGGTGGCCCAGTCTTCTTCGGTGGCGGGCGTGGCGTGGGGCAGCAGCGCCAGTGTGCGCGGGCAGCCCCGCAGTTCCACGCCGTGTTCGGTGAAGGCGGCGGCCAGGCTGGGCAGGATGGACACGGCGGCCACGGCGTCGATCAGCAGCGTCTCCATGGCGCCGCAGATGCCGTAGCGGTAGGTCTTGGCGTTCAGGGCGATGGCGTGGGCCTTGTCCGGATCCGCCGCGGCGTCGATGTAGATATGGCAGTTGCCGTCCAGGTGCTTGATGAGCGGCACGCGCGCCTCTTGGGACAGGCGGGCGATGAGGCCTTTGCCGCCGCGCGGCACGATCACGTCGATGTGTTCGGTCATGGTGATGAGCGCGCCCACGGCCGCGCGGTCGGCGGTGGCGACGACCTGCACCGCATCCTGCGGCAGGCCGGCGGCGGCCAGGCCCGTTTGCACGATGCGGCCGAGCGCCACGTTGGAGTGCAGGGCCTCGCTGCCGCCACGCAGGATGGCGGCATTGCCGGACTTCAGGCACAGGGCAGCGGCGTCGATAGTGACGTTGGGGCGCGATTCGTAAATGATGCCGATCACGCCTAATGGCACGCGCATCTGGGCGACGCGCATGCCATTTGGCCGGACGGTGGTGGCGGTGATGCTGCCGATCGGATCGGGCAGCGCGGCGATCTGGCGCAGGCCTTCTGCCATGTGCGCCAGCGTCTTGTCCGACAGCGTCAGGCGGTCCAGCAGCGCGGGTTCCAGCCCATTGGCGCGGGCAGCGGACACGTCTTTCTCGTTGGCGGCTTTCAGTTCGTCGTGGCTGGCGGTCAGGGCGTCGGCCATGGCGATCAGCGCCTGGTTTTTGGCGGCGCTGTCTGCGCGCATCATGGCGCGCGAGGCGCGGCGGGCGTTTTCGCCCAGGGTGAGCATGGCTTGTTCGATGGAGGACGAGGACATGGCGGCGTCGATCATGTGATGGGGCGGCGCGGGCGCCGCCTGGAGACTCAGTGTATATCCGGCTGTCGGGCCGGGCGAGATCCGGTCTGGGGGCCGGGTGTGGGAGCGCAAGGGGGACGAGGCGAAGGCGGCGGCGAGGCCGCCTTCACGGTCGTCCGCCGGCGGCGGCCACGCGCAGGGCCAGCCGGGTCATTTCTTCCCAGGGATCCGCGAGGCGGCCGGGCACCGAGAGGCCCTTGATGAGGCGGTCGACTTCGTGGGCGTGCTGCACGGCGGCAGGCCAGACGCCGGGCTGGACCCGGTTCAGGGCCTGCAGCGCCAAGCGTTCGTGGGCGCCGAAGATGCGCAGGCGGCGCATGAGGCCGTTGGCGTCCTGTCCCAACGCGCGCGCCTCGGCAATACGGGCAAGCAGGCGGATTTCTTCGCCGACCGCCCACAGCACCAGCGGCAGGGCTTCGCCTTCGGCGCGCAAGCCGTCGATCATGCGGATGGTGCGTCCGATGTCGCCGGCCAGCATGGCGTCGCGCAGGCCGAAGACGTCGTAGCGGGCGACGTTCAGCACGGCGCGCTCCACGTCTTCGGGGGCGAGCTGGCCCTCGGGGTAGAGCAGACCGAGCTTCTGGATTTCCTGGTGGGCGGCCAGCAGATTGCCTTCGACCTTGTCCGCCATCCATTGCAGGGTGGCGCTGTCGGCGCGCTGGTTCTGGCGCGCCAAGCGCATGCCGACCCAGGCGGGCAGGCGGCCGCGTTCGATGTTGGCGATGTCGACGGCCATGCCGGCGCGCACCAGCGCTTGCATCCAGCGGCTTTCGCGGGTGGCCTTGTCCAGGCGCGGCAAGGCGATCAAGACGAGCGTATCGGCCTCGGGCTGCTTTTCGGCCTGTTCGGCCAGCTTGGTCAGCGTGTCGGCGCCGGATTTGCCCGGCTTGCCGGTGGGGATCTTGATTTCAAGGATGCGGCGGTCGCCGAACAGCGACACGCTCTGGGTGGCGGCAAGGACCGCGCTCCAGTCGCTGCGCGCGTCCATCACCATGGACAGGCGCTCGGTGTAGCCGGCGTTGCGCGCGGCAGCGCGCAACGCGTCGACGGCTTCTGTCACCAGCAGCGGTTCGTCGCCGGAGACCGTGTACAGCGGCGCCAGCCGATTGCCGGGCCGCTGCAGGTGTTCGGCCAGCCGATCCGCGTCCAGAGGCTGTGCCATGGGCTAGCGGACGTTGGTCGGGTCGGTGACGGACGGCGTCTGCCAGGGGGTGGGCACGCGCGGCCGCTGCGGTTCGTTCGGGTTGAACAGCGGCGTGTTTTCGTCGTCGCCTTCCTGCGCGGCTTCGAATGCCTTGTGCACGTCAGGCGCGGTGATGCGGCGCAGCACGCGCGAGACCAGATCGCGTTGCATGGCCTTGAACAGGGTGTCGATCTGGCCCTGCTTGGCCTGCACGACCTGATCGTCGTACGGCATTTCCCGGTAGATGGACAGCGTCGTGTCCGGGACCAGCGCGCGGCCCTGGGCGTCGATCAGGCGGAACGTGTAGTTGATGCCAAGTTCGTAGGATTCCACACGGCCTTGAGCGTTGAGCGAGACCTCGCGCAGTGTGCGCGAGTCATTGACCTGCTGGAGGATCGCCTGCGCTTCCTTGGGCGTGTCGACCAGCTTGGTGTCGGGCGAGGCCGCGCGCAGTGCGCGGCGCACGTCCGCGCCGAACTGGGTGGTATCGGGGATGCCCACGTACAGGCGTTCGAACGGCATTGGGGTCACGCCGCGCAGCGCGAAACCGCAGGCGGTGAGCAGCATGAACAGCGCCAGGCAGGCGCCGCGCAGCAGCCAGGATTGGCGGGAGAGTTGCGATTGTTGCCCGGCGAAGTACATGCTTGACCTCATCAGCCTACGACGTTGACCAGTTTGCCCGGAACCACGATGACACGCTTGGGCGGACGGCCTTCCAGGAATCGGGCGACCTCTTCCTGGCTGGCGGCCAGTTTTTCGATGTCTTCCTTGGGGGCCTTGGCGGCCACGCGGATGGAACCGCGCAGCTTGCCGTTGACCTGCAGCATCAGTTCGATCTCGTCGGCGACGAGGGCGGCTTCGTCCACGTGCGGCCACGGCGCATCGAGCAGGTCGCCGAGTTCCTTGGCGTAGCCCAGATCCTGCCACAGGTGCCAGGTGACATGCGGCACGACCGGGTACAGCACGCGCAGCAGGACGCCGACGGTTTCGGCATAGGCTGCGTCGGCATCGGCGCCTTCCGGCAGCTTGGCGTCGTCGATGGCGTTCAGCATCTTCATGCAGGCGGACACGACGGTGTTGTACTGGATGCGCTGGTAGTCGTAGTCGGCCTGCTTGAGCAGTCCGTAGACCTCGCGGCGCAGATCCTTGACGGCGGCGGGCGCCTGCGTCCAGTCCGTACCTTGGGCCAGGCCGCGGGCGATGGCTTCGCGATGGCCGTAGCTGATGGACCAGAGGCGGCGCAGGAAGCGGTTGGAACCTTCGACGCCGGAGTCGGACCATTCGAGGGTCTGCTCGGGCGGGCTGGCGAACATGACGAACAGGCGGGCCGTGTCGGCGCCCAGCGTGTCGATCAGGGATTGCGGATCGACGCCGTTGTTCTTGGACTTGGACATCGTGCCCACGCCGCCGTAGTTGATGGCCGAGCCGTCCGACTTCAGCTTGGCGCCGACGATGGCGCCGCGATCGTCATAGACGTTGTCGACGTCCTCAGGCCAGAAATACTCGATGCCGCCCTGGGGCGTCTTGCGCGAGTAGATATGGTTCAGCACCATGCCCTGGCACAGCAGCTTGGTGAAGGGCTCGTCGAAGTTGAGCAGACCCATGTCGCGCATGACCTTGGTCCAGAAGCGCGCATACAGCAGGTGCAGCACGGCGTGCTCGATGCCGCCGATGTACTGGTCCATCGGCATCCAGTAGTCATTGCGCTGGTCGACCATGGCGTTGTCGTTGCCGGGCGAGGTGTAGCGCATGAAGTACCAGGACGAGTCCACGAACGTGTCCATCGTGTCCGTTTCGCGGCGCGCGGGCTTGCCGCACTTGGGGCACGCGCAGGACAGGAAGGCCTCGTTCTTGGCCAGCGGATTGCCGCTGCCATCGGGGATGAGGTCGTCGGGCAGGACCACGGGCAGGTCCTTTTCCGGGACCGGCACCGGGCCGCAGTCTTCGCAGTGGATGATCGGGATCGGGGTGCCCCAGTAGCGCTGGCGCGAAATGCCCCAGTCGCGCAGGCGCCACGTGGTCTGCTTTTCGCCCAGGCCCTTTTCGCCGAGGTCGGCCGCGATGGCGTCCACGGCTTCCTTGTAGGACAGGCCGTCGTACTTGCCGGAATTGATGGTGCGGCCCGATTGCTTGTCGCCGTACCATTCCTGCCAGGCGTCGGTGGAATAGTCCTTGCCGGCCACGTCCACGACCTGCACGATGGGCAGGTTGTATTTCTTGGCGAAGGCAAAGTCGCGCTCGTCGTGCGACGGCACGCCCATGACGGCGCCGTCGCCGTAGGTCATGAGCACGTAGTTGCCGACCCAGACTTCGACCTGCGCGCCCGTGATGGGGTGCGTGACGAACAGGCCCGTGGGCATGCCTTCTTTTTCACGCGTGGCCATTTCGGCCTCGGTGGTGCCGCCAAGCTTGCATTGTTCGATGAACGCGGCCAGCGGCGCATTGTTGGCCGCCGCGTGCGAGGCCAGCGGGTGTTCGGGCGCCACGGCGCAGAACGTCACGCCCATGATCGTGTCGGCCCGGGTGGTGAAGACGTACAGCTTGCCGTCCTGGATCAGCTGGCCGTCCTGGCCGGCGATCTGGTGCGGGAAGGCAAAGCGCAGGCCTTCGGACTTGCCGATCCAGTTTTCCTGCATCAGGCGCACGCGCTCGGGCCAGCCGGGCAGGTCGTTCTGAACGGCGCCGAGCAGTTCGTCGGCGTAATCGGTGATGCGCAGGTAGTAGCCGGGGATCTCGCGCTTTTCAACGAGGGCGCCCGAACGCCAGCCGCGGCCGTCGATGACCTGTTCGTTGGCCAGCACGGTCTGGTCGACCGGATCCCAGTTGACGACCTGGGTCTTGCGGTAGGCCACGCCCTTTTCGAGCATCTTAAGGAACAGCCACTGGTTCCACTTGTAGTACTGCGGATCGCAGGCGCACATTTCGCGCGTCCAATCGATTGCCAGACCCATCGCCTTCATCTGCTTCTTCATGTAGGCGATGTTGTCGTAGGTCCACTTGGCGGGCGGCACCTTGGACTTGATGGCGGCGTTTTCCGCCGGCATGCCGAAGGCGTCCCAGCCCATGGGCATGAGCACGTTGTAGCCGCGCATGCGCAGCTGGCGGGCCATCATGTCGTTGATGGTGTAGTTGCGCACGTGGCCCATGTGCAGCTTGCCGCTGGGATAGGGCAGCATGGAGCAGGCGTAGAACTTGGGCTTTTCGGAGCCGTCGGGGTTCTTGGCGTGTTCGTGGACCAGATAGACGTCGCGGGCCTGCCAGTCTTGTTGGGCGGCCGCTTCGACGGTAGTGGGGAGGTAGCGTTCCTGCATGGGCTCGTGCGCGGTGGCGATAAAGGGGTGAGCCGCCCCATCGCGCCGGGGCGCGGTGGCGGTCAAAACCCCTGATTATAGGAGGTGCTAGGCGCTGGCAGGGGGCGAGGGCATTTCGGGGATGCGCGCACTGGGCGCAAGCGCGCCATAAGCCAGCGTGAGGGCCGCCAGGACGGCGCCCGCGATCACCACCGCGGACCAGCCGAAATGGGCGTACAGCCAGGACGAAACCAGCGAACCCGACGCGCCGCCGATGAAGTAGCAGGTGACGTAACCGGCGGTCAGGCGGCTGCGCGCCTCGGGCCGCAGGCGGTAGATGGAGCTGGTGTTGGTGACGTGTACGCCCTGGATCGCCAGATCCTGCACCAGGATGCCGGCCAGCAGAGCAAGCACCGACACCTGCCCGAAGGCCATCAGTCCCCAGGAACCCAGCAGAAGCAGCAGACCCACTCGGGTGGCGAGATTGCCCAGACCGCGGTCGGCGAGGCGTCCGAAGCGGTTGGCAGCGTAGGCCCCGGCAGCGCCCGCCAGGCCAAACAGGCCGATGGTGGTGTTGCTGTATTCATAGGGCGGGCCAGCCAGAAGGAAGGTCAGCGGCGTCCACAGCATGCTGAAGGCGGCGAACAGCAGCCCGCCGATGAGGGACCGGGCGCGGAACAGGGGTTCCTCGACGAACATGCGCAGGATGGAGCCCAGCAGCTGCGGATAGCTCATTGCCGTGGGACTCTGGTAGCGAGGCAATACGCGCCACAGGACGGCGGACATGCACAGCATCAGGATGGCGGCGACCCAATACACCGTGCGCCAGCTGCCCACGTCGGCCAGCGCGCCCGCCGCGGTGCGGGCCAGCAGGATGCCCAGCAGCAGCCCGCTCATGACCGTGCCCACGGCCTTGCCGCGCTCGTGGGGCGCCGCCAGCGTGGCCGCGAACGGCACGAGGATCTGGGCGACGACGGACAGCATGCCGGTCAGCGCGGTGCCGATGATGAGCATCGAGATGCTGGTGGAGAAGGCGGAAATCAGCAGGCCGCCCGCCGACAGCAGGTTCATCAGCACGATCAGCGAACGGCGCTCGAACATGTCGCCCAGCGGCACCAGCAGCATCAGCCCCACGGCGTAGCTGAGCTGCGCGGTGGTGACGATCGTGCCGGCCGTGGCGTTCGAAATCGAGAACTGCTGGCCGATGGTGTGCAAGAGGGGCTGCGCGTAATAGTTGCTGGCGACGGCCAGGCCGGTCGCCACCGACATCAGGAGGATGATGGGGGCGGTGAGGGCCGGGGTGGTTTGTTCGGGGGAAGTCACTGATCTGAAGCGCAAGTGGTATTGAAGATGAAGCGGTCGCTACGGGTTACGCACCGACGCTGCCGGGCGTGTCCTGGTCCTGCTTGAGCAGCAGTTTCTTCAGCAGACCGGCCAATTGGCGGCGCTCGGCCGCCGACAGCGGTTCGAGAAATTCATTTAGATCGGCCAGATAGTCCTTGAGCACGACCTTGATGACGCGCAGTCCTTCGGCGGTGAGCGACACGATGACGCCGCGCCGGTCCTCGGGATTGGGGCTGCGCACGAGCAGCCCGGCCTGTTCCAGCCTGTCCAGGCGATTGGTCATGGCGCCGGACGTGAGCAACAGGGCTTCCACAAGCTTTTGCGGATTCATGGCGTGGGGGGCGCCAGTGCGGTAGAGCGTGGCGAGCACGTCGAATTCGCCTTGGTGCAGGTTGTATTGGCGAAAGGTGCGGTTGACGTTGCGGGCCGCGAAGGCATTCAGGCGGAAGAGACGCGCAACGACCGACATGGCGGAGAAGTCTTGCGACGGGCACTCTTTGGCCCACTGCGAAATCACGAGATCGACGAGGTCATTCATGGCGAGTGGCTGTTGTTTTAATGTGAAGTATCTTCACGTAAAGACAAAATTCTAGCAGCGGCTCGGGATCAACGCAAAGCGTGGGCGGCACAACGCAAAGCGCGCGCGACAAAAAGAAAGGCCCGCCTCTTGCGAGGCGGGCCTTTCCGGCTTGACCGGAGACTGCGCGTAATGAAATTACTGCGCGGCGTCCTTCAGCTTCTTGAGCGGGCGAACCTTCACCTTGACCGAAGCCGGCTTGGCGGGGAACCAGCGCTCTTCGCCCGTGAACGGATCCTTGCCGAAGCGCTTGGCCTTGGCGGGAACCTTTTGCACGGCAACCTTGAACAGGCCGGGCAGCGTGAATTCGCCAGCGCCCTTCTTGTCCACGGAACCCAGCACCGAAGTTTCCAGGCTGGCCAGGACGGCCTTGACCGACTTGGCTTCGACGCCCGATTGCTCAACGATGTAGGCGATGAGCTGGGTCTTGTTCATCGCGGCCTTGATGGCCTTGGGGGCGGCAGCGACCTTCTTGGCGGCGACGGCCTTCTTGGCAGCCGGCTTCACGGCGGGCTTGGCGGCAGTTGCCTTCTTTGCGGGCGCCTTGACGGCGGTCTTGGTGACTTTCTTGGCAGGAGCTTTAGCTTTCGTGGCCATGGTCAAAATCCGTATGTTGAGGACATGGAGCAGCGCGTGCCGGATATCGGCATTTGACGCTACGCGCCCGATGATAGCGGAAGAGTGGCGGTAAAAGCGGCTTTCCAACGGGTTTTAAGCCACTGTTTGTTGTTTTCGACGCAGAAAAGTGCTTTCTGCAAGGGGTTTCGCAAGATGTCGTGACATTCGCCGGCGTTTTCGCGGGCCATAGCCGCAGGCCGCGCGCGCGATGGAAAGCGCTGCGAAGGCGCGCGGTCAGACGCCGTCGCGAGGCATGCGGATGAACCTATCTGGCGGCGCATGTTCCAATTGCGGGCGGCGCGCGCGGCAGGCAGGCGCGGAAAGTGCCTGAAATCAGGCCTTTCCCTTGCAATCGCGCGCACCCGAAGAAAACCAGAACATGGAAGTGAAGCAGCTATATGTTGATGAAGAAGTTGGCGGCGAGCCTGCTCGTTGCGACCGCTTGTATATCCAGCGCAATGGCGCAATCGATGCCCGCGCCTGCGCTGTCGGCCAAGGCCTGGCTGCTGCTGGATGAAACCAGCGGCCAGGTCATTGCGTCGCACGCGGCCACGACGCGCATCGAGCCGGCGTCCCTGACCAAGATCATGACGGCTTATGTGGTGTTCGAGGCGTTGACCAAGAAAGAGCTCACCGCGAACCAGCTCGTCACGATCTCGACGCGGGCCTGGAAGGTGCCGGCGGGAAGCTCGAAGATGTTCCTGGAGCCCAACTCCAAGGTATCGGTGGACGACCTGCTTCGCGGGTTGATGATCCAATCGGGCAATGACGCGGCCGTCGCGCTGGCCGAGGCCGTGTCGGGCAGCGTCGAAGCCTTTGTCGAACGCATGAACGACACCGCCGCGCGTCTGGGCTTGCACGCTACGCGTTTCGCCAGTCCGCACGGGCTGCCGGATCCGAATACGTATTCCACCGCGAGCGACCTGTCGATCCTGGCCACCCGCTTCATCCGCGATTTTCCTCAGCTCTACAAGACCTACGATTCGGCCAAACAGTTCACCTTCAACAAGATCACGCAGCCCAACCGTAACCGGCTGCTGTGGCTGGATCCCAGCGTTGATGGGTTGAAGACCGGACATACGGCATCGGCCGGCTATTGCATCATTGCCTCGGCGCGCCGGCCCAATGGCAGCGATCAGCGGCGGCTGATCACGGTGGTGGTCGGCACTGCGTCCGACAAGCTGCGCACGCAGGAAAGCCGCGAGTTGCTGGAATGGGGCTTCCAGGGGTTCAATACCATCAAGCTCTACGCGAGCGGCCAAACCGTCGCGACGCCGGAGGTCTGGAAGGGCGAGGCGGACAGCATGAAGGTCGGCTTCTCGCGGGACGCGTACGTCACCGTGCCCGCCGGCGCGAAGGTCGAGTCGGTCTGGGCGCCGCAGGCGCCGCTGGTTGCGCCGATCGCCGCGCAATCGACGGTGGGCGAACTGCGGGTGACGGTCGACGGCAAGCCCGCCATGCGCTTCCCGGTTGTCGCGCTGGAGCCGGTGGCCGAGGCGGGCATTGCCGGCCGCGCGTGGGATTCCATCCGTTTGTGGTGGCGCGGCACGCAGGGATAACGCAACACGATTTCGGAGGTAGGCGATGGCAGTGAGCTTTCCAGGCGGACCGGCCGCGGCGCCGGGCCCTGACGATCCGCTGGCGCTGCTGTCGGCGTGCCACGGACGCATCGCGCGCCAATGCGCCACGCTGGCGCGGCTGGCGGCGCACCTGCCCGCGCATGGCAGCGACGCTGCGGCGCAAACTGCCGCCACCAGTGTGCGCCGGTATTTCGACACGGCCGCCGCCCATCACCACGAAGACGAAGAAGAGGACCTGTTTCCCGCCCTGATCGATTCCATGGCGGGGTCCGACGCGGTGTGCCTGCACGCGCTGGTTGACGGTCTGATGGCTGATCATCGGCATTTGGCCGGACTGTGGGAACCCCTGCGCGAGACGCTGTCCGACATCGCGGCGGGTCGGCCGGCGCAATTGCCGGCGCAGCAGGTCCAGGCCTTCACCGACGCCTACAACGCGCACATCCGGCGCGAAGAGGACGAGCTGCTGCCGATGGCGGCGCGGCTGATTTCTGACGATGCGCTGGCCGCGATCGGCCAGGCCATGAAGGCGCGCCGCGGCGGTGAAGCGGGCTGATCCGCTGATTGCCGCGTTGCGTGGTCAAGGTCGAGCGTTTACCCTAGCCGGACCGGCGTGAACGCCGATGCCCAGGGAACAAGACAGGATGATGCAGGGGGGAATGAACGTCGCGCGCCGGCTTTTCGGCTCGTGGGTGGACGACGTCAACCGGTTGACGCTGCGCGCCGATCTGGCGGCGGGCCTGTTGGGGGCGTTGCTGGTGCTGCCGCAGGGCGTTGCGTTTGCCACGCTGGCGGGCCTGCCGCCGGAATACGGCCTGTATTCGGCCATCGTGCCCTGTATCGTGGCGGCGTTGTTCGGCTCCAGCCGCCATGTGATGTCGGGCCCGACCAACGCGAATTCGCTGGCGCTCTTTGCCGTGCTGGCGCCGCTGGCGGCTGCGGGCAGCCCCGCCTACATCCAGCTTGCGCTTGCCGTGACCGTGCTGGTCGGCGTCATGCAGTGGCTGGTGGGTGTCTTGCGGCTGGGATCTCTGGCGCACTTCATATCACCGTCGGCGTTGTTCGGCTTTACCAGCGGCGCGGCCGTGCTGATCGCGGTGCATGCGTTGAAGGACGCGCTGGGCCTGCCGTCGCCAGAAGCGCACGGCGCGGGGGCGGTGCTGGAAAGCGTCGCCACGCATCTCGGGCAGGTGCATCCCGGCGCCTTGCTGGTGACGCTGGTCACCCTGGTCACGGCATTGCTGGCACGCAGGTTCGACAAGCGCAAACCTTACATGCTCCTCGGCCTGGCTGCGGGGACGTTCGCGGCATGGGTTTTCAATACGTGGATCCTGGCCCCCGGGGACGCGCCGGTTCCCGTGCTGGGCGCGATCGCGCAACCGTGGCCGCCGTTTCATGTGCCCAGCGTCGACTGGCGCGCGCTTCCCGATCTGCTGAGCCTGGCGTTCGCGCTGACCATCGTGGCGCTGGCGCAGTCCATTTCCATCGCCAAGGCGGTGGCGACGCGTTCCGGGCAGCGCATCGACGCGAACCGCGAGTTTGTGGGGCAGGGTCTGTCCAACGTCGTCGGCGGGTTCTTTTCCTGTTATCTGTCGTGCGGATCGCTCAATCGGTCCATTCCCAACTTCGAGGCCGGCGCGAAGACGCCGCTGGCGTCAGTGTTTTCCGCGTTGTTGCTGATGCTGCTGGTGGCGGTGTCCGCCCCGTTGCTGGCGTTGATTCCGCATGCCGCGATCGCGGGGTTGCTGTTGCTGGTGGCCTGGACGCTGCTGGACGTGCCGCGCTGGCGGCACCTGCTGCGTACACAACGTGGCGAATGCGCCATCGCCGGCGCGACGCTGGCCGCCACGATCGCCATCCGCATGGAGGTCGCGATCCTGCTGGGCACGGTGCTGTCGCTGATGGTGTATCTGCACCGCACGTCGCGGCCGGCGATGCGCACAATGGGATTTGATTCGCGCGGGCTGGATCGCCGCTTCGTCGTGCTGGAGCATCAACCCGACGCGTTGCCGGAATGTCCCCAACTGAAGCTGCTGCGCATGGAAGGGTCGGTCTATTTCGGCGCGGCGGCGCACGTGGCGCAGCGGCTGCACGACCTGCGCTCGGCGCCCGGCGCGCCGCGCCATCTGCTGGTCATGGCCAAGAGCATGAACTTCATCGACCTGGCCGGTGCTCAGGTCTGGGACGACGAACTGGCGGCCCGGCGTGCGATGGGCGGCGACCTTTATTTCCACCGGCCTCGGCCAGAGGTCATGGACATGTGGCGCCGCACAGGATTTCTGGAGCGGCTGGGCGCCGATCACATCTTTCCGGACAAGGCGACGGCATTGCATGCGATCTACGCAAAGCTGGACCGGAACATTTGCGCGGGATGCACGGCCCGGATTTTCTGGGAATGCCAGCCGGACAGCCCGCAGCGGGATGGGTGATGCGATGGTTGCGGCGGGCTGGTTGACGCAGGCGCCGTCGCGGTCCTGACGGTCCGCGGCCCGCGTTGACGTCAGGCGCCTTGCGGCGCCTCGGTGCCCAGATAAGCGGCCTTGACCCGCTCGTCAGCCGCGATGGCGGCGGGAGCGCCTTCGGCCAGCAGGCCGCCGCGCACCAGCACCGCGATGCGATCTGCGTGCTTGAACACGACGTCCAGGCTGTGTTCCGTGAACAGGACGGCGATGTGTTGCGTGTCCGCCAGCTGGCGGGTAAGGCGCATCAGCGCGTGGCGTTCGTTGGTGGCCATGCCGGCCGTGGGCTCGTCCATCAGCAACAGACGCGGCTGGTGCGCCAACGCCATCGCAAGCTCCACCCGTTTGACGTCGCCATAGGCCAGCGTGCCGCAGGCCTCGTCAGCCTTGTCCGCCATCTGCACTTGCGACAGCAGGGTCCTGGCTTCATCAACGGCATGGCGGGCGGCGCGCCGCCATGGATTGAAGAGCAGCCGGTCGCGAGACAGCAGGGCTGTCTGCACGTTTTCAAGCACGGTCATGGACCGGAACGTGGCCGCGGTCTGGAAGCTGCGGCCCACGCCCAGCCGGCAGATCTTGCCGGCCGACAGGCCAACAAGCTCCTGCCCGTCCAGCCGAACCGAACCCGAATCCGGGCGCAACTGCCCGCCCAGCACGTTGAAGCATGTCGACTTGCCCGCGCCGTTCGGGCCGATCAAGGCCAGCATGTGTCCGGCGTGCAGGTCGAACGACACGTCGGCCAGCGCGTCGATGCCGCCGAAGGATTTGCGCAGGTTGCGCACCTGCAGCAGGGGAGCTGCCGTCGTCATGCGGACCTCCTGCGCAGGCGGGCCGCCGCGCCGGCCAGCCCTTCGGGGAAGGCCATGACCAGCGCCAGGATGGCCAGGCCCAGCACTGCGTGCCAGTATTCGGTGCTGCGCGCCGCAGCATCCTGCAGCCAGGTGTACGACGCCGCGCCAACGAGCGGACCGGCCAGCGTCTGGATGCCGCCCAGCAGCACCATGACCAGCCCGTCCACCGAGCGGCTTACCGCCAGCACGTCGGGCGCGATGCTGCCCTTGGAAAATGCGTAGAGCGATCCGGCCAGGCCCGCCGCGAACGAGGCGGCCACAAATCCGGCCCACTGGATGCGGCGCGTGTCCATGCCAAGCGCTTCGGCGCGCAAGGCCGAATCGCGCACGCCGCGCAGCGCAAAGCCCAGCGGGGAAAACGCCAGCCGCCGCAGCCACCAGACCCCGGCCGCGCACAGCACCAGCGACAGGTAATAGAACCACGGTCCTTGCGAGAGCCATGCCGAGGGCCACAAGCCGGTCAGCCCGTTGCTGCCGCCGGTCACGTCATCCCATTGATAGGTGAGTGCCCACAGGATCTGCGCGACGGCCAGCGTCAGCATGGCCAGGTACACGCCGGACAGGCGCACACAGAACCAGCCGAACACCAGCGCGCCAAGGGCTGCGGCGAACGGGCCGAGCAGCAGCGCCGCTTCCATGGGGATGGCGGCCAGTTTCAGCAGCAACGCGGCGCCGTAGGCGCCCAGCCCGAACCACGCGGCGTGGCCGAACGAGGTCATGCCCGCCAGTCCGGTCAGAAAGTGCAGGCTGGCGGCAAACAGCGCGGCGATCAGGATCTCGGTCATCAGGATGCTGAGATAGGGCCAGTACAGCGTGGCGACGGGCACCAGCGCCAACAGAACCAGCAGCACGGCGTAGGCCAGACGCAGCCGAGGCCCAGCGGGGGCGATGGGGCGTTCGGGCGGACCGGCGTGCGAGGCCGGCGCGGGCGGCTTGCCCATCAGGCCCCAAGGCCGCACGACCAGCACCACGGCCATCACCGCGAATTCAGCCAGCAGCGTGAGCTTGGACAGGTTGAATACCCAGGGGCCGATGGCGACCTGGCCCAGGAACACGAACAGCGCCTTGACCGAGCAGATCAGGACGGCCGCCAGGAACGCGCCCGGTATCGATCCGAGCCCGCCCACGACCACCACCACGAAGGCGCTGGCGATGATCTCCAGGTCCAGGCCCAGCGTGGCGGGCACGCGCGGCGCGGCCAGCGCGCCGCCCAGGCCGGCAAGGAAGGCGCCCAGCGTGAAGGCCGACGTGAACAGCCAGGCCTGGTTCACGCCAAGGGCCGCGAGCATCGTGCGGTTTTCAGCGGCGGCGCGCAGCAACCGGCCCCAGCGCGTGCGCATGAGCAGCAGCCACAGCAGGCCCAGCACGATGGGACCGGCGGCGATCAGCAGCAGGTCGTATTCGGGGTAGCGCCGGCCCAGGATTTGCACGGCGCCCGACAGGCCCGGTGCGCGGGCGGAGAAGAGGTCTTCGGGGCCCCAGACCGCCAGGGCCACGTCGCCGATGATGAGCACCAGCGCGAAGGTGGCCAGCAACTGGAAGAGTTCGGGGGCGCGATACAGGCGCTTGAGCACCAGCAACTCGGCCGCGGCGCCGATCAGGCCGGTGGCCAGCGCCGCCAGCAGCAGCCCGAACCAGTAGCCCGCGCCGCCGCCGAAGTGGCTGGTGAAGGTCCAGGCCAGATACACGCCCAGCATGTAGAACGAGCCGTGCGCGAAGTTGACCACGCGCGTCACGCCAAAGATCAGCGACAGGCCGGCGGCGACCAGAAACAGCGCGCTGGCGTCGGCCAGGCCATTGAGTAGCTGCAGCAGCAGCCCGGATACATTCATCAGCGGGCCGGCGCCGGCCGCATCTTGCGCACCTGCTCGTCAGGCGGTTGCAGGCGGGCGCCGTCGATGTAGGCGAAATCCTTCATGATGCCCTTGCCGTCTTCGACCGCCGTCACGCCCACATAGACGCCCATCGTCGATTGATGGTCGATCTTGCGGTACTGGATGGGGCCATAGGGCGTGTCCACCTTCAGGCCGGCAAAAGCGTCGACGAGCTTTTCCGTGTCGACGGAACCGGCGGCCTTCAGGCCCTGCGCAATGGACATCAGCGACGCATAGCCGACGACGGAACCGACCTTGGGCGTCTCATTGAAGCGCTTTTTATAGGCTTCGACGAAGGTCTTGTTGGCCGGGGTGTCGATGGCGTACCAGGGGTAGCCGGTGACGATCCAGCCGGTGGGCGTGTCGGCGCCCAGCGGTTCCAGGTACTCGGGTTCGCCGGACAAGAGCGACACGACGGGCATGTTTTCAAACAGGCCGCGCGTGTTGCCTTCGCGCACGAAGCGGGTCAGGTCGGCGGCGAACAGCACGTTGAAGATGGCGTCGGGCTTGGCGTCGGCCAATGCCTGCACGACCGCGCCGGCATCCACCTTGCCCAGCGGCACGGCCTGTTCGGCGACGAATTCGACGTCGGACTGGAACGACTGCATCATGGCCTTGAACGTGGCTACGGCGGATTGGCCGTATTCGTAATTGGGATAGACGATGGCCCAGCGCTTCTTGCGCAGCGCGAGCGCCTTGGGGGCCAGCGCCGCCACGTGCATCCAGGTGGAGGGACGCAGGCGGTAGGTATAGCGGTTGCCTTCCTGCCAGGTGATCTTGTCGGTCAACGGCTCGGCGGCCAGGAAGAACACCTCTTGCTGCTTGGCGAAGTCGGTCAGTGCGAGACCCGTGTTGGAAAGAAAGCCGCCGAACAGCAGCTCGACTTTTTCGCGCGCCAGCAGTTCCTGCGCGGCGCGGACCGAGTCGCCGGGGTTGCCGTTATCGTCGCGCGAGATGACCTCGAGCTTTCTGCCCAGCACGCCGCCCGCGGCGTTGACTTCTTCAAGCGCCAACTGCCAGCCCTTCTTGTACGGGCCCAGAAAGGCGGGAATGGCCTTGTAGCTGTTGATCTCGCCGATGCGGATCGGCGGTTCCTTGTCTTTCGCGGCGGCGGGGGCGGCCGGCGCCAGCGCCAGGGCGATGAGAGCGGGCGCAACGGCGCGGCGCAGCAGGGTGAGGCAGGGACGGATCATGGCGGGTTATCGCAGCGTTGAATGAATCGGGCCCCTGCGCGCGCCTGGGGCGCCGCGGGTGCGGCCTAATTGAAACATGGCCTTCAGCGCGGCGGCAAATGGCGGTGGAAAACGAATGGCAAGAAAATAACGGCAATAAAAAAGGCCCTGCATGACAGGGCCTTTTTTGCGGGATACCGGCTGAATTACTTCAGCTTGGTTTCCTTGTAGTCGACGTGCTTGCGAGCGACCGGATCAAATTTCTTGATCAGCATCTTCTCGGGCATGTTGCGCTTGTTCTTGGTGGTCGTGTAGAAATGACCCGTGCCGGCGGTCGACTCGAGTTTGATCTTTTCGCGGATACCTTTGGCCATGTCGTGCTCCTAGTATGTAGATTGGCGGGGCGGCCGATTAGGCCAGTTCGCCGCGGGCACGCATGTCGGCCAGCACGGCTTCGATGCCGTTCTTGTCGATCGTGCGGATGGCCTTGGCCGAAACACGCAGGCGAACCCAGCGGTTTTCGCTTTCAACCCAGAACCGGCGCGATTGCAGGTTGGGCAGGAAGCGGCGCTTGGTCTTGTTGTTCGCGTGCGAAACATTGTTGCCCACCATCGGGCCTTTGCCGGTCACTTGGCATACGCGTGCCATGGATGCACCTCTTTAGTGTCGTTCTTGCCGCGCATCGCTTCGGGGGGTAGACGGGGGTTTAGCCGCCGGGCTGTGTGGGCTGCGCTGTGCGCTGCCTTGGCCGGCCACCCAGTCTTAGTGGATGAGGGGGAAAGTGATTTCACCCCAGTGCTTATACCCGCTGCCTGCCACCCGCTTGAATTCACGCTTGAATTCACGCTTTTATTCACAACACGCGGTTGGGGGTCAGAGTGCTGAACTACAAAGCATAGTAGTCCCGCACGGGAAACTTCATGTGAAGACCGCGATTCTAATACGGAATTCTTAAATAAATCAAGCCAAAGGGGCTAGGACGTGTGCGAACGCGCCACACGGCCGGCCGTCCAGGACAGGCAGGCGCAGGCCGCCAGGGTGGTCGTCAGGGGCAGGGCGGTGTCGGCCTGCCAGGCGCTGACGGCAAAACCCGCCAGGGCGCCGCACGACAATTGAAGCGTCCCCAATAGCGCCGACGCCGCGCCCAGGCGCTTTCCCTGGTCCGACAGCGCGAGTGCCGCCGAGTTGGGGTTCACGAAGCCCTGGCTGCCCATGTAGGCGATCAGGCACAGCATCAGCAACGGCAGCGTCATCAGGCCGGCCAGTGTCAGGGCGACGGCGGCGAGGCTGGCGCAGGCCAGCGTGACCAGCGCGCGGCGCTGCAGTTGTCGCGGCGTGTGGGTGCGCAGCAGGCGGGCGCTGATCTGCGAGCAGATGATGAGCGACAGCGCATTGGTGCCGAACAGCAGGCCGTAGTACTGCGGCGGCACGCCGTAGAGTTCGATGAAAACGCGCGGCGAACCGATGATGTAGGCGAACATGCCCGCCTGCCCGAACCCGCCCGCCAGGCTGTGCGCCATGAAGCCGCGGTGCGCGAAGAGGCCGCGGTAGTTCTGCAGGATGGTGCTCCAGCGCAGCGGCACCACGCGGTCCGGCGTGAGCGATTCGTTCATGATCATGATGACCGCGGCCATCAGCATCGCACCGCCCGCCAGCATCACCCAGAACAGGCTGCGCCACGAGGTGATGGCCAGCAGCTGGCCGCCGATCAGCGGCGCGAGGATGGGCGCGAGGCCCATGATGAGCATCAGCAGCGACATCGCGCGTGCGGCTTCATGGGTTTCGTAATGGTCGCGGATGACCGCGCGCGGGATCACGATGCCGGCCGCGCCGCCCATGGCCTGCACGACGCGCCAGCCGGTCAGGGCTTCGACCGAACCCGACAGCGCGCATCCCAGCGAGGCGATCATGAACAGCGTCAGGCCCACCAGCAGCGGCGGCTTGCGGCCGTAGCGGTCCGCCATCGGGCCGTAGAACACCTGCGCCAGCGCCAGGCCGATCAGGTACGCCGCCAGCGTGCGCTCGACATCGCCGCGGGCCACGCCAAGGTTCGCCGCGATCGTGGGGAACGCGGGCAGATACATGTCGATGGCGAACGGGCCGATGGCCGTCAGCGCGCCCATGAGAATGAGCCAACCGGGCAGGCTGCTGCGGGATGTTTGCATTGGGGGCATGTAGATCGCGGTAAAACGCAGGGACAGGGCGCGTGGCAGTGCAGAGGCTGTATTGGCCGCGCCAAGCCGGGGACTTTATCATGGGCGGGCTTACAGGAAGATGGCGGGCATTTTCCGTTAGCGTCCCTGGTGTCCCTATGCTTCCGGAGGATAAGCCGTGAATCCTTTGCTATCTGTCGTGGAGCGCAAACTTCAGGCCTTGCCTGTTCCCGTCCAGCTTGTGCTGTCCGATGGCGCCGTGCTCGGCCCACCCGACCCGCGCGTGCGGTTCGTGACGCATGACAAGACCGCGTTGGCGCATCTGGCCGAAGGGGCCGTTGGCGTGCTAGGCCAGGACTATGTCGAAGGCCGCATCGATATCGAGGGCAGCATGCGCGATGTGATGGCGGCGGCCGCTGCCCTGCTGCCCGGCTCTCCGATGGACGCGGCGCGCGGCGGCTGGCTGACCGACCTGGTGCGCAAGGTGATGTCGGTGTGGCGCCATTCCATCGAGCGCGACGCCCGGCAGATCGAATTTCACTACGACCTGTCCGACGACTTCTACGCGCTGTGGCTGGATCCGCGCCGCGTGTATTCCTGCGCGTACTTCCGCGAACCGGGCATGACGCTCGCGCAGGCGCAGGAAGCCAAACTGGATCTCATCTGCCGCAAGCTGCGCCTGGCGGCGGGCGAGCGCTTCCTGGATGTGGGCGCGGGGTGGGGCGGGCTGCTGCTGTGGGCGGCCGAACGCTACGGCGTGGACGCCACGGGCATCACGCTGTCGCGCAACCAGCACGCGCACGTCAGCCGGCTGATCCAGGAAAAAGGCCTGTCCGATCGCGTGCGCATCGAACTGCTGGATTACCGCAAGCTGGACGCATCGCAGCCCTACGACAAGATTGCGTCGGTGGGCATGTTCGAGCACGTGGGCCGCGCGCAACTGCAAAGCTACTTCGCCACGCTGCGCCGCCTGCTCAAGCCGGGCGGGCTCATCATGAACCACGGCATCACCGCCGCCGGCGTGGATAACGCAGAACTCGGCAACGGCATGGGCGAGTTCATCGAGAAGTACATCTTCCCGGGCGGCGAGCTGACGCACGTCAGCGTCGTGATGCAGACATTGGCCAACGGCGGCCTGGAAGACCTGGACGTGGAGAACCTGCGTCCGCACTATGCGCGCACGCTGTGGGCGTGGAGCGATCGGCTGGAAGCGCGGTTGCCGGACGCGGCGCGCATTCTGGGCGCGGACCAGGGCGAGCGCTCGCTGCGCGCCTACCGGCTGTATCTGGCCGGTTGCGCGATGGCCTTCGAGCATGGGTGGATCGCGCTGCATCAGATTCTTGCGCAGCATCCCGCGACGGGGCGCGCGGATGAACTGGATCTTTCCGCCGATCTGTCGTATCCGTGGCGGCGGGACTATATGTACGGAGACCCGCCCGGGCAGTGATGGCCGGACAAAGCGCATCACCCCGGTGATTTGCAAATCGCCGATCCGTCGTTCGTGACGGCGGACTGGCGGCATACCATCGAACCTTCCTATTGCAAGCAATCACAGCAGGGGGTTTCATGGCCGGCAAACACGCGGCGCCGCAAGGCAGCGCCAATTCGGGCTACGAGGCGGATGTGCTGGTCATCGGCGGCGGCCCCGCCGGGACGTGGGCCGCGGTCTGCGCCGCCCAGGCCGGCGCAAGCGTCATCCTGGCGGACAAAGGCTATTGCGGTTCGTCCGGCGCCACGGCGGCGGCCGGCACCGCGGTCTGGTATGTCGATCGGGATCCGCAGAAGCGCGCCGCCGCGATGGCCAGCCGCTACGACATGGGCGGCCGCCTCGCGGACCATGGCTGGATGGGCCGTGTGCTGGACCGGACGTGGGACGGCATCAATACCCTGGCGGACTGGGGCTATCCCTTTCCGGTGGATGCCGACGGTGTGTCGCGGCGCAATTCGCTGCAAGGCCCGGAATACATGCGGCTGATGCGCAAGCAGGTCAAGCAGGCCGGCGGCAAAATTCTCGATCATCACCCGGTGTTGGAGCTGCTGCGCGATGAGCACGGCGCGGTCGCCGGCGCGGCGGGCGTGGACCGGCAGCGGGGCGGCGCGTGGACGGTGCGAGCGGGAGCGGTCGTCATCGCCACGGGCGGTTGCGCCTTCCTGAGCCGGGCGCTGGGCTGCAACGTGCTGACCGGCGACGGCCTGCTGATGGCGGCCGAACTGGGCGCGGAGCTGTCTGGCATGGAGTTCTCCAACGCCTACGGCATCGCGCCGGAATTCGGCTCGGTGACCAAGACGCTGTTCTACAACTGGGCGACCTTCACCGACGTTGATGGCGTGCCGATACCCGGCGCGGCGTCCAAGGGCGGGCGCTCGGTCATCGCGCGCGAACTGCTGCGTCAGAAGGTCTACGCACGCCTGGATCAGGCGGACGAGGCCACGCAGCAGGCGATGCGCGCAGCGCAACCCAATTTCTTCCTGCCGTTCGACCGCAGCGGCATCGATCCGTTTACGCAGCGTTTTCCCGTGACGCTTCGGCTGGAGGGCACCGTGCGCGGCACGGGCGGCCTGCGGTTGGCGGGGCCGGATTGCTCGACCACTGTCCCGGGGCTGTACGCCGCCGGCGACGCGGCGACGCGCGAGCTTATCTGCGGCGGCTTCACCGGGGGCGGCAGCCATAACGCCGCCTGGGCCATCTCGTCCGGATCCTGGGCGGGCGCCGGCGCCGCCATCCACGCGATGGCCGCGCGCGGCCGCGGACGCACCGCCATCGCCGCCGGCGCCGCGGGCCTGCGCGGAAACGGCGCGCGCGCCGTGGATGCGACCGCGCTGGTCAAGGCAGTGCAGGACGAGGTCATGCCGTTTGAGCGGAACTACTTCAGGACGGCGGACGTGCTGGAGCCTTCGGTCGCCCGGCTGGACACGCAGTGGCACGCGTTGCGTTCGGCGGCGCCTGTGGCTGCGGCAGATCTGCTGACCACGCGGGAAGCGGCGGCCATGCTGGCCACCTCGCGCTGGATGTACCGCAGCGCGCTGGCCCGCCGCGAGACACGCGGCATGCACAAGCGCTACGACTTCCTGGAGCAGGACGCCGCGCAATACCATCACTTGAGCGTCGGCGGGCTGGACGAGGTGTGGGTGCAGCCGCGTGCGTTGGACGGGGCCGGGGCCCAATCCGCGACGCAGTTTGTGCCGCAATCCGCACCGCAGACGAGGCTGGCGGCATGATCGAACTCATCAGCGACAGCCGTTGCACGGGCTGCAACATCTGCGTCCGCGTGTGCCCGGTCAATGTGTTCGACATCGTGGAAGGCGCGGCGCCGGTCATCGCGCGCCAGGATGCCTGTCAGACCTGCTTCATGTGCGAAGCCTGGTGCCCCGAGGACGCCATGTACGTGTCTCCCCAGGCCGATGCGCCTGCGCCGGTGGCCGAAGACGAACTGATTCGCGCGGGCTTGCTGGGCAGCTATCGGCGTCAGATCGGCTGGAACCGCGAATCGCGCGATCTGCGCGCGGCTGACCAGTCGTTCAAGCTGCTGGGGGGCGGGCCGGGACGATAGCGCGCTGGCCTGGAGGCTTGGGCCGGTAGTCCCGCAAGTCAGGCCGTTGTCATCAACGCGGTCCATCCCGCTGCAGGCGTTCCGCCAGACGCGCAGCCAGGGGCGCCGCCCGCGCGCGCAGGGCCGGCACCGAGGTCACTTCCCAGAACACGCCCCGCGTAGGCAGTCCCAGCGCGAACAGGGCTGGGGTCTGTCGTCCCTTTGTGGCCGGGACTTCTCCTTCTGCTGTCACGTGCAGCCCCAATCCCAGATCGTTGATCCGAGCGTGGCCGTAGAGCAGCAGGTTCGCGATCAATGGGTCGTCGCGCAGCGCGATGCGTTCGTCGGGACCGGTCGCGTTGATGACCCAGTCCGCCGAAATGGTTGCTGATGGCTGGCCTGCGCGTTGCAGCGTGACGTGCAGCCGCTCGTCCCGCGCGGCGGCCGACGCGATGCGCGCCGCCGTCCGGCGCAGCTGGCCGCTGTCTTGCGCGGCCTGCAGATGCGCAAGGGCCGCCGGATCTGCGCGATGCCGGAACACCATCCAGTACGGGCGCACATGCCGCAGAAAGCGCGCACGGTCGGCAAGTGTCAGGCCGTCCCACAGCGCGTCCGCCTGGCGCAGCACGGCATCCATGGTGGGCTGCCACGGGCGGGAAGCTGCCAGATCGGTCCCGATGGCGCCGCGCACCGTGCGGTAGAGGTCGCGAAGGGCTGGTGGATCGCGGGACGGATCGAACAGGAAGGGGCGCGGCGCGGCCGGGTGAGTGGGCAAGGTCTCGGGCTGCGGAAGCAAGGCGCGACGCGAAACCAGATGGATGCGCCCGCAATGGCCCGTGTGCAGCAGTTCCAGCACGACGTCCACACCGCTGGCGCCCGATCCGGCCACCAGGACCGCATCGTGCTTGCCGATGCGGGACAGCGACCGTGCAAGCCACGGATTGCCGATGCTGCGCGGATGGTTCGCCAAGCCCGGCAGCGCACGCGGCAGCGCGTTGCCCTGGCACAGCACCACGGCGTGGGCGTCGCGCCGCTGGCCGTTGTCCAGCAGCAGCTCCCAGCGCGCGACGCCGCCCGGCTTGACCCGAAGCCCTCGTACTTGGGCGGTCACAAGCTGGACATAGCCGGCGCGCACTGCGTCGAACAGGTGCGACGACAGCCATTCGCCGTATACGGCGCGCTCGACATACCGGTGGCCATGCGACTGCGCCGTGCCGCCATCACGGTCGGCCAGCCATTGCAGAAAGCCGTCGGCGTCGTCCGCATGCCAGCCGCCCATCTTGTGCGCCGGCACGTTCAGGCGGTGCCAGGGCGACGTGGCGCTATAGGCCGCGCCGCGGCCGAAAGCGCCCGCGCCGTCGTAGAGCGTCACGCGGATGCCGTGCAAACGGGTCAGGTGCAGGGCGAGCAGCGTGCCTGCAGCGCCGCCGCCGACGATCGCCACCGGCGAAGTCGAGGCAGGCGAAGTCAAAGAGGATCGAATCGAAGCCGACGAAATTGAAGCCATCGCGATCAAAGCCGGCAACCCCGATGCCGGCATCACGATGAAACCGCGTCCGGCCCGCCGTGCACGATGTGCCCGCCCACGATAGTCATCGTGCAGCGAACTTCCCGCCACGCCGCGGCCGGCAACTCCATCGGGTCCTGATCCAGCACCGCCACGTCCGCGGCAAATCCCGGCGCGAGCGGGCCCTTCCAGTCTTCGTCGAAACTCAGCCGGGCGCCGGCCACGGTGAACGCGCGCAGCGCCGCGCGGGCCGTCAGCGTCTGCCCGTCGCCAATGACGCGCCCCGTCATCCGCTCCTGCCGAACGCCGGCGACCCACAGCGTGTGAAACGGATCATAGGGAATATTGTCGGTCGCCAGCGACACGTCCAGCCCCAGCGCCAGCATCTCGGCATGCGGCACCACGCTTTCACCGCCATCGGGTTCGTCCAGGTACGCCGCGCCGCCTTTCCACAGGAAATACGTGGGAATGGTCGTGACCAGCACGTCCAGCGCCTTGAGCGCCTTCAGGTCGTCGATGCGCGAGCGGGCGATGTGCTGGACGACCCAGCGGCGGCCGGCCAGCCGGAACCGGGCATTGACCTCGCGCAGCACTGGAACGACCTCGTGCAGCTTGTCGGCGACGATGACGTTGACGCGCAGGTCATGTTCGGCAGCCAGCAGGCACAGCGCCCGGAAATCCGATGGCGTGACCGCCTGTTCGACGAAGCCGGACCAGCCGGTGTCGGGCAGGTTGGCACGTGCGCAGCAGGCCACGACGGGATCGCCGCCATACGCAATATGGATGCCGCTGACCCGAAACCACGGGTCGCCCAGTCCGCGCCCGCGCGCGGTGGCCAGCCAGTCGCGCATGGCGCGCGCCGCCTCGGCCAGGTCGCTCCACGCCGGACTCACGACCAGTGTGGATCGCATGGTCAGCTCGCCGTCTTCCCACAGCTTGCGATAGACCGAGATGGTCTCGGGCGCGCAGCCGTGGCCTTCATAGATGCTGGTGGTTCCCTTGGCGTGATAAAGCCGCTGCGAGATGCGCAGGCCCTTCAGTCGATCTGCAAAGCCAAAGCGCGGCACGTCGGGCAGCAGGTCGAATTCGACGGCGGGGCGGGCGTTGCGCTCGACGATGCTGCCATCCAGTTCTCCGGCGGCATCGCGGCCCAGTTCGATGCCGCTGCAGCGCGGCTGCGATGCCGGCGTCAGGCCATTGCGCGCCAGCGCAAGGCTGTTGAGCGCGCCGCTGCCGGGCGGCTTGCCCCAGTTGCCGAAGGGCGCGGGGATGTAGACGGGGTGGTCGGGCGCCGCGGCGTCCAGTTCCTGCCGGCTGGGCAGCCGGCCTTCCGCCAACTGCGCCGCGCCGCCGAAGAAATAGGGGGGCGTGCCCACCGGCATGGTGACGATGTATTCGCCGGGCGGCGTCAGCCGCGCCTGCTCGCGCACCACCTGCAACACGTCTGCCACGCTGCGCGCGTGCGTCAGCGAGGGGCGCAGTGTTTTCAGCCCCTCGCGCTCCATGTGGGCATGGCTGTCGTTGATGCCAGGGATCACGGTCGCGCCCTGCAGGTCCAGCACCTGCGAATCGCCGTCGGCCAGCGCCAGGGCTTCCTCGTCGTAGGCCGCGACCCGGCCGTTGGCCAGCGCGATGGCGTGGGCCGAAGGCCGGGCGTCATGAAACGTATGGATGCGCGCGTTGCGCAGCACTACCGTGCGGGGTTCTGCCCGCTTGTGCGGAAGGCTCATGTCAGGAGGCGCTTTGATACCAAGGGAAGAGCCGGCGCGCTGCCCACACGAACAGCCGGTCCGCCAGAAAGCCGAACGTGCCCAGCAGCACCAGGCCGATGAACATGATCTCCACCTGGAAAAGCTGATGGCCCAGCGACATCATGTAGGCGATGCCACGGGTCGAACCCGATAGCTCGGCCGCTACCAGCACGATCAGCGACACGGCAATGGCCTGCCGCACGCCAGCCAGGATGAAGGGCAGGGCGGCGGGCAGGATGACGAGAAAGAGCGTACGCAGCCTGCCCGCGCCCAACGCCGCCGCGGACCGCAGGTAGACGATGTTGGTGTCGCGCACGCCGATGAAGGTGGTGATCCAGATGGGAAAGAACGCACCCCAGGCGATCAGCGCGATCTTCGGCAGCTCGCCGATGCCGAACCACAGCACCGCCAGCGGAACGACCGCCAGCGACGGCACTGAGCGAAAGCCATGCAGCACGGGTTCGCTCAGATGGTGTAGAAACGCGATCCGCGCCGTCAGGATGCCGGCGGTGATGCCGAGGATCAGCGCGATGCTGAATCCTGCCGCGGCCCGCGTGAGGCTGGCTGTGATGTGGCCCGCCAGTTCGCCCGATTCGATCAGCGGCAGCGCGGCCTGCAACACGCGTGACGGCGGCGGAAAGAGCGCCGGGTTCATCCACGAGAACACGTGAGGAATGGCTTCCCATCCCAGCAGGAACAGCGCGATGCCGGCCAGGTTGAGCAGCAGCCGCCGGCGGCGCCGGACGCGTTCCGCATGTGCGTGCGCCAGTTGGAAGCGGTCGGCCAGTCCCGCACGCGCGGGCGGCGCATCGCCGCTGGCCGCGTGATCGGCTCGGACGGGAATATCGGGGGTCGTTTCGGCCACGGACTCGCGGCGCAGGGTCAATGAGTTCATGCCGCCTGCCTTTGGGCGCCGGCCGCCAGCGCGGCCTCGATCCGGTTGTAGTGTTGGGCGAATTCAAGGGATCCGCGCTGCCGCGGGTAGTCCAGGCCAATGCGGATGTCGTCGCTGATGGTCCCGGGGTGCGGGGCCATCACGACGACGCGCTGCGCCAGGAAGATCGCCTCGTCGATGTTGTGGGTGACGAACACGACCGATACGCCGGTCTCCTGCCACAGCCGCAGCAGGTCCTTTTGCAGCGCGGCGCGGGTCATGGCATCCACGGCCGCAAACGGCTCGTCCATCAGCAGAACCTTCGGTTCGACGACCAGGGACCGCGCCACGGCGATGCGCTGGCGCATGCCGCCGGACAACTCGTGCGGATAGCGGTCTGCGGACGCAGCCAAACCCACGCGCTCCAGCGCCGCCAGCGCGCGATGACGGCGTTGCGGTGCGGCGACCGATTGCGCGCGCAGGCCGAATTCCACGTTCTGCCTGGCCGTCATCCACGGGAAGAGCGCATATTCCTGGAACACCACGCCGCGTTCGGGACCGGGGCGCTCCACCTGATTGCCATGAAATCGGACCGCGCCGTCGGTAGGCTGCAGAAAGCCTGCCAGCAGGTGCAGCAATGTCGTCTTGCCGCAACCCGACGGGCCGATCAGACACGTGAATTCGCCGGCAGCCAGGTCCAGCGACACCTCGTGCAGCGCCTGCGCGGGCGCGTTGCCGCGCGTGGCAAAGAACTGCGACACGCGCTGGAATTCGATCAGGGCGCCCATGCCGTCAGGCCAGTTTGACGCGGTCGGGCGCGGCGGCCGACAGCGGCGCGTCCTTGATCGCGGCGCGGAACAGCGCGCGCAGGTCGCCGGCGGGCGCGGGCGCCAGCTTGGCGTCGATAGCCCACTTGGCCTGATTCACCAGGTCGTCCACGAAGCTGTCGTCGAATCCCACCTTGAATTCGAATACCGAGGTGGCCTGCTTGACCTCCGCGGGCGTGCTGCGGATGCGCGTGGCGATCAAATCGGGCCACGCCGGGTCCTGCGCAATGCGCTTTTCGGCGTCGAGCAACGCCCCGATGGCGTCCTTGACCAGCGCCTGGCGCGTATCCAGCGTGTTCTGGTTGACCAGCAGCAACTGGTGGCTGCGAAAGAATTTTTCGTAGCCGTCCTGCGTCAGGAAGAAGGCCTTGCCGCCGCTTTGGCGCAGCGCCGCGTTGCCGGCCTGCGCGGTCCAGGAAAACGCGTCGATGTCGCCGCGCACCAGCGCGCCGATGAGATCGGTGGGCGCCAGGTTCACCTGCGTGATGTCGCTGGCGGACAGCTTTGCGAATTCCAGGTACTTGGCCAACGCATACTGCCCAGACGTGCCGGCCGGCGTGCCGATCTTCTTGCCCTTCAGGCTGGCGGGCTTGTCTGCGGCGATGCCGCTGCCTTCGCGCGCCACGATCTTCATGTCGTACGAGTAGCGGCTGAAATTGGCCAGGATGCCGGGCTTCAGGCCCTGCAACACGGCAAAGACCAGCGGCGTATCCGTGGTGGTGGAGAAGTTGGCCGAGCCGGCCAGCAGGGCCTGCATCGAGTCCCGTCCGGTCGGAAAATCCAGCACCTTCAGATCCACGTTGCGCGCCTTCCAGTAGCCCGCGCTTTCGGCGACGAACGGCAAGGCCCACGTGTAGCCCGCGCTACCGGAGGCCAGCGTGGCCTGCTCGCGGGATTGGGCGAATGTCACCCCGGGCAGCGCGCCCGCAGCGCCTGCGGCCGCCACCGAGCCGATATGGAACAACAGACGCCGGCGCGCGGCGTCGATGGAAGGCAGCTTCTTGTACGAACTCATGATTCCAAACCCCGATATGCATGTGAAATAGCTTGGGGTCATGCTACGGAGCGAAGGCTGCGCCGACAAAGAATATCTGGACATATGCTTGTTTCCTTCGGCTGCGCTGGGGCTTGCGGCTAGGGCATTGCGGCTGCGCCAAGCGGCCTGCCAGCGGCGCTATTTGGATAGCAGAAATAGTTCGTTCCGCCGCCGCGCGCGCGTTGCTAGGATCGCCGGTCAACCTACGTCGCCACCCGACGTTGCCACCCTAGGCAGCGTATGACGCGGCGTGGCGAACCCACCGGCCCAAGGAGCCCGCGATCTCATGTCCATCAATCCCTTTCCCCTGCGGCGCTTTGCGGCGACCTCCGCGCTGGCTTTTGCAACGCTCGCCGCGGCCGCCGCACCGGTGCATGCCGAAGGCACGCTGCGCGTGGCGCAGCAGTTTGGCATCGCCTATCTGATCCTTGATGTGGTCAAGGACCAGAAGCTGATCGAAAAGCACGGCAAGCAGGCCGGCGTGGACATCAAGGTGGAATGGGCACAGATATCTGGCGCATCGGCCATGAACGAGGCGCTGCTCGCCGGTGCGCTGGACATGGTGTCGGCCGGCGTGCCGCCCGCGCTGGTGCTGTGGGACCGCACGCGCGGCAAGCAGAACGTGAAGCTGGTGGCGGCGCTGGGATCGTTGCCCAACTATCTGCTGAGCAACAATCCGGCGGTGAAGACGCTGGACGACTTCGGCGCCAAGGACCGCATTGCGGTGCCGGCCGCGGGCGTCGGATTCCAGTCGCGCACCTTGCAGATCGAAGCGGCCAAGCGCTACGGCAAGGACAACTTCAAGCGTTTTGACGACATCTCCATCAGCCTGCCGCATCCGGACGCCACGACCGCCCTGATTTCTGGCGGCCTGGAGGTGAATGCACATTTTTCCAGCGCGCCGTTCTACTACCAGGCGCTGGAGCGCAATCCGGCGGTGCACAAGGTGATCAGTTCGTACGACATCCTGGGCGGACCTGCGACGTTCAACGTGCTGTACACCACCCAGAAATTCCACGACGCCAATCCCAAGACCTATCAGGCGTTCTACGCTGCGCTGGCGGAGGCTGCGGCGTGGATTCCCGGCCATAAGGACGAGGCCGCCGCGATCTTCATCCGCCAGCAGAATTCCAAGCTCCCGGTCGATTTTGTGAAGAAGATCCTGGACGATCCCGAAAACCAGTTCACGATCACGCCGCAGCAGACCAAGGTGTATGCCGACAAGCTGCGCGAGATCGGCGTGCTGCAAGGGCAGGCCGACAGCTGGAAGGATTACTTCTTCGCGCCGGCCCACGCCACCGCGGGTAGCTGAGGGTCTAGTCGAGCAAGCCGTGCGCCTGCGCGCGCTCAAGCGCGGCGGGCGGCAGCCAGCGGCCCAGCGCAGCCAGCGCCGACGTGCTGCGCAATGGCGCCGCGACCGGCGCGATCGGCGGCGCCTTGCTGCGGCTCAAGCGCGGCGCGGGCGCAGGTTGGGCAATGCCGTCAACCTCGATAAACGTGCCGCGCGCGCGCAAGTGCGGGTGATTCGGGGCTTCGTCAAAATTCAGCACCGGCGCAAAGCACGCATCGGTTCCTTCCAGCCGCGCGGTCCATTCGTCGCGCGAGCGGGCGGCAAAGGCTTGCGCCAGCTGCCCGCGCAGCGCCGGCCAGCGGGCGCGGTCGGATTGCCAACCGGCCAGCTCCGGCGGCAGTTCCAACAGCGTCAGTAGTTGCTTGAAGAACTTGGCCTCCAACGGGCCAATGGAAACATAGCGGCCATCACGGCAGGCGTACACGTCGTAGAAGGGCGCGCCCGAGTCGATCAGGTTGGTGCCGCGTTCGGCCCGCCACATGCCCGCCGCAGCCAGCCCGTGAAAAGCGGTGGACAGGGACGCCACGCCGTCGACCATGGCCGCGTCCACGACTTGTCCCAGACCGCTGCGCGCGCGTTCGATCAGCGCGGCCAGGATGCCCAGCGCCAGATACAACCCGCCGCCCGCGAAGTCGCCAAGGAGCGCCAGCGGCGGCGTGGGCGGCTGGCCCTGCCGGCCGATCGCGTCAAGGGCGCCGGTGATAGCCAGGTAGTTGATGTCGTGTCCCGCCGACTGGGCGAGCGGCCCGGACTGTCCCCAGCCCGTGACCCGGCCATAGACCAGGCGTGGATTGCGCGCGAGGCACGCGTCCGGCCCCAAGCCCAGCCGTTCCATCACGCCGGGACGGAAGCCTTCGATGAGGGCGTCGGCGCTTTCCACGAGGTCCAGCACCAGCGCCGCGGATTCCGGCCGCTTGAGGTCCAGTTCAATCGACGTGCGGTTTCGCAGCAGCAGGTTGAAGCGCGGTTCGCGCTGGATGCCTTGCTCGACGGGATCCCGACGCTGGATGCGCAGGACCGTCGCGCCCATGTCGGCCAGCAGCATCGCCGCCATCGGCGCCGGACCGATGCCTTCCAATTCAATGACGGTCACGCCCGCCAGTGCGCCCGCGCCGGGCGCCTGCTGCGCGCTCATGCGGTGGCTGCGGTGCGTTCAGCGACCGCGGCCGCCAGAAAGCGCTGCACCGCCGCCCACGAGTCCGCGTTGGCGCGCGCGTTGGCGGCCGCGTCGCCGCCGCCGGTCAACACGATGCCGGACACCGCATGCGCGCGCGAAATCTCGGTGGTGGGCACGCCGGGCGCCTGCAGGGCGTGCCCGGCGTCTGGATAGTCCAGGTGCGCCACGGCGTGCGGATGGCCGGCCGCTTGCAGGGTTTGTGCCACGTCGGCGGCGTACCGGGTCGATGGCCAATAGCCGTCGTCGCCCGCGGACAGCACCAGGACCGGACCCGCTATCCGTTCCACCGGAATGCGGGCGCGCGCGACGGCGGCCGCATCCTGCTGGGCGTTCACGAACGCCTGCGCCTGGCGGCGGGGCTCGGGCAGGCTGTCGACGAGGCCCCAATCCTGCGCGGCGTTGTTCTCCCAGACGTGCGCCAGCGGCTGGCCCGCCTGCGTCCAGGCGGGACCGAAGCGGCCCGTGCCCGGCTTGCCCGCGTTCAACACGCCATGTACGACCGAGCTGGGTACGTAGGCGATCACCGCCGATACGGCCTGCGGATACAGGCTGCCCAGCAGCAGCGCCAGTTCGCCGCCGCGCGAATGGCCACTGACGGCGATGAAGTTTTCAACAGGCCTGACCGTCGCGCGCAGCCATTGCAGCGCGCGCTCGAAGTATTCCAGCGGAATTTCGGAAAGGTAGTCAGGCAAGCCGGGCGCGCCGAAGTAGCCCAGCGCCAGCGCGGCATAACCGCGCGACGCAAAGAGCGCGGCCCGTGCTTCGTTGATGCCGCCGCCCGATCCGTTCAACACCACGATGGCCGGATGCGGGCCGGGACCGGCGGGGGTATACAGCACGCCCACCAGTCCGTCCTCGTTCAAGGGCTGCCGCGTGACGCCGCTGTCGACGTGGCGCTGTTCGAAACGGGCGGACGCGTGATTGCCGTGCGTGTCGCTGGCCGAGGCGCGTACAGGGATGACGCCGTCCGCGCCCTCGGGAGCGGGGAGGTCCTCGGTGTCGCCAGCATCGCCGGCATGCGCCGGGGACTGCGACCAGATCGGACCCTGGCCGTCGGCGATGCGGTAGCCGCCGGATACGGGCGCTTGGCCGGACACGTCGACGGTCCCCGCCGCATCGGCAAGGTAAGTGTTGCGGCTGCGCCAGACCGCGCCGTCAAGCTGGCGCGAAATCAGCGTCAGGGTCACGGCGGAGTGCGGCTGAAAGCCATCCAGCGTGAAGACGCGGGGCACGTCGATCAACGCGGCGGCGGGGGTGACGGCAAGACGGGCTGGCATGCTTCGAGTATCCAATTGGGGCGTGAAAGCCCCTGAACATAGGTGCGCAACGTTCCGCTGGCTACGAAGATTTCCGCATGCCGATAGCCGGTTTTCACCTAAAGACTGGACGCCATTTGCAGATGGGAAATCGTTCGTTCCCATGCATGTGCATGACGCATAAGCTGCGAGGCATGATGTCGTTTCGCCCCAAGCCCGGCGTGCAAGGCATCGTCATCAACCGTGCCTTTCATGACCGATCTGTCCGCCATCCATCACGTCCATCGCATATCTCCCGAGCGCCAGCCCGCGTCCGCCGCCATCTCGCTGCGTAAGGTGTCCAAGCGCTTTGCGCGCCGCAACGACACGCCGCTGCAGGTGCTCGAGGGCATCGACCTGGACATACCGCATGGCCAGGTGGTCGCCATACTGGGTGCGTCAGGCTGCGGCAAGAGCACGCTGCTCAATCTGATCGCGGGTCTGGCTCATCCTGACGAGGGCAACATCCTGGTGGAAGGCGCCAGCACGGCGGCGTACGCCGACTGGCGCGCGGTGGGCTATCTGTTCCAGGACGACCGGCTGCTGCCGTGGCGCACCGCGCGGGACAACGTCTGCTTCGGCCTGGAGGCCACGCGCTTGCCACGCGCCGAACGCCAGGCGCGGGCGCTGGCCGCGCTGGAATCAGTGGGGCTGGCCGGTTTTGCGTCGGCCTACCCGCATGAGTTGTCCGGCGGCATGCGCAGCCGCGTGGCCCTGGCGCGCAGTCTGGTGAACGAGCCGCGCATTCTGCTGCTGGATGAACCGTTCTCCAAGCTGGACCCCGGCACCCGCGCGCAGATGCACGCCGAGCTGCTGGAAATCCAGGCAAGCCGCGGCATGACCGTGGTGTTTGTGACGCATGACGTCGAGGAAGCGGTGGTGCTGGCCGATCAGGTGGTAATTCTGCGGCCGCGGCCCGGCCGCATCCGCGAGATCGCGCCCGTGACGCTGACCAGGCCGCGTGCGCCGTCGCAACCCGAGGTCGCCGAGCTGATCCGTCAGTTGCGCGTGCGGGTGTAGCGTCATGACCCAGACTTCGATTTCGGCCGAACGCGCGTCGGCATGGCGTGTCCTGGGCGGCAATGCGGGGCGGCGCCTGCTGCTGGTGGCGCTGCTGCTGGCGGCGTGGGCGTTCGCGGCGCGCGGCGTGCCCGCGTACATCCTGCCGGGTCCGGCACGCGTGGCCGACGCGCTGGGACGGCTGGTTTCCAGCGATACGTTCTGGCGCGACCTGGGCGTGACGTTCTGGCGGGTCATCGCGGGCTTCTCGTTGGCCGCCGTGGCGGGCACGGCGCTGGGGCTGCTGTTCGGCAGCCGCCGCAAGCTGGGCGAGTTCTTTGAACCCGTGCTGGCCGTCACCAACACAATTTCTTCGGCCATCTGGGCCATCTTCGCCATCATCTGGTTCGGCATCTCCAACGCCACGACCATCTTCGTGGTGTTCATGACCGCGCTGCCGCTGATCCTGACCAACGTCTGGCAGGGCGCCCGCTCGGTGCGCGCCGATCTGGTCGAGCTGGCGCGCAGCTTCCGCATGCCGCCGCTGCGCATCCTGCGCACGATCTATCTGCCCTCCATCCTGCCCGACTTCTTTTCCGGCGCGCGCCTGGCGTTCGGCTTCGGCTGGCGGGTGTCGCTGGTGGCCGAAACCATCGGCGCGTCCAACGGCGTGGGCTATCGGCTGCGGCAGGCGGCCGATCTCGTGCAGACCGATCAGGTGTTTGCATGGACGATCACGCTGGTCGGCCTGATGGTGCTGATCGAGTTCTGCGTGCTCAAGCCGCTTGAGACGCACCTGTTCCGCTGGCGCCGCGCCGCGGCGGACTGATCTTCTTCCCGCTTTTTTTCCCCTCACGGATCCAATCACATGTCCCAAACCATGAAGGCGCTCGTGCTCAACGCGCACGGCGGCCTGGACCAACTGTCGGTCGTCCATGACAAGCCTGTGCCCCAGGCGACTCCCGGCCACGTCGTGGTGCGCGTGCGCGCCTCGTCCTTCAACTACCACGATGTCTTCACGGTGCAGGGCATGCCCGGCATCAAGGTGCCGCTGCCGGTGATCATCGGCCTGGATCTGGCCGGCGACATCGCCGAGGTCGGCGCGGACGTCGAAGGCTGGAAGGCGGGCGACCGCGTGCTGGTCAATCCGCTGAATCGCGAGAAGGGCCTGATGGGCGAAATGCTGGACGGCGGCATGGCGCAGTACTGCCTGGTGTCGGCGGCGCAGCTTCTGCCGTTGCCGGCCAACGTCACGTATGAACAGGCGGCCGCCTTGCCGGTGGCCTATGGCACCGCCCACCGGATGCTCGTCACGCACCGCACCGTGCAGGCCGGCGACAAGGTGTTGATCCTGGGCGCCAGCGGCGGCGTCGGCACGGCCAGCGTCATCCTGGCCAAGCGCCTGGGCGCCGAGGTGATTGCCTGCGCCAGCGGCGCGGACAAGCTGACGCGGCTGCGCGAGATCGGCGCGGACCACGTTGTCGACTACCGCGAGACCGACTTCTCCAAATGGGCGATCCAGCAGTATGGCAAGCCGCAGCGCCGCGGCACGGAAGGCGGGGTGGACGTGGTGGTGAACTTCACGGGCGGCGACACCTGGGTGCCGTCGCTGCGCTGCATTCGTCGAGGCGGAATCCTGCTGACGTGCGGGGCCACCGCGGGCTACGACCCCAAGGAAGACCTGCGCTACATCTGGAGCTTTGAACTGACCGTCAAGGGTTCCAACAGCTTCTACGACGAGAACCTGCTCGCGCTGCTGGACCAGGTCGACCGCGGTGAGATCGCGCCGCTGATCGACCGCGTGGTGCCGCTTGAAGAAGCGGCCGAAGGCCTGGCCGCCATCCGCGACCGCAAGGTCATCGGCAAGATCATCGTCGCTCCCTGAATCCCAATCGGAACCTTTGAACATGTCTGAACAGAACCTGCCCGCCGCGGCCGATATCCAGGCGCGTCTCCTGCGCAGTCCCTATCACCAGTGGCTTGGCCTCAAAGTGCTGTCGGTCGGCGACGGCGAGATCGTGCTGCAGGCCACGTGGCGCGAGGAATGGTCGGTCAACCCCGACAACCCCTACACGCACGGCGGCATTCTGGCCGCGCTGATCGACCTGACCGCGGACTGGGCGCTCGTCTCCCACACGGGCCGTGGCGTACCGACGGTGGACCTGCGGGTGGACTATCACCGGCCGGCGATCCAGGGCGACCTCACCATCCGCGGCAAGGTCGTCAAGGCCGGCAAGCAGTTGTCGGTGGCTGAAGCGCGCATCGAGGACGCCCAAGGCGCGCTGCTGGCCAGCGGGCGCGGCGTGTATCTGACCGCGCCCCCCAAGAGCTGAGGGGAGAGGGGCATGAACAGCGCTCTGCCGCTCGATCACCTGGTGATCAATACGCGCTTTGGCACCGATGCGGCCGCGCGCCTGTTCGCGGCGCTGGGGTTCACGCTGACACCGCAAGGCCGCCACGCGTTCGGGTCGGTGAATCATCTGATGGTGTTCCAGGACGATTACCTGGAGCTGATCGGCCTGCCGACCGACGGCGGCACCTTGCGCCAGGAGATCCTGGACAACCCCGCGGGCATCGACGGGCCGGTCTACAAGCCGGCCTCGGCCGACGCCGTGCATGCCGCGCTGACACGCGCCGGCGCGGCGGTGGCGCCGCTGCACGCCTTCACCCGTCCGCTTGAACTGGACGGCGTGCAGCACGAAGCCAGCTTTCGCACCGTGCGTTACCAGCCCGGCGCCTTCGAGGCCGGCCGCGTCTATTACTGCCAGCACCTGACGCCGGAACTGGTGTGGCGTCCCGAATGGCAGTCGCACGCCAATAGCGTGCGTGGCCTGGCGGGCCTGACGCTGGTGTCCGCACACCCGCAGGCCGATGCGCAGGCCTACGCGCAGGCGGCGTTCGGCCAGGTCCATCTGGACGGGCGCGGCTTTTCGATCCCCAGCCCCGGCTTCTCGGTCGATCTGCTGGATGCCGACGCCTATGCCCAGCGCTACGGCGATCTTGCGTGCGATGCACTGGGCCGCGACAGCTTCTTCGGCGCCATCGCCTTGCGCGCCGGTAATCCCGATGCGCTGGAACGACACGTCGCCGCGCTGGGCGACGACCTGCGCGCGCGGCCCTGGCAACGCGACGGATTGAGCGGCCTGGCCGTGGCTTTGCCGGGCTTGAACACCTTACTGGACTTCGTCTATGAGCACTGATCCCGGCTTTCATGCCTACAACCTGGGCGGGCTCACCCCGCCGGGCGCCAATCCCGACGATGTGGCGGTGATCGCGCTGGACGATGAGCAGAACGAGACGCGCCTGACGGTCGGGCAGCTTGACGACCTGTGCAACGCCGTCGCGCGCGGACTGCTGCGCCGCGGGCTGCAGCGCGGCGATCGGGTCGCGGTGCTGGCCGCCAACAGCGCGCAGTTCCTGGCGGTGCTGCTGGGCGCGCAGCGGGCGGGCCTTGTGGTCGTGCCCGTGAATTACAAGTTTCCGCGCGCCTTGTCGGACTTCGTCATCCAGGACAGCGGCGCGCGGCTGGTCTTCTGCGATGCCGCGCGGCGCGCGCAGACGCCGTCGGATCTGCCCGTTGTGGAGTTCGGCGCGCCCGGCGAGACCGGGCTGGATGCCTTGCTCGATCCGGGACCCTTCCAGGCCGTGACGCCGGCGCCGGACGAAGCCGCGTTCTTCCTGTATACGTCCGGATCCACCGGCAAGCCCAAGGGCGTGGTGCTGTCGCATCGCAGCCATCTGTGGGTGGTGCGCACGCGGCTCGCCGGCCAAAGCCTCGCCGGGCAGCGCTATCTGATCGCCGCGCCGATGTATCACATGAATGCGCTGGCGCTGTGCCAGCTTGCGCTGGCCGGGCAGGCGACCATCGTGCTGCTGCCGCAGTTCAAGCCGCGGCCCTACATCGAGGCCATCGCGCGCTATCGCCCCACCTGGCTCACGTCCGTGCCGCCGATGATGGCGATGGTGCTGTGCGAAGAGGATCTGCTTGCCCGCGCCGACCTGAGCAGCGTGGAGGTCGTGCGCATGGGCTCGGCGCCCGTCAGCGAAGCCTTGCAGGCCGCCATCCGCCGTGCGCTGCCCCAGGCCCGCGTGATCTCGTATGGCACCACCGAGGCCGGCCCCGTCACGTTCGGCCCCCATCCGGCAGGGCTGCCGCAGCCTGACATGTCGATCGGCCATGCGCATCCGCAGGTGCAGGTGAGGCTGGTGGACGCCGCGGGCAACGAGAGCGACCAGGGCGTGCTGCACGTCAAGAGCCCCGGCATCATGCTGGGCTATCACAACCGCCCTGACATCCGCGCGGCCATCACCGCCGATGGCTATTACGTCACGGGCGACGTGCTGCGCCGCGACGCGCAGGGCTTCTATTACTTCGTGGGCCGCGACGACGACATGTTCGTGTCCGGCGGCGAAAACATCTTTCCCGGCGAGGTCGAGAAAGTGCTGGAGACGCTGCCCGGCGTGCAGCAGGCCTGCGTCGTGCCGGTGCCGGACGACATCAAGGGCCACAAGCCGGTGGCGTTCGTTGTGCCCGCCGCGCCCGGCGTGCTGACCGAAGACACCGTCAAGCAGCACGTGCTGACGCACGCGCCGGCTTACCAGCATCCGCGCCGCGTCTGGTTTCTGGACGCCTTGCCGCTGGCTTCCACCAACAAGGTCGACCGCAACCTGCTCAAGCAGCGGGCGCGGGAGGCGTTGACCGAATCCGAGGCCTCGGCGGCCTGATGCGCAGTGGTGCGCCTTGGCGCGCACCGTACCGATCTGCATGAACACGCACCAGCACGACCTGAATACGAACACACACCAACGGAACACTGCAATGACCAAACCCGCACACACCCTGGCGCGCGTCGCCGCGGCCGCCATCGCGCTGGCCGCCTTTCCGGCCGCGCAGGCCGCCGACACCGTCACCGTGGCCCTGGGCATTCCGCTCACCGTCGCCAGCGGCGGCGTATACGGGCTGGGCAAGGACCTGGGCTACTTCGACCAGGAGAACATCGAGGTCAAGACGATCGTGTTCCAGGGCGCAGGCGCCTTGCTGCCCCAGGTGGCGTCCAAGAAGGTCACCATCGGGCTGCCGCTGCCCGAGCCCGTTCTGGCCAGCTACGAGACCGGCAAGACGCCGCTGCCGGTGCGCTACTTCTACAACACCATCCCGTCGAACGAGCTGGAGCTGGCGGTGCTGGCCGATGGTCCGATCAAGACGATCAAGGACCTGAAGGGCAAGAAGATCGGGGTCGGCGCGCTGACCTGGGGCACCATTCCGTCGACGCGTGCGCTGCTGCGGCAGGAATCGCTGGTGCCCGGCAAGGATGTCGACATCGTGGCGGTGGGCGTGCTGGGGTCGGGCTTTCTGGCGCTGAAGGAAGGCAGGGTGGACGCCCTGAACTACAACAGCTCGTGGACCGCGATGCTGGAGCTGACCGGCACCAAGGTCCGCCGCCTGCCGTACCCGCCGATCTTCCAGAAGATCAACAGCAACGGCTTCATCGCGCATGAAGACACGCTGCGCGACCAGCCCGAGCTGCTGGCCCGCTTCGGGCGCGCCTACACCAAGGCAGTGCTGGCGTGCGACGCCAATCCGCGGTTGTGCGCCGAGACGTTCTGGAAGTACCAGCCCGAGGCCAAGCCCAAGGATGGCGACTATCAGAAGAACCTGGACGAAGCCATCGTGCTGGTCAAGAAGCGCATGGACAGCACGTTGCGCCGTCCCGATGGCACTGAACGCGTGGCGGGCGAATTCGATCTGGGGGTGATCCGGTCGTTCGTGGGCGCGATGCACAAGGCCGGCGAGTTCAACACCGCCGACATTCCCGTCGACAAGATCTTCAGCAACCAGCTCGTGCCGAAGTTCTCGGCGTTCGATGCCGCCGCCGTGCGCGCGCAGGCGAAGGCGGTCCAATGACAGCAGCGCCCTTGCTGCAGGCGCGCGCGGTGTCGGTGTCCTACCAGACGCGGCGCGGCAGCATCGATGCGCTGCGCGAAGTGGATCTGGCGGTGGGCGAGGGCGAGTTCGTCACGATTCTCGGGCCGTCGGGCTGCGGCAAGTCCACGCTGCTCAAGCTTGCCGCGGGGCTGCTCACCCCTACGCTCGGCCAGGTCGAAGTCGGCGGCGTGCCGGTTGAGGGGCCCAGCCGCGACATCGGCGTTGCCTTCCAGAAGCCAACGCTGCTGCCGTGGCGCACGGTGCTGGACAACGTCTTGCTGCCGAGCGAAACCGCGGGCGAGCGCGGCGCCGATGCCGAGCGCCGCGGGCGGGAACTGCTGGACCTCGTGGGGCTGCGCGACTTTGCCGGCAACTATCCCAACGAACTGTCCGGCGGCATGCAGCAGCGGGTCGGGCTGGCGCGGATGCTGCAGCGCGACCCGCGGCTGCTGCTGATGGACGAACCATTCGCCGCGCTGGACGCGATGACGCGCGAGGCGCTGACGCTGGAGTTGCAGCGGATCTGGATGCGCGACCGCAAATCCGTGCTGTTCATCACGCACAGCATTCCCGAAGCCGTGATGCTGTCGGACCGCGTGCTGGTCATGTCGGCCCGGCCGGGCAGGGTGGTCGAGGACTTCAAGGTCGATATCCCGCGCCCGCGAACGATGGCGACGCTGGCCGAGCCCGCGTTCACCGCCGCTGGCGATCATCTTCGGCGCCACTTCATCGGATGAGTCCATGCAACGACTGACCGCTGTCCTGTACCCGCTGGCCACGCTGGCCGTGGTGCTGCTGGCCTGGCATTTTTCCGTGACGTACTTCAAGGTGCCCGACTACATCCTGACCACGCCCGGCGCCGTCTTCCGCACCCTGGTGTCGGTATTCCAGGACGGCACGATCTGGCGCCACATCGGCTATACCGTGGCCGCGACGCTCATCGGCTACGCCATCGGCAGCGCGCTGGCGCTGGTGCTGGGGGCGTTGCTGGCGGAATCGCGCACGTTCGAGAAATTTGTGTATCCGCTGCTGGTCGCCATCCAGGCCACGCCCAAGGTGGCACTGGCGCCGCTGATCCTGGTGTGGTTCGGCTTCGGGCTGGCGTCCAAGGTGGTGCTGGTGGTGCTGATCTGCTTTTTCCCGCTGTTCATCAACACCATCGTCGGCATCCGGCGTGTGGACCCGGACCTGATCGACGCGTGCCGCGCGTTCTCGGCGTCGCGCTGGTACATCTTCCGGCACGTGAAGCTGCCGGCGGCGTCCGGCGACATTTTTGCCGGCTTGCAGATCGGCGTGTCGCTCGCGCTGATCGGCACCGTGGTGGGCGAGCTGGTGTCGTCGGAGGCCGGGCTGGGTTACCTGATCGGATCGGCCGCGGTCAATCTGAACGTCAGCACCATGTTCGCCGGCGTGATCCTGCTGGCCGCATTCGGCGTAGCCGGCGCGCAGACGGTGCGCTGGCTGCATCGCAAGATCGTCTTCTGGGAGGCCGCCGGTGGCGCAGACACCCAAGCCCGATCCTGACACGTTGGCGGCCGCGCGCGCGCAGATGCGCATCGACCTTGCCGCCTGCCATCGGCTGGCGGCGCGCGCACCGATTCCACTTACCGACACCTGCCGCCGGCGCGTTGACCGGGCAGGACTCACACCTGGAGCACTTATGAAAGCCTTGCAATTGATCAAACGCGCCGCGCTCTTTGCGGTACTGGCCGGCGGCCTGGCCGCGGCGCCCGCGCATGCCGAAAAGATCCGCGTCGGCTACTGGCCCAGCGGGCTGACGCTGGGTTACGGTGCGGTGCTGGAAGCGGGCACCTTCTTCAAGGACCAAGGCCTGGAGGTGGAGTACGTGCACTTCTCGGACGTCAATGGCCCGACCCGCGCCATCGCCGCAAACGCCATCGACCTGGCCTTCGGATCTCCTGCCGCGGGCGCGTTTGCGCTGGCGACCGATGGCGTCCCGGTGAAGATCGTGCTGGCGACGCAGCCGTCGAACGTTTCCTTCGTGGTGCTGGAAGATTCGCCGATCAAGACGCTGGCGGACCTGAAGGGCAAGAAGATCGGCATGTCGCCCGCAGGCAGCTCCACCGCGACCATCGCCAGCGCCGTGCTCGCCGGCAACCACGGTATCAAGGAGAAGGATTTCACGCTGGTGCCGGGCAATGAGCCGCGCCTGGTGCAGTTCCTGGCGCAAAAGGAAGTGGACGCCGCCGCGCTGCGCAACGTCACGACCGCGCAATTGAAGGATCTGAAGGTGCGCACGTTGTCCACGTTTGGCGATCAGTGGAAGACGCTGACCAAAAGCGACAGCGTGCCCTACAACGCCGTGGGCCTGGTCCGCGCGGAGTACCAGCAGAAGAATCCGGACGCCGTTGTGCGGGCGATCGTGGCGCTGCGCAAGGCGCTGGAATACGGCCAGGCCAATCCCGCGCAGGTGGTGAGCGCGGTGCAGAAAGCGGGCAATCTGCCGCAGGCGGATGCGCAGGTGTTCGCGGACCTGTGGGATGAAAATTACCGGGTGTCGCTGAACGCGGCGGATCTGGATACGCTCGAGCGCGAGTTCCAGATCTTCAAGGACAACGGGACGCTGAAGGGGGATTTGCCGGCGGGGGCGTTGGACGCCGGGCCGTACCAGCAGTCGCTGGCCCGCAAGTAAGGATGCCGAACTGGCCGCGCAAACCGGCCATTTCGGGCTTCCCAAGCCCGTTTTGGAACGCCCTGTATGTGTTTATCCGAACATATTGTTAACTAAATGTATCGAGCATCGCCGGACGAATTTCCCCTGGGGAAAACGGCCATCTACCCAAGTGCATACCGGGTTTTCCCTGACGTTTTTCGTGGCGAATGTATCTGTTTCATTCACCCTCGGGGTTGGTCGGCATCTCAATTTCGTTTAAGATGCCGCCTTCTTCGTTCAGTTTGTTCTCTTTCTCTGAGTTTTCAAAAACCCGTTTTTGAAGCTCCCTGTCTTGCAAGACGCCGCGTCCCTCGCGGGCCGTCTTGTTGCTAGTGTCGGTTTGTATTGGCGGTTCTGCCCGTCTTCCGCACAACCCCCTTAGCTCCACGGTGCCTCCCGGGCTTGTTCCCGGCGTGCGTGCCTGAACCTATGGAGGCAAAAGCCAATGCGTTTTACCCCTGTCAAGACCCTGGCCGCCGCGGCCGTTCTGTTTGCGTTTGCCGGTTCGGCCCAAGCCGCCGACGCGCCGCAATGCGAAATCAAGCGGCCGGTCACCTTCGGCGCCATGAACTGGGAATCCAATCTGGTCCTGGTTGACGTCGAACGTTTCATCATGGAAAAGGGCTACGGTTGCAAGACCGAAACCCTGCCGACTGAAACGCTGCCCGCCCTGGCTGCCCTCGAGCGCGGCGATCTGGACATCAATACCGAAATCTGGCTGAACAGCGTGGCCGACCCCTGGGCCCGCGCCGAGAAGACCGGCAAGGTCAAGCGCATCGGTGACCTGTACATGGGCGCCGAAGGCTGGTACATCCCCAAGTACACGGCTGAGCGCTTGCCGGAACTGAAGTCCGCCGCCGACCTGCCCAAGTTCAAGGACCAGTTCAAGGACCCGGAAGAGCCCGGCAAGGGCCGTTTCTACGGCTGCCCGGCAGGCTGGGGTTGCGAAGTCACCAGCAACAACCTGTTCCATGCCCTGAAGCTTGACGACTCCTACACGCTGTATTCGCCCGGCACGGGCGCGGCGCAGAAGGCGGCCCTGATGTCGGCCTACAAGCGCAAGCAGAACGTTGTCTTCTACTACTGGTCCCCCACGCCGCTGGTCGGCGCCATGGATCTGGTCAAGCTGGACCTGCCGCCCTACGACGCCGAAAAGCACAAGTGCCTGACGTCGCCCAAGTGCGCCAAGCCTGAGCCCAGCGCCTATCCCGACAATCCCGTCTTCACCGCGGTGAACACCAAGTTCTCCGAAGATGCGCCCAAGCTGACCGAATTCCTGTCCAAGGTCTCGGTGCCGCTGCCGGTCATCAACGAAACCCTGGCCCACATGGAAGAGTCCGGCGATGAATCCACCGCCGTGGCCAAGTGGTTCCTGAAGAACAAACCCGACGTCTGGACCAAATGGGTCCCCGCCGACGTCGCCGGGCGCGTCCAAAGCGCGCTGTAAAGCACTGTGATCCTGGCTGCGCGCCGCGGTGGCGCGTACCGGCCCCTTGAGGGACCGGACCTCTTTGCCGGGATGGCCGCCGGCCGGGCGCAAGCGTCCGGCCCGGCAAGCGTGCTTGTGCCGCCACCCGCGGTGGCAGTGATACCGGTGCAGGGCACCGATGCGGATGTGATCTGCGCGATCCATCATCCGTCCAGGTGCCAGGCACCCGTCTCAGTCTCGTTGTTTTCCGCTGCGCCGGCGCGCCCGGTGGCGACACGGGCGGCGAGCGCGCCAGAATGGAGTCAAAACGATGTTTCCTGAAATTATTCCCGCCCGTCAGGTACGGGGGGCGATCGACGGCTTTGTCGATCATCTGGTCACCAACTATGCCGACACGCTGGAGACGTTGTCCCAGCCCGTGCTGCATGCGTTGGTGTGGTTGGAGCAACTCTTGCGCAGCTCGCCCTGGTGGGCGGTTGTCGCGGTCACCATCGCGATCGCCTATGGCGTGAGCCGCCGCGTCGGGCTGAGCCTGGCGATGGGCGCGCTGCTGTGCGTGATCGGCGTGCTGGGTCTGTGGGACGCCGGCATGCAGACGCTGGCGCTGATGATCATGGCCGCCGGCCTGTCGGTGCTGATCGGCATCCCGCTGGGCGTGCTGATGGCGCGTGTGAACTGGCTGCGTTCGGGCATGCTGCCCGTGCTGGACGTGATGCAGACGATGCCCAGCTTCGTGTACCTGATTCCCGTCGTCATGCTGTTTGGCCTGGGCAAGATTCCCGCCATCATCGCGACCGTCATCTATGCCGTGCCGCCGCTCATCCGCCTGACCGACCTGGGCATCCGCCTGGTCGACCGCGAAGTGCTGGAAGCGTCGCGCGCCTTTGGCGCCAATCCGCGCCAGCAGCTGTTCGGCGTGCAATTGCCCCTGGCGCTGCCCAACATCATGGCCGGCATCAACCAGACCACGATGATGGCGCTGTCGATGGTCGTGATCGCGTCGATGATCGGCGCGCGCGGCCTGGGTTATGAAGTGCTGCTGGGCATCAACCGCCTGGAAGTGGGCCGGGGCCTGTTGGCCGGCCTGGGTATCGTGGTGCTGGCCGTGCTGTTCGACCGGATCACGCAATCGTATGGACAGCGCATGCGCATGGGAGGCCAGCGATGAGCAAGATCGAAGTCAAGAACATCTACAAGATCTTCGGAGCGCATCCGAAGAAGTGGCTGGAAGCCGCGCAGGGCGGCATGAGCAAGGAAGAGCTGCTGGCCAAAAGCGGCCACACGCTGGGTCTGCGCGACATCAGCCTGTCCATCGAAGAAGGCAGCATCTACGTCATCATGGGCCTGTCCGGTTCGGGCAAGTCGACGCTGATCCGTCACTTCAACCGCCTGATCGAGCCCAGCGCGGGCCACATCCTGGTCGATGGCGTGGACGTGGTCAGCCTGAACAAGCGCGATCTGGAAGTCTTCCGCCAAAAGAAGATGAGCATGGTCTTCCAGCGCTTTGGCCTGTTTCCGCACCGCACGGTGCTGGACAACGCCGCGTACGGCCTGACCGTGCAAGGCGTGGGCAAGGCCGAGCGTGAGCAGCGCGCCCGCGAATGGCTGGAACAGGTGGGCCTGTCGGGCTTCGAGAATCAGTACCCGCATCAGCTTTCCGGCGGCATGCAGCAGCGTGTCGGCCTGGCGCGCGCGCTGGCTACCGACGCCGAAATCCTGCTGATGGACGAGGCGTTCTCCGCGCTGGATCCGCTGATCCGCCGCGAAATGCAGGATCAGCTGCTGCAACTGCAGGCCAAGCTCAACAAGACCATCGTCTTCATCACGCACGATCTGGACGAAGCGCTGCGCCTGGGCAACCGCATTGCCATCCTGAAGGACGGCGAACTGGTGCAGGAAGGCACGCCGGAAGACATTTTGCTGAACCCGGCCAACGATTACGTGCAGTCGTTCCTGCAGGACGTGAACCGCACCAAGGTGCTCAACGCCACGCACGCCGTGAATCCGGCGCGCCTGACGCTGACCATGCGCTCGCGCCCCGCGCATGCGGTGGACCGCATGAGTGCGCTGAACTACGAGTACGCGCCGGTGCTGGACGGCAAGCGCCTCGCCGGCGTGCTGACCGCCGAGGCAGCCGCGAAGGCCATGCAGGAAGGCGCGCGCGATGTGTCCCGCTTTGTCGAGGACCTGGCGTCGGTGCCTGCCACGGCGGGCCTGGGCGAAGTGCTCGCGCAACTGGTGCACAGCGATCAGCCGGTCGCCGTGACGGGCGAGGACGACGAGTTCCTGGGCATGCTGTCCCGCAAAAAGGTCGTGGAGCTGGTGACGCCGGCCCTGACCGAGACGCCGGTGTCGGCTGAAACCCTGACGGATACCCCGGCTACGGCGGATGCAGACGCGTCGAACGTCCAACCGGAACTGGAACGCGAAGGCAAGGCCGCCGCCTGATTCCGGCGTTCCCCGCATGACCCCTTGCGCCCGCGTGCAGTTGCTTGCACGCGGGCGCAGTCACGATATGATGGCTTGCCGGTCGGCTTGACCGGTTTTCCTTTTATCGGAACATCGGAATCGTCATGCCCCTCTTGAACGTCCAGATCATGCAAGGCCACACGGCCGCCCAGAAAGCCGACCTGCTCAAAGGCGCGTCCAACGCGGTGGTCGAAAGCATCGCGGCGCCGCTGTCCAGCGTGCGCGCCGTGCTGCACGAAGTCCCGGCAGAACACGTGATCGTCGCGGGGGAAATCGGCAAGCGCATGGCGCGCGTGGACGTGGATCTGATCGAAGGCCGCGACGAAGCCAAGAAGGCCGCCCTGATCGCGGCGCTGAACCAGGCCGTGTGCGCCAGTCTCGACATCTCTGGCGAAGACGTCCGCGTGATCCTGCGCGACGTGCCCAAGACCGATATGGGCGTGGCAAATGGCCTGAGCGCCAAGGCCGCGGGACGTTAAGTCGCCCGGCTTACCAAAGCAGTATTGAAAACGCCCGCTTCACGCGGGCGTTTGTCTTGGCGAGTGACGCGTATGCGCAATTGCGTTCAATCCAGCTTCACGTTCGCCGCCTTCACCACCTCGCCCCATCGCGCGATCTCGCTCTTGATGTAGGCGGCATATTCTTGCGGCGTCGACCCCAGCGCCTGCGCGCCTTGCACCTTCAGCTGCTTTTGCATCTCCGGAGATTTCAGCGCGCGCAGGATCTCGGCATTGAGCTTGTCGATCACAGGCGCGGGCGTGCCGGCCGGCACCACCACGCCTTGCCAAGCCCCCATCCCAAAACCCGGCGCCACGGTTTCCGCCACCGTCGGCACGTTGGGCAGTTGGTCGCTGCGCGTCTCGCTGGTCACCGCGAGCGCACGCAGCTTGCCTTCGCGGATGAAGCCCAGCGAATCGTTCAGCGTATTGGTCATCACCTGGACCTGTCCGCCGACGAGATCCGTCATGGCCGGGGCGCTGCCGCGATAGGGCACGTGGACCGCATCGATATCCAGCGACCGCAAAAGCAGGAGCGCGCCCAGATGCGTGACGTTGCCGGCGCCGGCAGAGCCGTACGACAGCTTGCCGGGATGCTTGCGCGCATAATCCACGAAGGCGGGCGCAGTGTCGGCGGGCACCGACGGATGCACAAGCAGGACGAGCGGAATGACGGCCGTGGTGGACACCGGCGCAAAGTCCTTGACCGGGTCGAAGGCCAGCGAGCGATACAGGTTGGGGCTGAGCGCGATGGACGAGGTGTTGTACAGCACCGTGTAGCCGTCGGGCTTGGCCGCGGCCGCGTACTGCATGCCGATGTTGCCGTTGGCGCCGCCCTTGTTTTCGACGACGACGGTCTGGCCCAGCTGGTCCGTCAACTGCTTGGCCAGCACGCGCGCCACCAGATCAGTCGGACCGCCGGGCGGGAAGGGCACCACCATCGTGATCGGGCGGTCGGGCCACGCGGCCTGGGCGCTGGCGGCGCCACCCAGCGCCAGAAGGGCCAGCGTGGTCGCCAGCAGTGCTTTTTTCATGGGTTGTCTCCTTGGGCTGTTATGGGTACTGCGGATGGGCGGCGGCGTCCTCTGCGGGATGCCTGCCGCTGATAGCGGTCAGCCTGGTCAGCGCGGCCTGCCGGCCAGCATGCGCACTGCCGTGTAGGCCATCACCGGCTTGCCGTGCTGGTTGCGCACGTCGATGGCGGACGTGACGACCGCGCGGTTGTGCTGCGAGGTCGGGCGCACGCCGGTCACTTCGATCTCGGCCCAGATGGTGTCGCCGGCCACCACCGGCGCAATCATCTTCTTGTGAATCTCCAGCAGCGCCAGGCCCGTTCCCTGCACCATGCCCTGCATGATCAGGCCTTCGATCAGGCCATAGGTCAGCGCGCCCGGCGCGGGCCGGCCCTGGATGGCGCCGTGGGTGTAGGTGGCGTCGATGAAGATGGTCTCCAGCATGCCGGTGACGCTGATGAAGTTGACGATGTCGGTCTCGGTCACCGTGCGGCGAAATGTCTGGAAGCGCTGGCCCACCGTCAGGTCCTGCCAGTAAAAACCTTGGCCGAGTTGGATGGCGGGAGAGGTGTCGCGGTCTTGGGTCATGCGGGGTCCTTGGCGTTTTCAGAAAGGAGGGTGTTGGCTTGGCAGGCGGCGCCGGTGGCCAGCAGCGCGTCAACGGCGGCCGGCGCGATGCCCGCTTCGGCCAGCACGTTGCGCGTGTGCTCGCCCAGGTGCGGCGGCATGGCGGGCGGCACGTGGGAATGCTGCAAACGCACGGGGTTACGCGGAAAGCGGTAGTGACTGCCGGACGCGCTTTCCAGCGGCACGAAGAAGTCCACGCTGGCCAGATGCGGATCGGTCTCCAGATCTTCCAGCCGGTTCACGGGTGCGGCCGGGATCTGCAGCCGCTCGCACAGCGCCAGCCAGTACGCCGTGTCATGGGCCGCGACGAGGCCGGCCTGCAATTCGTACAGGGTCTCGATGTGGCGCGTGCGCGCCGAGATGTCGGCAAAGCGCGGATCCTGCGCCAGATCGGGGCGGCCGGCCGCGTTGAAGAAGTCGCGCCAATGCGCGTCGGTATAGGGCATCAGGCAGACGTGCCCGTCTGCGGTCTGGCAGGGCCGGCGCCAGGGCGTGAGCACGCGCGGATAACCGGCGTCGCCGGGCTCGTCCGCCAGATGCCGGCCGTAGTAGTGCTCGACCAGCGCAAAGGACGCCATGCTTTCGAACATGGGCACTTCCAGCTGCTGGCCCTGTCCGGTACGCGCGCGCTGGAACAGCGCCGCAAGAATGGCGTGCGCGGCGACCAGACCGCACGTCTTGTCGGCGGCGACGGTGGGCAGGTAGCGCGGCGCGCCGGTCTGGCGGCCGACAAGATCCGCGAACCCCGACAGGCCTTGAATGATGTCGTCGTAGGCTGGGCGGCCGTCGTACGCGCCGCCTTCACCGAAGCCATACAGGCCGGCGTAGACCAGCCGCGTGTTGCGCGCGCACAGCGTGGCGGGGTCCAGCCCCAGCGCCGCCATCTTGGCCGGCCGCATGCTGTGCATCAGCACGTCGGCCTGGTCCACCAGCGTCAGCAGCGCCTCGCGCGCCGCGGGCTGCTTCAGGTCCAGCACGATGCTGCGCTTGTTGCGGTTCAGACCCAGGAAGATCGCGGAAAGGCCGGGCTCCTGCGCGGGGCCGGTTTGCCGGGTGGAGTCGCCGCCGGGCGCTTCGACCTTGATGACGTCCGCGCCGTAGTCGGCCAGGATCTGCGAGGCGTAAGGGCCGAATACGACGGAAGTCAGGTCCAGGACGCGGATGCCGTCCAGCGCCGGGCCGTTTGAGAGGGGAGTTGTCGTCATGGCGGAAATCCTATCGGCGCCGCACATACGCGTCTAATATGGCTTCGGTATTGCTTGATACGGAATCTGTTATGGCTATAGATTTGCGCCAGCTTCGGCAGTTCGTCACGATCGCCGAGCTGGGGAGTTACCGTCGCGCCGCCGATGCGCTGCACATCGCCCAACCCGCGCTGTCGGTGTCGATCCAGAAGTTGGAGCACGCGGTGGGCGTGCCGCTGCTGGTGCGGGGCGCCAAGGGCGTCACCACGACACCCGCGGGCGACGCCCTGATGGCCGATGCGCGCCGCGCGCTGTTCCATACCGATCAGGCGCGCCAGGCGGCACGCCGGGTGGCGTTGGGGGAATGGGGGACGCTGCGCCTGGGCTTTGTGGGCTCGGCCACGTACATGCTGCTGCCGCGCTGCCTGCCGGCCTTCCGCGCGCAGTACCCGGATGTGCAACTGGACCTGCGCGAAGACAGCACGGTCGGATTGGTGGCGATGCTGCGCGCTAACGAGATCGACGCGGGTTTGGTGCGCGGTCCGTTGGCCGAAGACAGCGAACTGGATTCTTGGGTGGTCGAGCGCGACGACCTGATCCTGGCAGTGCCTGCCCGCCATCCTCTGGCCGACATTGGCCCGATTGCGCTCGAGCGCATGCGGTCCGAAAACTTCGTGCTGTATTCGCCGGCCAAGGTGCCGGGGCTGAACGGCGTGACGCTGGCGCTGTGTCACAAGGCGGGGTTTTCGCCCCGCATCAGCCAGGAAGCCATTCAGGTGCAGACGCTGGTCAGCCTGGTCGCCAGCGGCCTGGGTGTGGCGCTGGTGCCTGGCGTGACCCGCGCGTATTCGACGCCGCACGTGGCGTTTGTGCCGCTGACCGACCCGGATGCGCAGGGCGCGCTGTCGCTGTCGCTGGTGACGCATCGCGACACCTCATGCGCATCCGTGCTGCGCTTGCGCGACAGCATGCTGACGCCGGCGCTTGTGCCTGCCTGACCCGCGCTACACCGCGCTACACCGCATAAACCACCCGGTGTGCCTCCGTGGGCAGCGGCAGGTCCCAGCGGTGCAGCATGCCGGTCAGCGTCTTGTTGGACAGCGACGTATCGCGCCGCGCATTGCGGCGCAGCAGCTCGGCACGCGGCTTTTCCAGATACACCAGCTCCACGTCCGCGTGATAGGCAAAGAGCAGATCCAGTGTCTTCTTGCGCATCAGCTCGCTGAGGTTGGTGGCGTTCCACACAAACGGCGCGCGGGCGCGCAGCAGTGCCTTTGCACGGTCAATGGCCAGGTGCGCGACCATGCCCTCGTTCTTGCCGTGGCGCAGGCCCAGTTCTTCGCGCGCGTCGTCGAACGACACCACCGGCAGGTCCGGATGATGCGCCGCCACCCACGTGTTCTTGCCGGACGCCGGCAACCCCGACATGACGATGACCCGCGAGCCCGGCTCCTGGAACAACGCATAGTCGGGATGCACGTCGGCGCCGCGGAAATAGCTGACGGCGGTGTGCGCATCGGCAAAGGCACGGGGCTGGCCGAAGCACTGCTCGTCGCGCGCCAGCTCGCAGAAGAGGGCGATGTTGTCCAGCACGCGTGCAGAGTCAGCGCATATCCGGCCGCGCATGTCGGCTTCGGCCAGCATGGCGAGCAATGGAAGGGACACGTGCCAGGACAACTCGCGCACGATGAACTCCGGCGAGCGGCCGCGGCGCGAGCCTTCCAGCGCGAAGAACGGCACCTGATGCGTGGCGATCAGCCGGCATATCGCTTCGCGCACCGCGAACGGCACGCCCGCGTCCCACAATGCGATGCGCGCGTCGATGGCGCCCTTGCGCGAGTGGCCAGGCTGGCCGATGGCGCCGGTGACCGGGTCGATCACCGTGGTGCTGTGCTTGGCCACGTCGTGCAGCAGCGCGGCCAGGAACACGATCTCCTGGTCGGCGCGGGACGCGGCCTGGTACTGCGGCAGCGCGAGCAGCGCGTCCACCACCATCTGCGTATGCGTCCATACATCGCCCTCGCCGTGATAACGGGGGTCCTGCGGCGTGGTCTTGGCCAGCTCCAGCGCGGGGAAGGCGGCCAGGCAGGCCGTATAGTCCGCGCCGCGCCCCGGCTGGGGCACGAGGGCCCGGATCTGTTCGTGATTCATGATGTCTCTCCCGTGCGGGCGTCGCGCAACGTGTCCCAGTCGACTGCAAGGCGCGGCGCGTACAGGTCGACGCCGTCGGCGAGCTGGTTGGGGATGAAAGGCTGCTCCGAATGGTGCATGTCCGAATCTAGAATGGCCTGTACGAAGTCGCGGCGCACCCACTTGTAGCGGGCGATGGTCTTGCCGTCCGCTTCGGCCTTGATATACAGGCCTTCCGACAGATCCGACTTGTCGCACTGCTTCCACGCGCGAGCCAGGTCCAGGCCTTCGCGCAGCACGGTGGCCTCGAAGGCATCGCGCCAGCCAGCCGTCTTGGCGAGCGACGGCTTGAGCATGGCCTTCAGTTCGGCCAGCCGCGCGGGCGCCGGCCCTTCGTACAACACGGGCACGGACAGCACCGGACCATCGGCCAGCAACGCGCGGCGCGCGCCGGTCGACAGGAACTCGCCGGTGCGCCGGTCCAGCACGTCGAATTCAAAGAAGTGATGCGGCAGGGCGTCGTAGAACACGGAGTGCTTCTTCGACAGCGTTTCGCCGTACATCACATAGCGATCTTCCAGCCGCTCCAGCAGCCAGTCCGCGTGCGCGGCGGCCCAGGCCTTGACGAAGCTGAACTGCCGCTCGCGGCCGCCGCCCACCAGGTAGTGGCCGCGGGATTGCAGCAGCAGTTCGCCCGACGGGCTGAAGCTGATGCCGGTGTTGGCGCCGTCCAGCTTTTCTTCGACGACGAGCGTCTGGCCGGCCAGCGTGCGATAGGGCACGTGGTCATGGCCTTCGTCCCCGTCCTGCAGGCGCGAGCCTTCAAGGTGGGGCGTTCGGGGATATCGGAACAGGTCTAGCGATTGCGCGTAGGCGCAGAAATCCAGCGTCATGGGTCTTCTCCAGCAAATGGGAAAAGCCGACGACACAGTCTTTACGGGAGGGGAAGCGGGGATGGGAGGTGTTGCGCTTCCTGGATCCGCGCCTGCCGGGCGGGGGTGTGCTCATTACATGGCGTCGAGCAGCGAATGCGGGCAGGCTGACCGCGGTACCAGGACGGTACTCGTCGGCGTTCAGGCGAATTGACGAATGGCAGACACGGTTGCACCCAAGAAGCGAAAGGCGTTGAAAAAGCAGGGCCGAATGCTAAGTCAGCGCGGCGGCGCTTGTCAATGCGCCGCCGCGTGTGTGGCAGGACCGCGTCAGGCGGGCGGCGCGGCGCGCAGCACGATCTGCGTGATCTCCGACGGCCGGCCAAGCCGGATCGGAAAGCCCGGCCACAGGCCCGCGCCGTTGCTCACGTAGAGCTGCATGTTGCCGACCTGGTACATGCCCGACACGTAGCCTTCGTTGGCCAGTTGGGTGATGAAATGCGGACCCAGAATCTGGCCGCCGTGCGTGTGGCCCGACAGCTGCAGGCCGGCGCCGGCTTGCGCGTGGCGCTTGGCGCCCACCGGCCGATGGCTCAAGAGGATCACCGCCGACGACGGCGGCACGCCCTTCATGGCCGCGTCGATGTCAGGCAGCGGCTGGTTCACGCGCGCCGCCACGCTGTCGGTGATGCCCGCCAGGACCAGCGGCTGGCCGTCGCGTTCAATTGTCATGTGTTCATTGAGCAGCATGCGCAGGCCGAGTTTCCTGAAGGCCTCGATCCAGCCCAGGTACTCGGCGTAATACTCGTGGTTGCCCGGAATCGCCACCACGCCATATTGCGCGCGCAGATCGGCCAGCGGTTGCACGTCGGCGGCGCGCGCCGCAGGCGTGCCGTCGACCAGATCGCCGGTGATGAGCGTCAGGTCCGGCTTGAGCGCATTGGTGCGCGCCACGACGGCCTGCATCCAGTCGCCCTGCAGCAGGCGGCTGGCGTGCAGGTCGGTCAGGTGCACGATGCGAAAGCCGTCATACGCTTGCGGCAGGTTGGGCAAGGCGACCTCGATCGTCTTGACCTCCGGCACGCGCACGGCCTGCCAGACGCCAACGGCGGACAGCGCAAGCGCGGCCACGGCGGACCCAGCGCGCAGACGCGTGCAGCCCAGCAGCGCGCGTCCGCGTCCGCGCGAGAACAGCGACACGATGATCCCGGCCACATCCGTAATGAAGAGAAAACTGGCCAGCAGAATGAGCGCGCCAAATGCCCAGCCCAGCGTCATCAGCACGGCGGCGGGCACCTCGGGCGACGCCATGGTGCCGAAGAAGTTGCGGGTGATGAGATGGTGCTCGGCGGCCAGCACGACCAATATCGACAGCAGCACTCGGCTGGAAGCGGGCCACTTCAATTGCCAGACGAAGCGCCAGATGACGTAGAGCGCGATAAGCCCTGTGATGACATGAAACACGTGCGAAATCCTGAATCTTGTTGTTGGAATCGCCCGGCCCGGCGTCTCGCTGCCGCCCGGACGAAATTTCCCGCGAGGGAGCGCCGATTAAAACACTGGATTCTGCGCGGCGGCTGAAACATGGCGCGCGTTGATGGCGGGTCGTAGAATCGCATGCGCCTGCCGCAATCTGGAGTTGCCTTGTCCACGCTTATCCGCCCCGCCCGTCCCGAGGATGCTGCGCTGCTGCCCGCGATCGAACGATCTGCGGGCGTGTTGTTTCGCGCCGCGTCCGGTTTGGAATGGATCGCGGACGACGCGGTGATGTCTGAGGCCGACCATCTGCGCCTGATCGCGCAGGGCACGTCATGGGTGGCGCAAGCGTCGGATCAACTGTGCGGATTCCTTTGCGCCGAGCGCTTCGAAGACGCGTTGCACCTGCGGGAGCTTGCGGTCGATGCCGGTCATCAGCGCATGGGAATTGGCCGCGCTCTCGTGCAGGCCGCATGCGGCCATGCCTGGGCAGCGGGCCTGGCTGTGGTCACCCTGACGACCTTTCGCGACCTGGCATGGAATGCGCCCTGGTATGCGCGGCTCGGATTTCGCGAAGTGCAGGCAATGCCCGGCTCACGGCTGCATGCGGTGCTGGCGGCCGAGGCCAGCCACGGGCTGCCGGTTGAGCGGCGCGTGGCGATGCGCCTGCAGCAGGCACCGGACGCATAGCCCAAGCGCCGCGTTGGGCGTGCCGAACTGCGGTTGACGACCGCTGGATTACCCAAAAATAGTTCGGTATTCTGCGTTATCCCGGTGCGCCAGCCCGCGCCGGTGACTGCGCTGTCGTCCTCCGTGGCGCGCGCATCCGGCAGCTACGCCGATCCGGGCGATTCGCGGTGCTCTCCCCTCAGGAGCGACATGGCAAGAGAACGCAGGGTGCGCTTGTTGACCGTGCTTATTGCGCTGGCGGTGCTCAGCGTGGCGGTCGGCTTTTTCAATGCCATGTACGCGGGCTACCAGGCGCAGAAGACGCAGGTCGTGAAGAACACGCTCGACGCCAATCTGGCCTACGCGCAGAAGCTGGCGGACATCATCAACCTGTATATCCAGACGGGCGACCGGCAGCTTTCCGCCGGCGCGAACCGCATTCCGCGGCTGGCCGACGCGCCCGCCGCGCTGCAAGGTGAACTGTCGGATCTGGCCGGCACGATCGAGGGCGTGACGGCGGTGCTGCTGGCCGACCCCGGCGGCCGGATCATCAACCGGTCCAAGGATAGTCCGACGCCGCTGGCCGCCATCAAGACACTTGACGAACTGGGTGTGCGGGAGCTGCGCGCGGGGCAATGGGCGCGGCCATGCTGCCTGCCGGGCGCGCGCTTTGCGACGTTGACACTGGTGGAACCTGTGCCGGGTCCGCAGAACGCGGTTTCAGGCTATCTCGCCGCCATCGTTGTGCTGGAGCATGGCGGCGGCCTGGACCGGCTCGTCGGCCAGCATGCGTATGCGGACGGCACCTCCGTGTATCTGGTCAACGGCGAGGGTCAGATGCTGTACCGGCATGGCGCGGACGCGGACATTGCGAGCGCGGTCCAGGCGCGCCTGTCGCCCGCCACGGGGCCGGGCGTCGAGCAAGTCATGGACGCTTCCGGCGCGGCGGTGATCGCGGGATACGCGCCGCTGGTCAAGGGCAACTGGGCGGTCGTGGTGCAGCGTCCGCTCGACAGCGCGCTGTCGCCCCTCAAGGACCTGTTGGGCGCGTCGCTGCAGTTCGCCGTGCCGGCTGTGGTGCTGACCTTGTTGCTCGTCAGCGCATGCGCCTACGCGATCGCGCGGCCGCTCGCACGCCTGGCTGACGCCTTCGCCAGCGACGAGCCGGTTGGTCCGACGGCCTTGCGCGCCACCACGCTGAAGACCTGGTATTTCGAGGCCGAAAAGCTGCGGCAGGCGTTGGCCGCCGCGCAAGCGCGCCATCGGGACGAAGTCGGCCGCTTGAACACGGAATCGCTGACCGATCCCATGACCGGGCTGATGAATCGCCGCGCCCTGCGCGCGCGGATCGACGAGCTGGTCGCCGCCGCGTCGCCGTTTGCGGTCATCGCGTTTGATCTCGACCACTTCAAGCAGATCAATGATGTGTATGGCCATCCGACGGGCGATAAGGTCCTGGTGGCGCTGGCGCGGACCCTGCAGGAGAACGTGCGCGCCGGCGATCAGGCCTTTCGCATCGGCGGCGAGGAATTCGTGATGATCCTGCCTCAGCGGGGCGGGAAGGACGAAGCGCAGGACGACACGCAGGACACGGCGCACGAAACGACGCAGAACACGACGCAGAACACGACGCAGGACACGGCGCAGGACGCCATGCGGTCCGCGGCACGGACTGCAGCCCAGGCGGCCGAACGGATCCGGGCGGCCGTGGCGGCGCGCCCGATGCCCGACGGCGTGCGTCCGGTGACCGTGTCCGTAGGCGTGGCGCTGTGGCCGCGGGACGGCGCATCGCCGCAGGCCGTCATCAAATGCGCCGATCAGGCGCTGTACCAATCAAAGCAGTCGGGGCGGGATCGGGTGACGATTTGGGAAGCGGCGGCGCAGGCTTGAACACGGCCAGCCGCCCTGGGAATCACGCTTGCGCATGACGCGGGAAACGCGTCGGAAACGTGGGGAATGGCATGTCGAATCGAATGCAGACGGCCAGGCGGCTGGCCGGTATGACGTCGGCAAGGCTGATCGCGGCGTGCGCGTGCGCAGCGGCGTCGGGCGCGGCGGCGCAGCCAACCGTGCGCTTATCGCAAGACGATCTGCAAAAGCGCGCGAACGGCGTGCTGGCGTTGATGTCTTTTTCCATCGTGCCCGACATCACGACAAGCTCCCTGTCCATCAGCGGCGGCGGGGGATCCACGTCGGGATCCACCGGCTTCTACATGACCCAGCTCGGCGGCGGCGACACGGTGTCCAAGTCGGTGCCCATCTATCTGGAGGGCGTCATTGCGGGCAGCCGCTACGACCCGACCTTCGTCGCCACGCAGGGCGCGGAGACGCGCAGCATCCCGACCAAGTGGAACAGCGTGTCGGCCACGGGCGGCATCGGGTGGGACTTCAAGCTGACCGACGAACTGAAGCTGCGGCCCATCTTCAACTTCGCGCTGGGCAACGTCACCAGCGACCTGCGTGCCGCAAGCTGGTATGTCGGGCAGCGCACGGGCAGGGAGGTGGACTTCCTGGACCGAGGCTCATTGAACGCCTACGGATTGGGCGGATCGCTGATGCTGGATTACGAGCATTACCGGCCGGGCTACGAAGTGGACGTGGAGCTGCGCTATTCCGACATCCGGCTCAAGAGCTTCGACAGCTCGTCCGCCGTGCAGGGCAATGCGGTGGCGCAGTCCGCCAACCTGTGGGCGCGCTACCGGGCGCCCACCGGGTTCATGCTGTTGCAGCGCCCGTTGCGGTATGTGCTTGAGCTGACGCACTCGGAATTCCTGGGCGACCAGCGCGGGGCGCTCGGCTTCGACCGTTTGACCGCGTTGGGGGCGGGGCTGGAACTGGACTCCAGCGCGTACGACGTGATCATCACGCGCACGCGGCTGGTGGGACGCTATGTCTTCGGCAACAACGTGTCGGGCTTTTCGGTGGGACTGGCGGTCAGCTTCTGACGGCCAGCTTGCCCGCCGTCGGATCAGGCGCCGGCCAGACCCGCGAAGAACCGCTTCGCGTTCGATTCCAGGCCTTCGATGTAGTAGCCACCTTCCTGCACGATCAGCGTGGGCAGATTCAGTCCGCCCACCTCGCGGCCCAATCGCTCGAAGCCGTCTTCGGTCACGCTGACCATGGCCTGCGGATCCTTTTCGAAGATGTCGAATCCCAGCGACAGCACCAGCGCATCGGGCTGAAACAACGTGATCGCGCGGCGCGCCTGCGCCAACCGGTCGAAGAACACGGATTCGGGCGAGCCGTGCGGCATGGGCAGGTTGATGTTGTAGCCGTATCCTTCGCCCGCCCCGCGCTCGTCTTCAAAGCCCGCCACCACCGGATAGAAGTTCTCGGGGTCGCCGTGAATGGACACGTACAGCACGTCGCTGCGTTCGTAGAAGATCTCCTGGATGCCTTGGCCGTGGTGCATGTCCGTGTCCAGGATGGCCACGCGGGGAAATCCCGACGTCAGCCGCTCTGCGGCGATAGCGGCGTTGTTCAGGTAACAGAAGCCGCCCGCGGCATCGCGCCGCGCGTGGTGACCGGGCGGGCGGCAGATCGCGTAGGCGCTGCGGTCTCCGGCCAGCAGGGCATCGGCGCCCGCGATGGCGCATTGCGCCGACCAATACGCCGACTGCCACGTCTTCGGGCCGACCGGACAACTGCCGTCGGCCAGGTAACGTCCGGCCTTGGCCAGCACGCCGCGCAGCGCGTTGCGTTCTCGCACGAAGACGTTCGACACCACTTCGCCGCCCCAGTCGCCGGGCAGCTTCATCCAGTCCTCATGCGCGTCCTGCAGGAAGCGCAGGTAATCCAGGCTATGGACCGCCGCGATCGCACCCGCCCCGTCGTCGGCGGGCGCCTGGACGTCGAATCCCAGCTTGCGCGCCGCCTGCACCAGGCCGTCCAGCCGCGACGGCACCTCCTGCGGCGTGCGCATCTTGCCGCGCGAAAAATAGGTCTGCGGATGGTGAAGCTTTTGATCGTCGTGGAAGAACGCCTTCATGCCTGGGACCTCGGGGTTGGTTGGCGCGCGATGCGCGCGGCGGCCGCGGATAGGAAACCATGAATTCTTATCCAGCGGCGTGGCGCTGCTTATGGGGGATTACCCGCGCCGCCCGGGTCGAGGTCAGTCTGAGCCGCCTTTTCCACTATTGCGGCGTGATCTGCGCCGCCTTGACGATGTCCCGCCACTTTTCGCCCTCGGACACATTGAAATGGGCAAACGTGGCGGGATCAGATCCCACCGGCTTGGCGCCCAGGCCGGCGTACTGCGTCACGACATTGGGCTGCTTGAGCGCCCGCGCCGCGTGCTCGGACAGCTTGGCCACAATGGCCGACGGCGTGCCCTTGGGCGCCCACAGACCGTACCACGTGCTGATGTCAAAGCCCGGGAAACCGGATTCGGCCATGGTGGGCACGTCGGGCAGTTCATCGACGCGGCGGCTGGTTGTCACCGCCACCGCCCGCAGCTTGCCCGACTTGATGAACGGCATCGCCGACGGCATGGAATCGAACATCAACTGAATCTGTCCGCCCACCAGATCCGTCAGCGCGGGCGCGCTGCCCTTGTAAGGCACGTGTTGCATCGGCAGGCCGGAACGCACCTTGAACGATTCGCCCGCAAGCTGTTGCGCGGAGGCCGAGCCCGCCGACCCGAAGTTCAACGGCTGGGCCTTGCCCTGCGCCACAAGGTCCTGCACCGTGCGCACCTTCGACGTTTCAGGCACGACCAGCACGAGCGGCACGTCCGCAAGCTGCGTGATGGGCGCGAAGTCCTTGAAGGCGTCGTAACGCATCGACGCGTAGATGTACGGGTTGATGACGTGCAGCGACGCGTTGGCCAGGAACGTGTAGCCGTCGGGCGCGGCGCGTGCCACGAGGTCCGCGCCGATCATGCCGCTGGCGCCGGGCTTGTTGTCGACGACGATGTTCTGGCCGATGGTCTTGGACATCTCGGCGGCCACCAGCCGCGCCACGATGTCGGTCGGCCCGCCGGGCGGGTAGGGCACGACCATCGTGATGGGTTTGCTGGGATAGGCGTCGGCCGCCAACACGGCGACGGGCAGGCTGACGCAGCCGGCGGCTAGCGCCGCGGCGGCAAGGTGGCGTGGCCGGGCGGCGCGCCGGAAGTCGTTGGTACGCATGGGGTTGTCTCCGTCGTTATCGTGATCGCCACCTTGCCGACGACTTGTCGGCTTTCCAGGGCGGCGAGTGCTGCGGCAAGACCGGTGATCGGATAGATCGCCGTTACAGCCGGCCGGATCCGCTGGCGGCGGGCCCAGTCGAACAGGGTGGACATGGTCCGCTGCATGGCAGGGGCGTGGACGATGCGTTCGTCCGCGGGCGTCCAGCCGATGTAGCGGCCAAAGAAAAACCCATGCAGGGCAATGTTCTTCACAAGCAGCAGGTTCAGCGGCACATCCGGGATGCGGCCGCTGGCGAAACCCACCGACACCATGCGGGCATTGGCCGCCGCGGCGCGCACGCTGCGTTCGAAGGCGTCGCCGCCCACCGCGTCCAGCACCACGTCAGCGCCGCGCCCGTCGCTGGCCGCCTTGACGGCCTGCGGCATGGACTCGTCAGCGGCGAACGCCTGCCCCGCGCCCGCGTCCAGCGCGGCCTGGCGCTTGGCCGGTGTGCTGGCGCAGGCCAGCACCGTCGCGCCCAGCGCCGACGCTATCTCCACGGCCGCCAGTCCCACGCCCGAGCCCGCGCCCAGCACCAGCACCGTGTCGCCGGGCTGCATCGCGGCGCGCCACAACAACGCGCCCCATGCCGTGCCGTACGAGATGGGAATGGGCAGCGCGGTCAGAAGCGGCAGATCCTCGGGCACGGGATAGACGGTGTATTCCGGCAAGGTCAGTCGTTCGGCATAGCAGCCCCAGCGCGCCAGCGCCACCACCTTGTCGCCGGGCTTGAACCGCGTGACCTTGGCGCCGCACGCGATGACGCGGCCCGCGGCCTCCGTGCCGGGCGCAAACGGCAGCGGCGGACGGCTTTGATAGCGTCCCTCGATGAGCAGCTTGGTTGCGTGGCTGACGCTGGCATGCTCGACGGCGATGGTGACTTCGTCGGGCGCGGGCGCCGGCGCCTCGGGAAGCTCGCCGGGCAACACGTCTTCAACCGGACCATGGCGATGGCAGACCAGGGCGCGCATCAGCGGGCCTCCTTGCCGCATGCGGCCTGGCGCAGCACGCCGGCATGCAGCATGGCCTGGATGTCGGCGGGCGCGACGCCCCACTCGGTCAACACATCCACGGTGTGCTCGCCAACCGCCGGCGCCGCGGTGAGCGGCCGGCGTGACAAGGCCCCGGCCGCGCGCGCATAGGGCAGGGGCTGGCCGCCGGGCTGCGCCAGCGGTTCCAGCAGCCCCAGATGCGCCGCCTGCGGATGCGCCGCCAGGCCGTCGTAGTCCCGCACGTACGCGTGCAGCACGTCCTCGCGCGCCAGGCGCTCCACCCAGTGCGCGGCAGGGCGCCGCGCCAACTGTTCCGCCATTTCCCGATGCAGTCGCTCGCGCTGCGCCATGCGGCCTGCGTTGGTGGACAGGGCGGGGTCCGCCAGCCAGTCGGTTCGTTCGAGCGCGCGGCACAAGCGCGCGAACTGGTCGTTGTTCAACGCCAGCACGGACAGGCGCGCATCCGCGGTATCGAAGACGCCGTTGGGGGCGCTGACCGCCACGGCCTCCCGCTGTCCCGCAATGCCGTACGCAAGGATGTCGTTCACCTGCAAGGCCGCGCAGGCCTGCAGCAGATTCAACTGCACATGCTGGCCGCGGCCGCTGCGCGCCTGCTGATAGAGCGCGGCGCTGGCCGCCTGCACGGCGTACAGCGCGGTGGCGATGTCCGCCATCAGAAGGCCGATGCGGCGCGGCTCGCCGGCGGGTGTCTGGTTGGCGAACATCAGGCCGCTATCCGCCTGCATCACCGAGTCGGAGGCGGGCGCGTTGGCGTAGGGGCCGTCCGGTCCGTAGCCGCTGATGGACACGTAGACCAGGCCCGGGCAACGTGCGGCCAGGCTGTCGTAGCCCACCCCCATGCGTTCGGCGACGCCGGGGCGGAAATTCTGGATCACGAGGTCCGCGCGCCGCGCCATGTCCGCCAGCAGCACTTTGCCTTGCGGCTGGCGCGCGTCCACGCACACACCGCGTTTGCCGGCGTTGTAGGCGATGGATAGCGCGCTCTGGTCGTCGCGAAGCACACCGACGTGCCGGCCCCAGTCGCCGTCTGGCGGTTCCACCTTTACGACGTCGGCGCCTTGCTGCCACAGCATCTGCGCGCAGTACGGGCCCGCGATGCCCTGGCTGAGGTCCAGCACACGCAGTCCGGAATAGGGTCCGCTGGAAGCGTCGGTCAACGGGGTGGGCATGGGTGGATGTCGGTCCGGAGCAAGGGTTCGAAGGCGATGAAGACGATGCTAGACTCGACCGACGCATTGGACAATCCACCGGTTTGTGCCGGGAATGGTGAACCATGATCGACAATAAGCCGGACCTGAACCTCGTCAGACTGTTTGTCGCGATGGTCGAGTCGCGCAACCTCAGCGCGGCCGCGCAGCGTTGCGGCATGACGCGGTCGAACATGTCGCACCGCCTGAAGCGGCTGGAACTCGATCTGGGCGCCCAGCTATTCCGGCGCACCACCCGGCATGTCGAGCTGACGCAGGCCGGCCAGTTGCTGTACCAGCACGGCATCCGATTATTGGACGAGATGCGCGCGGCGCAGGCGGCCATCGACAGCCTGGACGGGACCGTGCGCGGCGATGTGCGCATCCGGCTGCCCACCGGCCTGGGCCACCTTTATCTTGCCCCCGTGCTGCTGGATTTTGCGCGCGCGCATCCCGACATTGCGCTGCGTGTGCACATCAACGACGGGATCGGCGACCTGATCTCCGCCGAAGTCGACATCGCCCTCAAGATCACCTCGTCTCCGCCCGAAGATCACGTGGCGCGGCGGCTGTGCGACATTCAGTGGTGCCTGTGTGCGTCGCCGGATTTCCTGGCGCGCAACGGGCCGGTGCAACGCATGGAGCAGTTGGGCCGCTGCGACCTGATCGCGCCGCAATCGCTGGGCCGGCGCTTCGACCTGCGGCTCAAGCAGGCGCATGGCGACCCGCTGATCCTGCGCGTCGCGCCGCGGCTGCAGTCGGGCGACTATCCGTTTCTGCGCGATGCGGTGCTGGCGGGCTTGGGTGTGGCGCTGCTGCCCCGCTATGCCGTGTGGGAATTGCTGCGTGACGAGACGCTGGTGCAGGTGCTGCCCGCGTACGAGCCCGAAGGGGTGGGCGATGCCATCTACCTGCTGACCGCGCCCAACCGGTTCCCGTCCATGGCTACGCGCGTGCTGGCGGATTTCATCCGCGCGCACATCGAGCGGCATGCGCCGGATTGGAGCGGAGCGGCCGCGGGCGACTGCGCTTATGCGCCGGCGCGATCCTGACCCAAGCGCGTGATGGCAGCGTGCACGTCATCCACATGCACCATCAGTTCTCGCACCTGCCGCAACAGCGCGAACTGGTTCAGCACGGCGCTCCAGCGAGGCGCAACCAGCAACTGTTGCCACACCGGCGAAAGCGCCGACGCATCCGGCGCCTCGCCTGCGGCCATCGCGCTGGCGAAGTCCAGGCTTTCCTGCGCTGACAACAGCTGCATCCGGCCAGCGGCATTCAGCAGCCGCGGCACGGTATCCGCCGGCGCGTCGGAAAAGTAGAGAATCGTCCCGGCAAGATCAGCGTCGTCCGCCGACAGCGCCGCCAACGCCGCACCGCGCAGCCGCACCGGCCCCTGGTGGCTCTCGAACACATAAATGGTCTGTGCGTCTGCGTGCGCAAGCAACCGCAGACCGCGCAGCAACCGGGGCAGATCCGTCGTCGCCGCGTCCGTTGACGCCTTGGCCTCGACCAGCAGGCACACATCCCAGACCGGCGCCGCAGCGTCGCCGGCCGACTGGCGCAGCAGCGCCACGTCCCATTCGGTCTTGGCGCGGTTTGCGTTGCCCGGGATAGACGCCGGGACGTGCATTGACGTGACCACCCGATAACTTTCGCCCGTCCTTTGCGCAAGCTGCGTGGCCATCGCGGTAATGGCGCCTTCGGCCAACGCTTCAACGGCGATGCCGCGGCGGCGCGCGTCCAGCCCCTGCGCGGCGGCCTGCGGCGTGCCGGGGCGGGGACCTTGCCGTTGCCAAAGATGTTGATAGCGTTGCACCAGCGGATCCGTGGACAACGTCTTCATGCGGCGCAGACGCGCCAAGGCGGGGTCGTCCAGCAACCGTTCCAGCGGCGCGGAAATCGCCGGGCTTGTCGCGGCGTCCGAGGGCTGCGCCGCAAGCAGGCGCTCGGCGCCTTGCGTCAATGCGGCCCAGTCCTCGGCTGCCGCCGCCGCATGCAACGACGCCAGCGCGTCCGCCAACGGCCCGGCCGGCATCCCGCGGCGCTTGCCGGGATGCGCAAACGCATCGACCGCAGTACGTACCGCGCGCCGGTCCGCCTGGGCGTGCGCCGACAACGAAGCGTATTCGCGCACCAGCGGGGATTGATGCCGCAGCACCATGGCCTGAAACGCGGAATCTCCGCCGCTTTCGCGCAGTGCGTCCCGAATCAGTTGCGAGAGCGCGTCTAAGAACAGGCGTTCACTGGCGGATGATGGCGCTGCGTCTGCACTGAGCGCAACGCGGGCCTGTTCGATGGCGATGGCAAGCGCCATCGCCGGGTCGGAAACTTCAAGCCCGCTGCCGGCCGCGGGCAGCGGGCCCACGCGATAGCGACGCGGGATGGCGCGCAGCGTCAGGTCCAGCAGGGAATGCGGCAAAGCAGAGGGCATGAAGGTTCCGTGTCATGTCCGGCCTCGCTGCCAAGGAATTACCAGGGAACGACCGACAGGGCGATCGAAGCGACGACGACCACAACAATAATCGTGAGGATGTGATTGGTACGCATATTCTCTCCTTTAAGCCACCGCTCCACACTACCGGCTTACGCTCCCCCCGTCTGCAACTGAACTTTTAATTTCTCATCGGATGTTAGCGGTGCGTTTTCAGCGCACTTTTTCTGCGTCCTCGCGGGGTATAACCAAAGACATGCGGCCGCGAAACCGTCGCGCCGCGCCGATCGGGAGGTCCCATGCGCGACATCGTGCAACTGCGTCCGGAAGGCCTGTATTGCCCAGCCGGCGGCTTTCATATCGATCCGTGGCGGCCCGTCGAGGTCGCCGTGCTGACGCATGGTCATGGCGATCATGCACGTTCCGGCATGGGGCGCTACCACACCAGCGCCGAAGGCTTGCCTATCCTGCAATGGCGGCTGGGCGACCAGGACTATCGGGTCCATGCCTATGGCGAAGTCTTCACGTTGGGTAACGCGCGCGTGTCGTTGCATCCGGCGGGCCACGTGTTGGGATCGGCGCAGGTGCGCATCGAAGTCGATGGCGAAGTCTGGGTCGTGTCCGGCGACTACAAGCGCCAGCCCGATCCGACGTGCAGCCTGTTTGAAGTCGTGCCTTGCGACACCTTCATCACCGAGGCCACCTTTGGCCTGCCTATTTACCGTTGGCCCAGCGCCTCGGACGTGGCGCGCGACATCGTGCAATGGCGCGACCACTGCGCCGCGCGCGGCGAGGCCGCCATCCTCTATTGCTACGCCCTGGGCAAGGCGCAGCGCGTGCTGGCTGAATTGATCCCCTTTGCGGACCGGCCCGTCTACCTGCACGGCGCGATCGCCGCGGGGGTGGACGTCTATCGCAAGGCCGGTGTTCCGCTGTCCGACACGCGTCTGGTCATCGACGCGGACGGCCCTTCCGCGGCCTCGGGAACGGGATTTGCTGGAGAGCTGATCCTGGCGCCGCCGTCGGCGGCGGGCAGCGCGTGGCTGCGGCGCTTCCGCAAGGCGCAGCATGGCTTTGCGTCGGGCTGGATGCGGCTGCGCGGCAACCGCCGGCGCCGCAACATGGACCGCGGCTTTGTCGTGTCGGACCATGCCGATTGGCCCGACCTGCTGCGCACTATCCACGACACCGGCGCCAAGCGGGTCATCGCCACGCATGGCGACACCGAGGCGCTGGTGCGTACGTTGAATGAATCCGGCATCGCCGCCGAGACGCTTGTGACGCAGTATGGCGAAGACGATTAGAGCGGCCATCGAACGAAGATCGACAGGGGAACGGACGCAGGCATGAAGCGATTCGCGGCGTTGTATCAGGAGCTTGACCGCAGTACCGCCACCTTGGATAAGCGCGCGGCGCTGGTGGCGTACTTCCGCGATGCCCCGCCGCGCGACGCGGTCTGGGCGTTGTATCTGCTGGCCGGCGGCAAGATCACCAGCACACGTAAGAAGATCGCGGGGGTTGGCGAGTTGCGGGCCTGGGCGGCCGACGCTTCCAGCACTGCGCCCTGGCTGCTGGACGCCTGCTATGACCAGGTCGGCGACCTGGCCGAAACCCTGGCGCTGCTCGTCCCGGATCCGGAAGCGGCCGCGCCGGATCGTGGCCTGGCTGACTGGATCGAAGAGATTCTCTTGCCCGTCGCGAACCGCGACGAGATCGAGCGGCGCGAGGTGGTCGTCTCGGCCTGGCTGGGCTTGCCCTATGCAGAACGCCTGGTCTTCAACAAGCTGCTGACCGGCGCGCTGCGCGTCGGCGTGTCTCAGCGCATGGTGCAGCAGGCGCTGGCCGAAATGTCGGGCGTGCCCATCGCCCGCATTGCGCAGCGCATGCTGGGCGCGTGGTCGCCCAGTCCGGCGTTCCTGCGCGATCTGCTCAGCGCCGAGGAACTGCCAGGCGACCGCCAGCAACCGTATCCGTTTTTCCTGGCGTCGCCGCTCGAAGGCGATCCCGCCGTGCTTGGACCCATCGAAGAATGGCTGCTGGAATGGAAGTGGGACGGCATCCGCGCGCAGCTCATCCGGCGGCGTGGCGAGGTGTCCATCTGGTCCCGTGGCGAAGAGCGCCTGGACGGCCGCTTTCCGGAAGTTGAAGCGGCGGCCGCCGCGCTGGACGTGGACTGCGTCATCGACGGGGAACTGCTGGCCTGGCAGGACGGCAACACGGACCCCATGCCGTTCTCGGCCCTGCAGACCCGCATCCAGCGCCTGAAGCCCGGTCCCAAGTGGCTGGCCGAAGCGCCGGTGCAGTTGCTGGCGTATGACCTGCTCGAACTTGAAGGCGAGGACCTGCGCGAATTGCCGCAGGCCGAGCGCCGCGAGCGCCTGGAGGCGCTGCTGCGCCGCCATCCCGACCCACGGCTGCGGATGTCGCCGGCCGTCGCGCCGGCAAGCTGGGACGAGGCCCACGCGCTGCGCGGGGAATCGCGCGAGCGCGGCGTCGAAGGCTTCATGCTCAAGCGGCGCAGCGCGCCGTACCAAAGCGGGCGGCGGCGCGGCGACTGGTGGAAGTGGAAGATCGACCCGCTCACCATCGACGCCGTGCTGCTGTACGCGCAGTCCGGCCACGGCCGCCGCAGCACGCTCTACACCGACTACACCTTCGGGCTGTGGGAGGGCGACGCGCTGGTGCCCATTGCCAAGGCCTACTCGGGCCTGGACGATAAAGAGATCCTGGAACTGGACCGCTGGCTGCGGGCACACACGCGCGAGCGCTTCGGGCCGGTGCGCTCGGTCGAACCGGTGCAGGTGTTTGAACTGGGCTTCGAAGGCGTGAACATCTCCAAGCGTCACAAATCCGGAATCGCCGTGCGCTTTCCGCGCATCCTGCGCTGGCGGCACGACAAGCCGGCGGATCAGGCCGATCAGCTGGACACGCTGAAGGCGCTGGCGCGATGAGCGGCACGGCCCGGGGCAGGGATGCGCCGCTGGTCGCGTGGTTTGCGGCGCGCGGCTGGAAAGCCGCGCCATTTCAACGCGAGACGTGGCGCCGCTATCTGGATGGCGGGTCGGGCCTGTTGCACACGCCCACGGGCAGCGGCAAGACGCTGGCGGCATTTGGCGGCCCGCTCCTTGAAGCGCTCTCGGAAGACATGCCGGCAAAGGCGGCCACCGGCGAAGGTCCGCGCGTCTTGTGGGTGACGCCGCTGCGCGCGTTGGCTGCGGACACGACGCGGGCATTGACGCAGACGGCGGCCGAACTGGGCATCGACTGGACCGTCGCGTTGCGCACGGGCGACGCCAGCGCGCGCGACAAGCGGCTGGCGCGGCAGGGCAAGGCGCACGTGCTGGTGATCACGCCCGAATCGCTGGCGCTGCTGCTGTCCTACGCCGACGCGTCGACGCGCTTTCGCGCCTTGCGCTGCATCGTGGTCGACGAATGGCATGAACTGCTGGGCAACAAACGCGGCGTGCTGCTGCAGCTGTGCCTGGCGCGGGTCCGCAAGCTGTCGCCGGCGGCTCGAACGTGGGGGTTGTCCGCCACGCTGGGCAACCTGGATGAGGCCCGCGCCGTGCTGCTGCCGCAGGCGCCCGACAGCGCGCTGGTGGCCGGCGCCAGGCCGCGCAAGATCCAGATCTCCACCTTGCTGCCGGAACGCAGCCGCGCGCTGCCGTGGGCGGGCCATCTGGGGTTGTCGCAGCTGGAACGCGTCTTCAAGCGACTGTTCGATGTGCGCGCGACGCTGCTCTTTACCAACACGCGGGCGCAGGCCGAGCTGTGGCACCGCGCGCTGGAGTCGATCTGGCCGGAGGATCCGCGCACGCTGGCGCTGCATCACGGCTCGCTGGACCCCAAACTGCGCGCGACGGTCGAGCAAGGGCTGCGCGACGGCACGGTGCGCTGCGTCGTGGCCACGTCCAGCCTGGATCTGGGCGTGGACTTTCCGGCGGTGGATCAGGTGCTGCAGATCGGCAGCCCCAAGGGCGTCGCGCGGCTGTTGCAACGCGCCGGCCGCGCCAAGCACCGGCCCGGCGAGTCCGGCAACGTGGTCTGCGTGCCCGCGCAGGCGCTCGAACTGATCGAGTATGCCGCGGCCCGTCAGGCGATCGCGCGCGGCGAGATCGAGTCCCGCGTGCCGCCCATCGGCAGCCTGGATGTGCTGGCGCAGCACGCTGTGACGCTGGCGCTGGGTGGCGGCTTCGAAGCTGGCGATCTGTTTGAGGAGGTGCGCGGCACGCATGCCTACGCCACGCTCGATGCCGCGACCTGGCAGGCCGTGCTGGATTTCATCGTGCAGGGCGGACGCGCGCTCGCGAAGTATCCGGACTATCACCGCGTCGTGCGCGATGAAGATGGCTGCTACCGCGTGCATGACCGGCGCATCGCGTTCCGGCATCGGCTGTCCATCGGCACCATCACGTCCGACGGCGCGGTGGCGGTGAAGTATCTGCGAGGCGGCGGCCTGGGATCGGTCGAGGAGGGCTTTCTGGCGCGCTTGCGGCGCGGCGACCGGTTTCAGTTCGCCGGGCGCACGCTGGAACTGGTGCGGCTGGAGGGCATGGTGGCCTACGTACGGCGGGCAAAGGGCGGAGACGGACCCGTCGCGACCTGGCAGGGCGGGCGCATGCCCTTGTCCACGCAATTGGCGAGCGAGGTCGAGAGCCTGTACTCCCATCCCGGCGAGCACCCGGAAATGCGCGCCGTTGCCCCGCTGCTCCGCATCCAGGAACAGGCCAGCGCACTGCCCGACCACGGCCGTCTGGTGGCCGAACTGATCAAGACGCGGCGCGGCTCGCATCTGTTCCTGTTTCCATTTGCAGGCCGCGCCGTGCATGAAGGCATCGCTGCGATGGTCGCCCTGCGCTGGGGCCGGCGGCAGGCCAACACCATCTCCTACACCGTCAACGATTACGGCCTGATGCTGACGCTGGCCGAACCCGCAGCCCTGGACGACACGCTGCTGCGCGCATTGCTCAGCCCGGACAACATGGCCGATGACCTGCGCGAAGGCGTCAATCTGGGCGAAATGGCGCGCCGTCAGTTTCGAGAGATCGCGCGTGTCGCGGGGTTGTTGACGCCATCGCTGCCGGGGCAGGCGGCGCGTTCGCTGCGGCAGGTGCAGGCCTCCAGCGGGCTGCTCTACGACGTGCTGCGCCGTTACGATCCCGATCACCTGCTGCTGGCGCAGGCCGAGCGCGAAGTCTTTGAACTGCAACTGGAGGCACCGCGGCTCCTGGGGGCGCTGCAGGACTGCCAGCGGCGCGAGCTGGCCTTGCGCGAACCGCGCGCGCTCACGCCGCTGTCGTTTCCGCTGTGGACGGAAAGCCTGCGCGGGCAGCTCAGCACCGAAACCTGGCAGGCACGAGTCAAGCGCGCCGCCGAGCAACTGGAGAAGCGGTATGCGCGAATCGCCTGAGGCCAAACTTGCGATGGCGCTGGCAGGCGAGCCTGTCGTCCTGCTGGGGGCGCGCGCGTTGCACTGGCCTGCGCGGTCCCGGCTGGTGATCGCGGACCTGCATCTGGGCAAGAGCCACGTCTTTCGGCAAGCGGGCATCGCCGTGCCGCGCGGGGCGACGATGGACGACCTGCGGCGCCTGTCGGCCCTGATCGCCGCGACGGGCGCCACCGAGCTTTTGATTGTCGGCGACGTCCTGCACGGGCCCGCCGCGCAGGCCGCGTGGCGCGATGCGTGGATTGCGTGGCGCGAGGCGAATCCGTACGTGGACGTGGCGGTGCTGGCCGGCAACCATGACCGCGCGCTGGACGCCCCGGCGCTGGGCATGCGCCAGCTCGGCGAGGCGTGGGCCGACGGCCCGTTCCTGTTCCGCCACCTGCCGACACCAGACACGCAGGGCCGGCACGTGATCGCCGGCCACGTGCACCCGAAAACGCGTGTGCCGGGCGTCCCGCGCAGCTGGCCCGCGTTCTGGCTGCGTGAAGGCATCACCGTGCTGCCGGCGTTTTCCGATTTCACCGGCGGCCATGCGGTGCAGGGCGGGCAGGGGGCTTCGTTGGTCGCTTGCGTGGAAGGCGACGCGTTGCCCTTGGGTTGGACGCCGCGCGCGCGGTGATGGGCACGGCGCTTGCTGTCCGGGGACATAACCCCAACGCCGCACCAACGCATCGCCATGACCGAACGTCCCGACCCGTCACCTCCCCGGCAGTCCGCGCACCAACGATTGAATGAGGTCCTATCCGACGCCCATGCGCCGTTGGATCCCGGCCGTTGGCTGCGCGTCCTGGTGGAACAGGGATGCGATCAACTGCCCTTGCCGGGGTCGGGCCAAACGCTGGATCGGTGGCGCGCACTGGCCCGCGTGGCCGAGGCGGACCTGAGCCTGGTCAAACTCTACGAAGGGCACACCGATGCGCTCGCCATCCTGGCGGAACTCCAGGCGCCTGTCCCGCCGGCGAATAGCCGCTGGGCGGTGTGGTGCGCGGAGCCCCCGGATCATCGCGTGCAAATCACCCCGCAGCCCGACGGCACGGCAGTGCTGCAAGGCGTCAAGGCGTGGTGCTCCGGCGCGGCTGCCGTCACGCACGCGCTCGTCAGCGGCTGGAATCCCGCGGGCGAGGCGTGTCTGGCCGCGGTGGCAATGGATCAGGACGGCGTGCAGGTGACCGATGCCGGCTGGCATGCCGTGGGCATGCGCGCGTCGGCAAGCGTGGACGTGGTCTTTCGGGACGCGCGCTGCGCGCTGGTGGATGATCCTGGCGCGTACGTGCATCGGCCTGGCTTTCTTCACGGCGGCGCCGGTATTGCAGCGTGCTGGTACGGCGGATTGCTGCATATCGCACAGACTTTGCACCGGGCCTTGCCCAGGCATTCCGCCGACCCGCATCGGCTGGCGCATCTGGGCGCCATCGACGTGGCCCTGGCGCAGGCCCGGGCGGTGTTGCGCGAAACCGCCGCCGAGATCGACGCGCATCCGCGGCAGGCGTGCGCGTTGGCCTGCGCCCGCGCGCGGCTGGCCGTGGAAGCGGCTGCGTCGGTGGTGGTGGAACGGGCCGCGCGGGCGCTGGGCGCGGGCCCCTTGTGCCGCGACGCGCACTTTGCGCAGGTAATGGCCGATCTGCCCGTGTTTATCCGGCAGAGCCATGCGGAGCGTGATCAGGCCGCGCATGGGCAGGCGGTGCTCAACGACGGAGGCACGCCATGGGCTCTGTAGCCGTGGACCATTTTGAACGTCTCTACCAGGCGGATCCCGATCCGTGGCGCGTGGCCAGCGCGTGGTACGAACGCCGCAAACGCGGCCTGTTGCTGGCGGCGCTGGGGCGCGAGTGTTATCGCCATGCCCTCGAGCCGGGTTGCGGCACGGGCGAGCTGACGCGGAGCCTTGCGCTGCGCTGCGCGCGCGTCTGTGCGGTGGACGCCGCGCCGGCCGCAACGGCGCGTTGCAGCGCCCGCGTGGCCGGCGAAGGCATGGACCATGTCCAGGTCTTGACGCTGGACCTGCCGCGGCAGTGGCCCGAGACGCCCGCCGCTGGCTTTGACCTCATCGTGCTGTCGGAAGTCGCGTACTACCTGGACGGCGCCGCGCTGTGCAGGTTTCTGAGCGCCGTCGATGCATCCCTTGCGCCGGACGGCGAGATCGTTGCCTGCCATTGGCGGCCGGATTTCGATGACCGTCTTCAGAACACGGACGCGCTGCACGCGGCGATCGGCGCGTTGCCCGGCCTGTCGCGCAGCGTGCATCACGTGGAAGACGAGTTCCGCCTGGATGCCTGGCGCAGACACCCCCAATCAGGAAGCCATTCATGATCGGCGTATGCATTCCAGCGCACAACGAGGAGCGCCACATCGAAGACTGCCTGCGTGCCGTCATGCGCGCATCCCGCCATCCGCGTCTTGGCCGGGAATCCGTGCGTATCGTCGTGGTGCTGGATCACTGCGAGGATGAGACCGCGCGCCGGGCGGCAGGCTGGCCGGTGGAGCTTCTGATGGTCCAGGCGCGCAACGTCGGCATGGCGCGCGCGGCGGGCGCTCAACATCTGCTCAATGCCGGCGCGCGCTGGCTGGCTTTCACCGACGCCGACACCTGTGTGTCGCCCGGGTGGCTGGCCGACCAGCTTTCCCTGAATGCGGAGGTGGTTTGCGGCACCGTATCGGTCACCGGATGGGATGCGCATGGCGAGTTCGCGCAGCGCGCACGCCGGGCGTTCGCCACGCACTACCACGATCGCGACGGTCACCGGCATGTGCATGGTGCGAACCTGGGCATCGCGGCGCACACGTACCGCCGCATCGGCGGCTTTGCGGCGCTGACGTGCAGCGAGGACCAGGCCCTGGTCGACAAGCTGGAAGCCGGCGGGGCGCACATCGCATGGTCGTGCCTGCCGCGCGTCAGCACAAGCGCTCGGCCGTACTCGCGCGTCGAAGGCGGATTCGCCGCCGCACTGCGGATGGGGTGGGAGGCCGAGCCGGACGGCGCTGGTGCTCAGGCTGATCGGGACGAGGAGGGGCGGGCGCCGTCCAGCCACTGCTTGTGATAGGCGATCAGCTGCGCCAGGGCGTGTTCGGCGCTGGCGCGGCGGATGGCATTACGATCGCCCTCGAAGCGCGCAGTCTCGGTATAGATCGCCGGCGAGACGTCGGCCGGACCCGACTTGAACACCCACGCGTAGCACTGCGTGCCGGCGGGAATCTCCGGGTCGGTATCGTCGGTGACGCCCGTGTTTGAGATCGCTACATTCGCCGGGCTGTTTCGCGCCGCGCCCAGCGCCATTTCCCGTGCCACGGCTTCGCTCGTGAGGTTGTGGCGTTGCAGCGTGCGCGCGGCCACGCCCAGACATTTCTGCTTGGCCTGCGGCGAGTAGGCGACGAACGCGCAATCCAGCAGCGCGCCCGCGCCCGGTATGTCCGCAAGCGTGGCCGCAATCAGCCCCGCCGTGCAGGACTCGGCCGTCACCAGTTTCAGCGAATGCTCGTGCATGTAAGCGGCGACCCGTTCGATGGCATTCATTACGATCCTCCTGCGTGAATGCCCGGGCCCAGCAAGCTCCGTGCCGTCCGCCCTCCCGTCATCTTTCTGGCGGTTTGTGCGCAACGGCCACGCCTACCGACCCGCACGGTAAGCGATATTTACCGCCTCCCAACCACGTTACGGGTTCGCCAGAAGGCAAGGTGCAGACATAGATGGGAACGCTGGAGGCCTCCTGGGTTCTCTTTGCGATCAAACGCCGTTCTACGCGGCATGTGGAGCGATCGGGGAGTTTTACGATTACGTCGGACAGCCTGGATCCTGAAGCCATATTCATCTCCTGAATGTCGAGTGTCGTGTTGCCGGATGCGGTTGTTTGGCCTTGCCACGGCGTTCTGACCGCATGACCCTTTCTTAGCATCGCGGCCGCCTTTGGCCTATCGGCCATAAAGCGTGGACCCTGCCCCCGCTTGCGCAATCGGCACCCGGCACAGCACTTGCTGCCTACACCAAGCGGGCGGGCGAGGGCGCGCGTTTCAACGTTTGAGCGCGAGTCCGGCCTGCTTGTTTCGCAACTTGCAACGGGAGAGACGATATGAGTAGAGACCCGAGGAACACGTCGAACTATCGCGGCGACCGGGAACCGTGGCAGGACCCCGCGCCGTCATACGGTTACCAGGGCGAAGGCACGCGACAAGGCGGCACGCGCGAGACCCGGGAACCGGTGCGCAGCCGCAGTGCCGATCCCGGCCAAAGCAGCTATGGCGGGTTTTCGAATGAAGATCCCTCGTTCCAGCGTCAACAGGTCTATGAGGGTCAGGGCCGCGGCCGTGGCGGTGTTGATCGCGGATACGACCCGCAAGGAAATAGATATGGCGATCAAGGCCGCGGGGCCGGCGGCCAGGGACGCTTCCAGAGCGGCCGCGACCGTGCCTATGGCGGCCGGGATCAGGCCTACGACGGTCCCACGTCGTTCGGCGATGACGAAGGCGGCTACTACGGCGACCGCCCCGCGTGGCGCGAGGAATCCATGTCGTTCGAAACCGCTGAGCGCGGCGGCTACAACCGCGGTCCGACCGCGTGGCGGGATCGCGCATCGCGCCGGACCGATCCCAAGGGCTACATCCGTTCGGACGATCGCATCCGCGAGAACGTTTGCGAAGCGCTGGCCCATAGCGGCCTGGACGTGAGTGACGTCTCGGTCGCGGTCCTGGACGGCCATGTCGTGCTGGAGGGCACTGTTCCCAACCGGCGCACCAAACACTACGTCGAGGATTGCACGGTCGAGTGCGCGGGCGTGAACGATGTCGAGAACCGGATCCGCGTTGGAGCCGCGGGAGGCTTGAATCCAGGCGCGAGCAGCTCGGGCGCCGGCAGCACCGGCAGTGTCGATGATGTCGGCACCACGAAGGAATGACTGGTCCCCCAGTACGTACCACGTTGACCCTGATGAAAGGAGCACACGATGACCAAACACAAGGACAGCACGCACGAAACGGACGCGCCCGACCGCAGCCAGGACGACACGCCCCGCGAGTCGCAGGCCAGTCACGGCGACACGCAGAACCGCACGAAGAAGGAGGGCCATACCACGCAGATCGGCACTGGCCAGGACCAGCAGAGCCAGCGCAACCGCGGTCAGGGCGCCCGGTCCAAGCCGTGATCCCGGTGCGCAGGTTGTACAGGGACCGTAGCCGATGACGCTTGACGCGTTGTGGGACTTTCTGCAGTGGCCAGCCATGGCGGCGTCGCTAGCCGCCGCCTGGCTGGTCGCGTCGCGTAGCGCCGGGCGCCGCCACGCGGGCTTCTGGGTCTTTCTCGCCAGCAACGTGCTGTGGGTGGCGTGGGGACTGCACGATGACGCGTGGGCGCTTATTGCACTGCAACTGGGATTGGCCGTCATGAACGTGCGCGGGGTTCTGAAAAACGATTCGTAGGACTCCTGTCCGCGCGGGCAAAGGCCTATACTTTTCCCCATCACGCACGCTCCGGCGCACGGCACAGGGCGTCTGCCGCCTTCCCCCCGCGCGGCGTTCGCCGGGCATTCATGTGCACAGGGTCATGGCCCCTTTTTCAAGGAGGCAACTCCCATGTCGCGCCCCAGCAGATAGACGGCTTGCTTTAGACGCTGTTTGTAAATGCATCGCCTTCGAGGAGATGTGTGATGAACAAACTGTCCAGCAGCACCTTGGAAGATCTGCGCGCCGCGGTCCGGGGCCAGATCCTGTCCGCCGGCGATGCCGGCTACGACGATGCCCGCAAGATCTGGAACGCCACGGTGGACCGGCGGCCCGCCGTCATTGCGCGATGCGCGGGCCCCGCCGACGTGCGCCGCGCCGTGGATTACGCGCGAGAGAATCAGTTGGTGGTTTCCGTGCGCGGCGGCGGCCACAACATCGCGGGCACCGCCGTCTGCGATGACGGCATGATGATCGATCTGTCACCCATGAAATCGGTACGCATCGACCCCGTGCGTGCTCGGGCCTTCGTGGAACCCGGCGCCACCTTGTCCGACCTCGATCACGAAGCGCAGGCATTCGGCCTCGCCGTTCCCCTGGGCATCAACTCTACGACCGGCGTAGCCGGCTTGACGTTGGGAGGCGGTTTCGGGTGGCTGACGCGCCGGTTCGGCATGACCGTCGACAATCTGGTGTCTGCCGACGTCGTCACGGCCGACGGCCAATTGCTGCACGCCAGCGACTCGGAAAACCCGGACCTGTTCTGGGCGCTTCGCGGCGGCGGCGGTAATTTTGGCGTGGTTACGATGTTCGAGTTTCAGCTTCATCCGGTGGGGCCGGAGGTCTACGGCGGACTGGTGGTGATCCCGCTCGAACAGGCGCGCGACGCGCTGGCGCGATACCGCGATGCGTTGCCGTCCATGCCTCAGGAGCTGACCGTTTGGGCGGTGCTGCGCCAGGCGCCGCCGCTGCCGTTCCTGCCGGCATCCGTGCACGGCAAGCCCATCATCGCCTTTGCGTCGTGCTACACGGGCGGCGTGGACAAGGGGCCGGATGTCCTGCAAGTGGTGCGTGGTCTGGGCGAACCCTACGGCGAACACCTTGGGCCGATGCCTTACGCGGCCTGGCAGAAGGCGTTCGATCCATTGCTGACGCCCGGCGCGCGCAACTACTGGAAGTCTCACAACATCGGGGAGCTGGAAGACGGCCTGATCGACGCCGTCGTGTCGGCGGTACAGAACGTGCCGTCGCCGCAATGCGAGATCTTCTTTGGCCACATTGCCGGCGTGGCGATGCAGGTGCCGGTGTCAGCCACCGCGTATCCGCACCGGGCAGCGCAATTCGCCATGAACGTGCACGGACGTTGGGACGATCCACAGGATGATGCGCGGTGCATCGCCTGGGCGCGGGACATCTTCAAGGCGACTGAGCCCTGGTCGCAAGGCGGCGTGTATGTGAACTTCCTGACGCAGGACGAAACCGCACGGGTGGGAGCGGCCTATGGCGAGAACTTCGACCGGCTGGTGCAGGTGAAGACCCGCTACGATCCGCACAACCTCTTCCGGCATAACCAGAACATCAAACCGGCCGCGCCCTGATGTCGTGGAGCGACGCGTCAGCCAGGCCGGCGGGATGCCGCATGGGACCGGCCCCGCTGCTTGCGCCGCCAGATCAGGACGCCGGTTACGGACAGCATGACCACGACCAGCCCGAGCACGCACGCAAAGATCCGATAGGGCAATCCGAACACGTGCGCCATGTGCAGCGCACCCAGCCAATTACTGAACGTGTCTCCCCACGCGCCCCGCGTGGGGAGATACATGCCACGTCGGTCGCCCGTGTTGGCGTCGATCAGGATGGCGGTGTTGCCCACGTGGCGGCGCAGGTCGGCATCGCTGTGGACCAGGTACGCGTACACGCCACGCCGCCGGTCCAGCATCAAAGATTCTTCGCTGTCCACCGTAAAGCCGCGCTCTCGCGCCAGTTCATCCATTGCACGGCGTGCGGCCTGCAGGGCGTTGGGACCGTTCAGGGCCGGTGAGTCGAGGGGCCGCGGCAGGACGGCGGCGCCGCGCCAGGACGTGTCGAAGGGCATGATGATCGACATGACCGGCTGGTAGACCTGAGCCCGCAGGTTGAACATGACGCTGGACCACGCGTATATCAGCAGCATTGCCCACAACCAGAGACTGAACGCGCGGTGCAGGTCCAGCGTGTATCGCGTCGCCGAGGCGCCTTGCTTGATCAGCCAGGCTGGCCGCCACGCGCGCCAGAATCCGTTGCGTCTGGCTCCGTTGGCGGGCAGGGTCAGGTAGAAGCCGACGAAGCAGTCCAGCGTCCAGATGAGGGCGATCACGCCATACAGCAGCCGGCCCCAGATGCCGGGCAACGTCAGATCCAGGTGCAGGCGGTAGATGAAGGGCAGCAGGTTCTCACGCGCGAGCGATACCGTGCCCTCATTACGCCAGCCCAACACTTTGCCGCTGTACGGATCGGCGAATGCATGCGTGGCAGGCAGCGGCAGCGCGCGGCCGGTGGCGGCATCCATCCGCGGCGCCAGCCGGAACACCACGGCCCGGTCCGATTCGCGCCGCAGCGGCACCTGTTGAACACTGGCCCACGGCAACTGCGCGGCAACGGCGTCGCGCAGTACAAAGGGATCCAGCGGGACGCGTCCCTCTGCAGGAGCGAGGAACAGATGCGGGTTCAGCCAGGCATCCAGGTCTTCCTTGAATGCCAGGATGCTGCCCGTCAGGCCGGCCACGCACAGGAACAGGGCCGTGGCCAGCCCCGCCCACCGGTGCAAGCGGACCCAGAATGGGCGCGCAGCGCTCGCCATGGTGCGCTCAGTATTTGGCGCGCAGCGTCAGCAGGAAGGCCTGCGGTTCGCCAAAGATGTTCTGCGAACGCGGCGAGCTGATGGTCGCGTAGTACTTGCGGTCGAACAGGTTGGTGACGTTGAGCGCCAGATCCACGTGGCGGTTGATCTCGTAGCCGATCTTCATGTCCACCGTCGCGTAGCCGCCTTGCTGCAGGCGTGCGCCGTTGTACTGCGGAAAGGCCACATAGGTGCCGCTCTGCACGTTGACGCCGCCGCCGATGGTCCAGCGATTCGCATCGCCGGGCAGCCGGTAATCGGTCCAGACCCGCAGCAGGTGGCGCGGCGCCACCGCAGTCACGTTGGAGTCGTACGAAGCGCTTTGATCCACCCGCGTCTGCAGCCACGTGTAGCCGGCATAGATGTTCCAGCCAGGCTGGACCTCGCCGTTGACCTGCAGCTCGAAGCCGCGGTTGCGGGTCTTGCCGTTGGCCGTATAGACGGTGGTGGAATCCGGCGAGAGCGTGGCGCGGTTCTCATCGCGGATCTCAAAGACCGCAAACGAGGCATTGAGCGCGCCGTCCAGGTATTCGCCCTTGATGCCGGCCTCGATCTGCTTGCCTTCCAGCGGCTTGAGCATGCTGCCGTCCGCCGTGGTGAAGCCATTCTGCGGCAGGAAGATCTCGGAGTAGCTGGTGTAGACCGAATACGTGTCGTTCAGGTCGTAGATCAACCCCACGTTGGGCGTGAACTTACCGTCGAACTTGGCGTCCTGCGACTTTTCGCCGGCCAGGGTGCGCTGGGTGGAGTTCAGGTCCCACCAACTGAAGCGGCCGCCAGCCACCAACGTGAGCGGATCGGCCAGCCGCAGGCGCAGGTTGCTGTACAAGCCCCATTGCCTGGTGCGCGCGTGATTGCCGTTGTTGAAGGCGTAGTCCAGGCGGTCGAAGTCCGAGCGCGGGTTTGTGATGTCGATCAGCGGCGCCCAGTTCGGCGTCGGGTAGTTCCATTCATTGTCAAAGCGCGAGTCGGTGTAGTTGGCGCCCAGCGTCAGGTTGTGCTGGCGGCCAAACAACTGGAACGGGCCGTCGGCGTAGGCATCGTAGGACGTCTGCGTCTGGCGTGTGGGACCCTTGGCCGACAGCAGCTGGATCAGGTTGTTCGACGTGTTGGCCGGGCCCCATCCATACGCCTGCTCACGATCGAGCTTGTTCTCTGCATAGCGGCCGGACAGCTTCGCCGTCCAGCCGTTGTCCAGACGGTGCTCCACATCGGCGAACGCTTCGGTGGATGTGAACTGGTCGCGGTTCCAGTCGGCGCCGATGAAGGTCGAGCGCTTGATGTCGGCCAGGGAAAAATGGGGCTGACCGCCGGGGACGGCGGTCATGGTGGCTGGAAGCGACCACATCGACGCATGGATGTCGCGCTCCTGTCGCCCGCCGCCCACCGTCAGCGTGGTGCGCGGCGTGAAATCATAGGCCAGCGCGCCATACAGCACGGAATGCTGCTCGTTGGTCTTGTCATAGAAGAAGCGGCGGTCCTGGTACACGCCCACCAGCCGCCCGCGCAGCGAGCCGTCTTCATTCAGGCCGCCGGTCAGGTCGACCTGCGATCGGTAGTTGTCCCACGACCCCGCCGAGACGCTGCCTTCGAAGCCGAAGTCCTTTTGCGGGCGCTTGTGCACCAGGTTGATCGCACCGCCCAGTCCGCCCGCGCCGTTGTACAGCCCGGCCGGTCCTTTCAGGACTTCGACGCGATCGTAGATGGCCAGATCGGTGGACGACAACATGCGCCAGTCGTACTGCGTGGGAATGCCGTCGACCTGGTACGACGTCATGTCAAAGCCGCGCGAATGGAAGATCGAGCGGCTGTTGTCGCGCCGTTCCACCGTGACGCCTGCCGTGTTGCGCATCGCGTCGTCCAGGGTCTGCATGGCCTGCTGCCGCATGCGTTCCTGGGTGACCACGCTGATCGACTGCGGAATCTGGCGCTGCGTGAGTGGCGTTTTTGAACCCACGGTCGTGGGCGGGTTATAGCGCTCGGCGGCCGATTCGCCCGTCACCGTCACCGGCGCCAGTGTGCTGACTGACGGGGCGGCCGGGCGGATGACGAAATGGCGTTCGCCGGTCTGTTCCGCGATCAGGCCGCTGCCGGCGAGCAACGCCGCAAAGCCTTCTCCCGCGGCATAGTTTCCGCGCAACGCGGGCGCCTGGCGGCCCGCCGTGAAGGCGGGATCGAACGACAGCGTGACGCGCTGCGAGGCGGCGTACTGGTTCAACGCGGACTCGAGCGGCGCGGCGGCCTGTTCGACCGTCATTCGGGCGGATTGGGCATGCGCGGCGGGGGCAAGCGCCAGCGCGGCGCACAGCGGCAGCAGACGGAAAAAGCGTGGGGGCGTGACGCGGGCAGGGCGGGACATGACGTAGGCGATCCTGGTTCAAACGATGGGTGTCATTCCCTATGTCGAACGAGGAAGCCAAAACCCGTAAAGCGGGAGCCCAAAAACTTGTAACGGCATTCAGACGGGCAGCACGCGGGTCCAGACGCCGCCGTAACGCTGGATCCGCGTGGGCAGCGCGCGGGCCAGCGTGTCCAGCGCGCCCGGCACGTCATCCAGCAGGAATACGCCCGAGACGCGCAGGTCGGCCACGGCGGGGTCACAGCTGATCCAGCCGCGTTGATAGCGGGACAACTCCTGCAGAAAGTCCGCCAAGCGCATGCCGCGCACCGTCAGCACGCCGTCTGCCCAGCCGCCGGCGTCGAACGACGCCGCAGGTTCGCGCCGTGCGTCGCGCTCGCTCACGCGATAGCGGCCGCCGGGTTCGGCCAGCGTGTCGGGGCCGCGCACCGGTGCAATGCGCAGATTCCCGCGTTGCAGGTCCAGCAGCGTTGCGTCCTCGATCTGGCGCAGCAGGAAGCGCGCCTGTGTCGCGGTAAAGCATGCCTGGCGTGTGCGCACTTCCCAAGGCGCGTCCGTCGTTCCGGTGTCCATGCGCAATTCACCGGCCAGCAGGGTCAGGCGTCGCCCGCCGGGGTCGGTCCGCACCGCGCTGCCGGTGTTCAACCACAATTCGGCGCCGCCGGCCAGCGCAAAGCGCCGCTGCTCACCGATGCCGCTGCGGAAATCGGCGGTCATGCGCTCCCAGGCGCCGTCGCGCCATGCCAGGGTTGCGCCGGCGCCTACCGTGCCCAAGGCCAGCATCGCGAGCACGCGGCGGCGGCCTCTGGATGGCGCCGCGCGCAAGGCCGACGCCGCAGCGGACCCGGACACCGCGCGCAGATCCGTCTCGATCGCCTGCAATTGGCGCCAGACGCGTTCGTGCTCGGCATCGGCCTCGCGCCAGCGGCGGCAGGCCTCGTGCTCGGCCGCGTCGGCGTGGCCGGAGTTCAGGCGCACGGCAAAGGAAATGGCGCGTTCCAGCACCACCGCGCGATCAGCCATAGCGCAGCTCGTAGCAATGTCGGATGGCGGCGGCCATGTATTTTTCGACCGAACTGAGCGACACGCGCAGCGTCGCCGCGATGTCGGGATAGCTCATGCCGTCCAGCCGCGACATCAGGAATGCGGCCTTCGCCTTGGCATTCAGGCCGTCGAGCATCCGGTCGATGCGCACGAGGGTCTCGAGCAGCAGCGCGCGGGTTTCGGGAGAGGGCGCCTGCGCTTCAGGCAGGAGGGCGAGTTCGTCGAGATAGGCGCGCTCCAGCTTGCGCCGGCGGATGTGGTCGACGGCCAGGCCGTGCGCCAGCGTCGTCAGGTAGGCGCGCGGTTCCTGCAGTCCGCGGGCGCGCTCCGGCGCTGCCAGCAGGCGATGGAAGGTGTCCTGCGCGATATCGGCGGCGTCAAAGCCGCAGCCCAGTTTTCTGCGCAGCCAGTTCACCAGCCAGCGGTGGTGGTCCACATAAAGTGCGCGCACATGATGGTGATCCCGCGCCAGGCAGCGAGTCATGGAAGGCGGAGAAAGGGGAGACGTTGAAATCCCGGCCCGAGAAAGTCGAGATTGAGAATGGTTCTTATTGTATCAGCGGAGGCGCTTTGGCGGCGAATGGCACTCCGACGGTTCGGCCGGCTTTCTTTTTCGTTGAAACGATCGATCAAGCCCGAAAACGGCGGGTTTATTCGGCTTTACGAAGGCATACCGTCCCTATAATTTAAAAGTTACTAGAATTTTCAAAGTGGGCGTTTATTGCCGTTTATGTCGCAAATTATTGCAATAAACCCGATCAAATCGCCGTGAACGCGTCTGTTTGCTCAACCCCTGAACTTGTGCCGGCGTTGTTACACGCGGCGTGAAGGAAGGGGTACACCGGCGCCCCTCGTACGTCCCACGCATTTCCATTTTCAGTAATCGGCTTGGCCTGTCGCTGTCCATGCGGTCCTGCCCTCCAAGAGATCCTCATGAATCACCTGTATCGCGTCGTGTTCAACGCTGCCACCGGAGTGTGGCAGGCCGTCAGTGAAATCGCTCGTGGACCTGCCAAGAGCAGCAGTCCCGCTCGACGCGCGCGCCGCGCGGCCTACGCCGTAAGCGCTGTGCTGGCGTTACCGGCGGGCGCGTATGCGCAGCAGCAGTGGGATGGCGGCAGCACGGTGGCCAATGGCGTGGTCGACGGCGGGGCGGGTGTGTGGGACGTGCAGGCCAGCAACTGGACGACGGTGGATGGGTCCGCCAATCAGATCTGGAATAGCGGCACGGCCGTTTTTTCCGGACCCGCGGGGGTGGTAGCGGTCAACGGCAACATCGGCGTCTCGGGCCTCGATATCAAGACGGATGGCTATCGCCTGGTGGGCGGGCCGGGCAGTCGGCTGACGCTGGTGAACAGTCTGGACGGCTACACGGCCATTCACACCGGCAGCGGCGTCTCCGCCGCATTGGACGTGGAACTGAGCGGCGCCGGCCAGCTGAACAAACAGGGCAGCGGCACGCTGGTGCTTGGAGGCGTCAACAGCTACACCGGCGGCACCGCGTTGTCCGCCGGCACGTTGATCGTGGATAACGACGCGGCGATCGGCTCGGGCGACCTCACGTTGCAGGGCAATACCCAGCTGGATTCGACGCGAAGTGTCACGCTATACAACGGCGTTCATCTGCAAGGTCAATCGATCGTGGCGTCGACAGGCGACCTGACCTTGGCCGGCACGGTGAATGGCGCAGGTTCGCTGATCAAGAACGGCAGCGGCCGATTGACGCTATATGGCGCCAACAGCTACGCGGGCGGAACCACGTTGAATGGCGGTACGTTGCGCGTGGGTCACGGCAGCGCGTTGGGCTTCGACGCCCTGACCGTTGCTGGGTCGGGGACGATCGAGGCGATGCCGGGCGGCGTCACCTTGTCCAACGCCGTGGCGCTAAACGGTGCGCTGACGGTTGCCGGCGCCGACTCCCTTCGGTTGAACGGGGAGGTCTCCGGCGCGGGCAACCTGATCAAGACCGGTAGCGGCACGCTGACGCTGAACGGCGCTAACGGCACCTTCTCCGGCGGAACAACACTTCAGCAAGGCGCGTTGGTATTGGGATCCGGTGGATCGCTCGGCACCGGTCAACTGCTGGTGGACGGCAAGGGCTCTTTGCTACTCCCCAATGGTGCGACCCTGTCCAACGCTTTGCGAATCGATGGCGAACTCACACTGCAGACGGATCACACTACCCTCTTGATCGGACCTGTCACCGGCAATGGCAAGCTGGTCAAGACGGGCGTTGATGAGTTGATCACAATGGGGAGCAAAACCTTTACTGGCGAACTGGAGATCGCTGGGGGCATTGTGACCACGCTGGTCCCCGACGCATTGGGCAATCCGTCCAACGTGACGGTAGGGGCTGGGACGACGCTCAACATCAATGGCAATTCGTACTTCGGCGGACTTACCGGCGCGGGGACCACCAACATAGGCATACACAGCACGCTTTCGGTGGGCAATAACGAAACCTATGGTGAGTACAGCGGTGGTGTGACGGGCCAAGGCATGCTGAACAAGGTCGGCACCGGTACGCTCAGACTGTCCGGAACGAGGACCAGCGACGGCACAACGATCGTCAGCGGCGGGACGCTGCTCGTGGACGGCAGCATCACCTCCACCGGCGGCGTGTCGGTTGAAACCGGCGCAACCCTTGGTGGGACTGGAAACATATCCGGGTTGACCACGGTCAGCAACAACGCGCACCTGGCCGGCGCCAGCGGGCAGACTCTCACATTCAACCAGTTGACGTTCAGCCAGGATTCGAACATCGACGTCAAGCTGGGCTCGCCGTTCACGGGCAATGTTCCGTTGTTCAAGGTCGACGGCAACCTGATTCTGGATGGAAAACTGAACGTCGTGGATGGCGGCGCGATGGGCAACGGCGTCTATCGCCTGTTCGACTACGCCAGCAGTCTGGTCAACAACATCGCCGAGTTCGGCACGTTGCCCCTGAACACGTCGCCGACCGACTTGACGATACAGACTGCATTCCCGGGCCAAGTCAACCTGGTGGTCAGTTCGCCCAATCTCACCCTGCAGTTCTGGGATGGCGTGGATCAGATTGCAAACGGCGTTGTGGAAGGCGGTACTGGCGTTTGGACCCATGCGTCGACCAATTGGACTGACTTCAGTGGCACCACGAATACGGGTTGGCAGCAGCAGTTCGCGGTGTTCATGGGAAGTGCTGGCACGGTGATGTTGGTAGGCGCCCACACCGTCGAGGGCATGCAGTTCATGACGGACGGCTATCAACTGATCCCTTATGGCGGCGCTTCGCTGAACGCTGTCAATGGCAGCACCGGAACGTTTGCCGTACGCGTCGATCCCAACGTCACTGCAACGTTGGATCTGCCTATCGACGGGACCGCCACGCTGCAGAAACTCGATTTCGGCACGTTGGTGCTGAACGGCGCCAACGCCTACACGGGCGGCACGAAGCTTACCGGTGGCACGCTGGTGCTGGGCAATGACACAGCGCTGGGCATGGGTGAATTGCGCGTTGCCGCCGGCACGGTGCTGGATAGCAACCAGGCTGTCGCGCCGGCGAACGACATCATCCTGGATGGCCAGCTTACGCTGCCCGGTTCCAACGACATGTCGCTGACCGGCAACATCAGCGGCAGCGGCGGACTGCTCAAGGGCGGCGCCTCGACGCTGACGCTGGCAGGCGTGAACAGTTTCACCGGCCCGGTGGCGCTCAATGCGGGCACCTTGCAACTCGCCTCGGCGAGCGCGTTGGGCAGCAGCGCGGTCAGCGCCGCCAATGGCACGCGTCTCACCGTCACGCACGCAATGACGCTGGGCAACCAGATCTCGATCGACGGCTTTTTCGACGTGGCCGGCGCCGGTCCGCTGACCTTGAACGGCGGGATTCAGGGGGCGGGCATGCTCATCAAGCGCGACGCGGCAGACGTGACCCTGAACGGCGTAAATACGTACTCGGGCGGCACGTTGCTGAACGCCGGCAAGCTCGTGTTGGGCAATGATGCGGCACTGGGCTCGGGGACGTTGACGGTTGCGCAAGCGCCCGGCATTCTCTCGACCGGGTCTGCCGTGACCCTTGCCAATCGCGTGGCGTTGAATGCGCCGCTTACGGTGGACAGCCCCAACGACCTCACGCTGAATGGCGAAGTCAGCGGCACGGCGGGCCTCGTCAAGCAGGGGGCGGGCACGCTGACCTTGAACAGCTTCAACACCACGTATACCGGCCCGGTCACGCTCGCCGGCGGCAGTCTGGCGTTGAGCAACCCCTATGCAATGGGCACCGGATCCCTCACCGCGCTGGGCGCGTCGCAACTGATTGCATCGCGGCTGCTCACGCTGGGCAATACGGTCGACGTCATCGGCGAGCTTTCTGTCGCGGGCGCCGATGCGCTGACGCTGACGGGTGAAGTGAAGGGCGCCGGGACGCTGAACAAGACGGGCGCTGGCACGCTGACGCTGAGCGGCGACAACACCTTCGGTGGCCAGATCAACGTACAGCAGGGAACGCTTGTCGGCTTTGGCGATGCGTCGCTGGGGCAAGGCGCGGCAAGCCTGTCGCTGTCCGCGGGCGCCAATGCCGTCCTGAGTGGCTCTGCTGCCCTGACCGGCCTGCACGGCGCGGGTAGCCTGACGCTCGGCGCGGGCAACACCCTGAACGTGGGCGGCAGCGGCTTGAACAACGTCTTCGCGGGCCAATTGAGCGGCGCCGGCGCGCTTGCCAAGTCGGGCGCCGGCAACCTGACCCTGTCGGGCGCAAACACCCTGAGCGGCGCGGCCACGGTGGACGCCGGCAGCCTGACCGTGGATGGCGCTCTGGCCAGCACGACCGTTCAGGTCAAAAACGGCGCAACGTTGGCCGGCAATGGCAGCCTTGCCGGCCAGGTGACGGTGGCCAATGGCGGCCATCTGGCGCTGGCAAGCGGCCAAACGCTGACGATGGGGGGGCTTACGCTGCAGAACGGGTCGAACCTCGACGTGGCCCTGGGGGCGGCGGTTCAGAACGCGAATGCGGTGCTTCAGGTCAACGGCGACCTGACGCTTGCCGGCACGCTGAACGTCAGCGATATCGGCGGCTTCGGCTCCGGTCTCTATCGACTGATCAATTACACGGGAATGTTGACCAACAATGGTCTGCTCATCGGAACGACGCCGGTTGGCACGGACGCGCTGACCTTGCAGTTTGCGCAGGGTAATCAAGTCAACGCGGTGGTGGCCGCGCCGGGCACCCGCGTGCAGTTCTGGGACGGCGCGCAAGCCGCGCCCAACGGAATCGTCGACGGCGGCAGCGGGACGTGGGCAAGCGCCACCAACTGGACCGACGGCAGCGGCGCTGCCAACGGGGCCTGGACCCAGGGCTTTGCCGTGTTCCAGGGCACCCCCGGCACGGTCACCGTGCAAGGGACGCAGAACCTGACCGGCATGCAGTTCGTGTCCGACGGCTACCAGCTGACCGGTTCCACGGGCGCGCTCAACCTCGTCAACGGCGCGTCGGGCGAGGCGTCGTTCCGGGTCGATCCCAACGTGACCGCAACGCTGGATGTCGCGCTGACCGGCAGCGGGACGCTGGGCAAGATCGACAGCGGCACCCTGGTCCTGAATGGCGCCAACAGCTATACCGGCGGCACCGCGCTCAATGGCGGCACCCTTGTCGTGGGCAACGATCTGGCGCTGGGCACGGGTGCGCTGATCGCTGCGGACGGCGTCACGCTGGACAGCAACACCGCCGTGATGTTGAACAATGGCGTCGTCCTGAATGGCGCCCTGCAGGTTGCGGGCACCAATGCGCTGACGCTCAACGGCGCGATCTCCGGTGCGGGCAGTCTGATCAAGTCCGGGCCGGCCACGCTGAGCCTGAACCATGCCAACGACTACAGCGGCGGCACGCTGCTGCAGGCGGGTGGATTGAATGTCGGAAGCGGTACGGCCCTGGGCAGCGGCACGCTGCAGGTCGCGGGAACGGGCACGCTTGAAGCGAGCCAGCCGCTGGCGTTGGGCAACCAGATCCTGCTCGATGCGGGCTTGACGGTGCAGGGCAGCAACGCCCTGACGCTCAATGGAAACATCACCGGGGTTGGCAGCCTGAACAAGAGTGGTGCCGGCACGCTGACGCTGAACGGCGTCAACAGCCATACGGGCGGCACGCAGGTCTCTGCCGGCACGCTCGCGCTGGGCGCGAACGGCAGCTTCAGCGGGGCGGGCGGCGTCAACATCGCCAGCGGCGCAACCTTGGACCTGTCCGCCGCCACGGGTACGCAGGTGCTGGGCCGGCTTGCGGGCAGCGGCGCGCTGAAGCTGGGCGCCGGCGTGACACAGGTGGGCGACGCTACCGACAGCAACTTTGCCGGATCCATCAGCGGCGCCGGCATGTTCGTCAAGCAGGGCGCCGGCACCACCACCCTGTCGGGCAGCAACAGCTATACCGGCGGCACGCTGGTGGCGGCCGGCACGCTGCAGATGGGCGCCGCGTCGGCCGTCGTGCAGAACACCGCCTATGAGGTGCTGTCAGGTGCGACGCTGGACCTGAACGGATACGCCTTGCAAGCAAGCAGCCTGACGGGCCTGGGCAACGTCGCGCTGGGCAACTCCAACCTGACCATCAACACGGCAGCGGGCACGATCTCCAGCTATGCAGGATCCGTGGCGGGCAGTGGGGACCTCATCAAGACCGGCACGGGCACCCTGGCCCTCAATGCCGCCAGCACCCTGACCGGTGACGTCCAGTTGAAGGAAGGCCGTATCGATCTGGGGCACGCGTTGGGGCTGGGCACTGGAACGCTGGTCATGGATGACGGCACGCTGCTCGGCCTGACCGCCAACGGCATGACGGTGGCCAACAACCTGCACATGTCGGGCACCAATGACCCGGTCCTGGACACCGGCGCCAACAATACGACGTGGGCGGGCGCGATCACGGGCGCGGGCTTGCTTACCAAAGCCGGCACGGGCACCCTCACGCTGACCAGCACCGCCAACACCTACACCGGCAACACGGATGTGGCCCAAGGCACGCTGAAGGCGGGCGGGGCAGGGGTGCTCAGCAGCGCATCGGCCTACAACGTCGCCACCGGCGCGGCGCTGGACGCGGCGGGCTACAGCCAGACTGTCGGCGCACTGACCAATAGCGGCACCGTCAGTCTGAGCGGCAGCACCCCTGGCGCGGTGCTCAAGGTCACGGGTCCGTACGTCGGCAGCAGCGGCACGCTGGCCGTATCCACCGTGCTGGGCGCGGACGGCAGCGTCACCGACAAGCTGCTCCTGAGCGGCCCGGCGGCGGTGGCCAGCGGCACCACGCAGGTCGCCATCACCAACGCGGGCGGCCTCGGTGCGCAGACCGGCGCGAGCGGCATCGAAGTCGTCGGCACCGAAAACGGCGCCAGCCTCCAATCCGGCAGCTTCACGCTGGCCGGCGGTCATGTGGATGCGGGCGCCTACGAGTACCGCCTGATCCAGACGGCGCAAGGGGCGGCACTGCACTCCGCCGCTCCGGCGCAAGAGCCGCAGCAGCCTCAACAACCGCAGCAGCCGGCCTATCGCGACGAAGTGCCGCTCCTGTCGGCGCTGCCCGAGCAATTGCGCGTGGCCGACATGGCGATGCTGGGCGACATGCGCCGCCGAGCGGGCGATGGCAGCGTGGACGACGGCCATCGCGCCTGGGGCCGTGTGCTGCGCATTGCGCCGACGATTTCGCAGCAGGGCACCGTCAATCCCGAAAGCACCGGCCACCTGACCGGCTTCCAGGCCGGCGTGGACGTTTACGCCCAGCGCAACTTCAATGCGGGCCTGTACGTGGGTCAGCTCGAGGGCGAGATGGACGTGCGCGGCTTTGCCAGTGGCATGGATCGCAAGTACGCGGGCTACAACAAGCTGCGCAATCGCTACCTGGGCATCTATGGCACCTGGCAGCACGATTCGGGCTTCTACGCCGACGCGGTGCTTCAGGGGGCGGACTACCGCAACAACCTGCGCACGGGCGACACCGGCGCCGGCGCGCGCACCAAGGGCCATGGCTGGCTCGCGTCACTGGAAGTCGGCAAGTCCTTCGATCTGGGCAATGACTGGAAGCTGGAGCCGCAGGCGCAGCTCACCTATCACAAGCTCAACCTCGACGACACCGACCTGAGCCTGGCCACGGTCAACAATGATGCGGACGATCAGTGGACCCTGCGGCTGGGCGCGCGCGTCCAAGGCAGCTTCATCGTCGGCGGCAGCGTGGTGCAGCCGTTTGGTCGCGTGAATCTCTATACGTCGTCCGGCACGACGGACGTCGCGCAATTTGCGACGTCCAGCGCGTCCACCGACATCCGTGCCAAGGGCGGTTCCACCTCCACCGAACTGGCCACCGGCGCCCAGGTGCAATTGACCAAGCGCACCAGCCTGTACGGTGAAGTCGGCAAGTTGTGGGCCAATGGCGGGGACAGCCGTATCAAGAGCGGCGTGCAGGGATCGGTCGGCGTGCAGGTGCGCTGGTAATGGCTTCAAGCGCCGCGGCAGGTGCCGCGGCGCTTGACCGGCCTCAGCGAGTCCCGACGCCGTCCGCCCGGTTGGCGCCGCCGCCGGGTGTCCTTCAATGCAACTGATCCGCCCCCTTCGGCTGCAATCCCGCCAAGGCATTCCAGTCCGGATCCTTGAACATGCGCAGCTCGACCGGATAGACCGGATGCCCCGCAAGGCATGCGTTGAACGCATCCAGGAACGCTTCGACATTCGGCGTGTAGTACCGCCACTCCTTCTGATGATTGCCCGTCAGGCAAGCCACCTGCACACCGGCGTCCGAATGCTCGAAGCCCTCTTCGATGGCTTCTTCAAACGCATTGGTGCGCTGCTTGTCTTCGTCGTTCGGCATGCCCGTCTCGATGCCCTGATACGCCCAGGTGATGATGATCAGGTTTTCATTGACCTGACGATCGGACTCGGACGGCAGACCGGTGCGAAAGCGAACGACGACCGGCAGACCGTTGATCTGGGCTTCGCCCACTGCCCACATGTCGCCTGGAAATAGGCTGCTCATTTCGTGTAACTCCTGCTGATTCAAATGCCGAACAAGCCGGGAGTCTATCGCAACGCATCGCGCGGTCAGGTGGTGTGCGGGATCAATGCGTTCGTCTCGATCTGCGTGGAACCGCGCTGCCACATGGCGCAGATACAATCGCCCGGTCGTTTGCACCGCAGCGACAGCCGTTGTTCACAGGGAAGCAGTAGATGTACACGTATTTGAAGCTCGCCGCCGCCGCGGTGCTGGTGGGATCCGCCTTTTCGGCCTTCGCCGGGCCAGACCACCAGGCCGAACGCCTCTATGACCGCGCCGTCCAGCAAGACGCCGGGGCGCTGAAGGCGCTTCAGGATCTCGCGAAGGACAACGATCCCGAAGCGCTCATGGCGCTGGGTTTCATGTATGAGCACGGCGTGGGCGTCAGCCGCGACGTCAAATTGGCCATCGCCAACTACGCGCTGGCGTGCCATCAGGGCGGTCAATACGGGTGTGCCAACGCCGCCTACTTCTTCGAGTACGGCATTGGTGTCGATAAAGACGCCAGCATCGCTGAGCGCTACATCGGGCACATCGCCAAGGACGACATCGACAACATCGACGACATGAAAGAGCTGGAGCGCCAGCGCCACATCGTTTACGAGGGCAAGGCCGCAGCCGAGACGGACGTCGAAATGCGGCTGCCGGTCATCGAATACCTTGAACGTCACGTCGGGTCGGCGTCCTCTGATGCCCGCGCGATGATGGCGCGAATCGGCTTCACCAAGCTGGACACCCTGCGGTTGGCGCGCGTCTGGGCAGAGCGGGACAAAGAACCCGAGATGCTGTTCCGTGTTGGCAGCTTCTACAACTTTGGCTACTCGCACGTCGAGAAGAAGGACGCCGAGGCCTTCAAGTGGTGGCAACGCGCGGCAGAAGCCGGCGAGCCGCAGTCGCAGAACCTGCTGGGCCTTGCCTACTTGCAAGGCAAGTGGGGCGTGGATCAGGACCCGCCCGTCGCCGTATCATGGTTCGAGCGCGCGGCCGCGCAAAGCGACCGGGATGCGTTGGTCAATCTGGGCGAAATCTACTACCTGGGCGAGATCGTTCCAGTTGATTACGCCCGGGCGCGTTCCCTGTTTGAAGAGGCGATTGAGCAGGGCTCCGCCCGTGCACCAAGATTCCTGAGCTGGATCTACTACAACGGCCAGTCGGTAAAGACCGATTGCCAAAAGGCCCTGCAATACCGCCAGGAGCGGCGCAACCATCAACCGGATCCGCAGGACGATGCCAAGTTCCTGGGCCAATGCAAAAGCGATCTGGACCAGCGCAAACAGGCGGGCAAAGCGGCACCCACGCTGCGCCTGCAGCACAAGTCGACGTACCACGGCGGCAACGGCGGTGCCTTGGCCTGCGAACCGCATTTTGTCGTCACCACCGACAAGCTGGGTGAAATCGCCAATCTGCGGGTGACTGTGGAATTGAAGAATGACCAGGGCGCGACGACGCAGCGCACCCTGGCGTTCAGTCCGTTTGGCATGAACACGATGAACGAAGGCCTAGATGGCCGGGCATGGGATTCGTTCAGTTCAAGCACCTTGTTGCCGATGAAGACCCCGGAATTCTGCGATTTTCAGGCCGATTACCGGATCACGGAAGCGACTGCGCTCGTGAATGGCCGGCAAGCGGATCTGGTCGCGGAAGGGATGTTCAAGAAGTAGAGCGGGCATTCGTCCGCCGCCTTCACCAGCGCATCCGAAAGCCCATGGTCCCCGACAACGAGCGATTGCCGCCTGAGTGCGCCAAGCTGGTGTTCAGCAACCCCTCGGCATAGATCGAATACATGTCCTTGCCCCAGTTGTAGGACGCGCCGGCGCCGATGCCGCCCCAAAGTCGATCCGGCCGCGACTTGAATGCCGTCCCGCCCACATCCACCTGGCTGCCATTCAGAAACTCGTAGTACAGGTTGGCGACACCATAGACATGCGAGCGGTCCATCCCATCCTTGCCGCCGCGCGTCTCACGGTCCAACGTCACGCCCAGCCGGCTCTGCAGGCTGCCGCCCCGGCTTGAGCGCACCGTCGCGCCGAACGCATCGTCGAAGCGATCAAAGTGCACGCCCGAATAGGTCAACTGCGCCTGCGGCGTCAGCGACCATACGCCGTTCAGCGCGATGCGCTTGCCGCTTTCGACGGACAGGGCGTAACCGGTGCCATCGTTGTCTTTGACCAGACGGCGGCCAGCCAGTCGCGAACTCAGGTCCGAGTTGAACCACATGACCTGCGCCAAGCCATCCACGTAGAGGCCGTCGTTGCCGTACCACGTCAACGTGCCGCCCAGGCCGTAGCCGTCGGTGGCGATGTCGCCATTGCCATATACGGAGCGCGTCGACGTGTTGCCGTGTACGTATTGGAAGTATCCGCCGCCCACCAGCGCGCCATTCTCGCGGCGGGACAACAGAACGTCCGAGCCCGCCTGCACCTTCGAGTAGTTCAGCGTGAAGTCGGTGCCGCTGGTCGACGTGCTGGGCTCGACCCGGCGGTTGCCGCCTTCGATACGTGCCCACGCGCCGGTGCCGTCGAGGTGAGCGCCGGCGTCCTGCGTGCCACCCGCGCGGGCATCGCTGCCTGCTCCTTGCTCGCCACCCGCGCCCGACCAATAGCGGTTCCCGACACGGCGCTGCAGCGTTGACACTCCGTTCAACGCCAGCAACGCCTGTGGGTAGGCCTCGTAGGCCGATACGCCGGCCTGATACAGCGGTTGCGGCGCGGGGTTCACGCCCGGCGCGGACGGTGCGTCGTCCGTCCGTTCAGACCTCAGATACCAGTTGCCCAGTTCCGTGCCGGACGCGTTGCCCTGGTAAAGCTGATAGGCGTACGAGCCCGCCACGACTGCGGGCTTGCCATTCACTTGATAATCGCCGGCCAGCGAGAAGGCGCCGTTCGAGGCGCCGCCCACCGACACCAGCATGATGCCTTCCGTGGTTGCGGCCCCCGCGCCGCCCGCGTTGGTTACCTTCAACACCGAGGTGCCGGCCGTATCGCCGCTGACCACCACCTTGTCGGTGATCGACGCGTCGTTGCCCAGTACGGTGTTCAAGGCGATGACGCCGGCGCTGCCCACGTAGCTGCCGCCGATGGTCAGCACGTTGCCGGGCGCGGCCCCGCCCAGCGTGATGGTTCCCGCGTTGGTGACGGTGCCGCTGATGGTGGAGGTGCCGCCGCTGATGGCCGGTCCGAACAGGGCCGTGCCCGCAGCCAGGGACAAATTGCCGTTCAGGACGAAACCGCTCTGCTGAACCGTCAGCGACGATCCGTCACGCAGGAACACACCGGTCGTCGTGTCGGCGGGTGTGCCCACTGCCAATCCGGCATCCGTCAAGGTTAGACCACTGCTGGCCAAGTTGAAGACGCTCCAATTGCGGATGTCGCTGCCGGCGCGCGTCGCGTCCACGGCATCGGACACGTTGAGGGTGTCAACGCCGCCACCGCCGCCGTCCAGCGCGGTGATGCCGGAGAACCCGCCGTACAGGTCCACCGTATCGTTGCCCGCGCCGAGGTTGATGGTGCCGTTGACGACGGCGCCGTTGCGGACGATGACATGGCTGTTCCCGCCATTGTTCGAAATAGCAATGCCGGAGGTCGATTCGACAAGGGCAGCCGGCCTGACGTCGACGGTGCTCATGCCGCCGGCATTCGAGGCTGTAGAGATCGCGGCGCCGGAACCTCCCGCCACGTGTCCCAGCACGACGACGTTGGTGCTATTGGCGGTCGGCGAGGCGCCAGCGCCATTCACGGCATACACGCCACTGCGTCCGCCCTGGGCGTTATTGACGGTGATGTCCAGCGCCGACCCAAGGCCGCGGGTTTCGGCATACACGCCATCCATGCCGGCGCCCGTCGAGGTGTCCGTGCTTGTGATGCTGACATCGCCCGTGTCGGTCGTCACCAGGTAAATGCCATACAGTCCGCCGTTCGTGACCCTTCCGGTAACGGCAACGTCTCCGGCCCCCGCATTTGCAACCGAGATCCCCGACGACGTCGTGCCAGTGGCGGTACCGGTCGACCTGACCGAAATGGCGCCGCCGTTGCCGGAGACCGCAATGCCGAATTCACCGTGGGTATCCACGGCGTCGATAGTCGTGTCCACCCCGGAATAGGTGAACGCCGCGATGCCGCTGAAGCCGCCGGTCGCCGTGCCCGTGGAGTCGATCTGCACCGCGCCGGATCCGCTATGGTCGACCAGAATTCCCATGTTGCTGGCGCCATTGCTGTTCACCGCGCGGACCGTGGTGCTGGTGCCGGTCGCGTTCGTGACGGCAATGCCATCGCTGGCGCCATTCGCCGTGCCGGTCGAGCTGACCTGGACGGCGCCGGTGCCGGCGTTGTTGTTGACGATGATGGCCGCGCCACTCAGGCCTGCCGTGTCCGCCGCGGTGACGGTCGTATCGGTGCCGCCTGCGATCTGCACGCCGATGCCGTCGATGGACCCGGTGGCCGTGCCAGTGGACGTGACGCGGACAGCGCCCGTACCGCTGTTCGACACATAGATGCCGTTGCCGTTGCCACCGTAGGTGTCGCTTGCGGTAAGCGTGATAGCACCGTTTTGCCCGTAAAGCCCGATGCCCGTGCCGTTCGACGCGGTGGCCAGGCCCGACGAGGTCACCGTCAGTGCGCCGGTTCCGGTCATGGCGACGATGCCATTCTCGTGGCCCTGCGTGTGATTCGCCTCTATCGTCAGATCGGTACCGCCGACCATGTTGGCGTAGATGCCTGCCTTGCTCACGCCCGTGGCCGTCCCCGTCGAGACAACCCGAACCGACCCGCTGCCGTAGCCGTTGGCGCCGATGCCGTTTTCCCCGCCCTGGGTGTCATTGGCGATGATCAGCATGTTTGCACCATAGCTGTCGCCTCGAATCCCTTCGCCCGACGGGCCCGTCGCAGTGACGGCGCCGGTGGAGGTGATGTTGAGGTCGCCGCTGACGTCGTTCAAGCCATAGATGCCGAAACTGCCTGCCGTGCTGATACTCGACTGATGGTCGTCGACGAACGACACCCCGCCTATACCCTGAAGATCGATCCCGTTATCTGCCACGGATACGGACAGGCCGAATCCGGGTTGGGTGGTGACAGAGATGGGAGCCCCCGCATTGATGGCCTGCGGGACGTCCGTAACGGCAGCCGGGCCAGCGCAAACGGAGGTGGGGCTTACGGTGCAGTCCCCGGCGAGGGCGGTTTGCCCGATATAGGCGCTGGACGCGAGGTTCAACAGGGGGACGGCGACAAAGCCCGTCAGGCGGCGCGGGGTTCTCTGATTGGTAAGACGCTTCAAGGGAAACCTCGGCATGTCGCACTCCTCCATTGGTCGATGTGCGCCGTAGCGCCGATTCGAGCTCTTTCTGGTACTACGGCATGGAGCGAATGAACTTAACCTCGCGCGACGAGCGCCAGAGAGGACGACTGCTCAGCTGGTCATGGGATTGATGCTTGGGCTGTCGGGATGGAATGAAATCACCTGATCTGGACCCGCCATGGCGTCTTCCGTCACTGTAAAAACGATGATGCTGTTTTTATTTCGCAGCAGTATATTCATCCGCAGAATCAGCATCTTTGGGATGATTGAGACGGTCGCAGGCGTCGGGTAGATTTCGCATCAAGCATGGTGCGATGCGCCTGGCGCCCGACCAGAACAAGTCCCAAGTGACAAATCGCATTCCGGAACTTGCCGCGCTTTTGGCGCCGCGCAAGACGTATTTTCATTGACCGTTGTTCTATGCATCGGAGGCCGCAATGAATATCCGCGATACGTCTCATCCAGCCCGCCCCTTCCCGTGTGAATCCGTATCGGGCTACGCAATGTGCCCGCGAAACACGCGGTTCGTCCACGCCTGATCGAACGAGCACCCCCGCACCGCATGACACCGATCTCTGCGTCTTTGGATGCATGGGTGGCGGGCCGGCGCTGGTGTCCGCCAATCGGGACACCAGCGCTGGCGATTCCAACGATGCGGACCTGGAGATTTTCATGAACAAGTCGATTTTCCCTTGCATGGCGATCGTGCTCTCAGGCGTCTGCCTGTCGACGGCCGCCCAGACCGTTACGCCGCTCAAAGGCCAGACTCCCGAATTGACCCAGCAGGACATCGCCGCGTGCCAGGCGCAGTCGGCCAACACGTCGAGCGCGGCGGCCGCCGACACGCCTTCGGCTGGCGGACGAGCCCGTGGCGCAGCAGCCGGCGCCACGGCGGGCGCTGTCGTCGCAGGCGCGCGTGGGCGCCAGCACGAAGAGGTGTATGACCGTATGGATGACGACACCAAGCAGGCGTACCGGCAGAACCAGGCGAAGGACGCCGCCGCGGCGGGCATGGTGGTGGGCGGGTCGCGCCAACGACAGGACCGGCGTCAGGATCGTGCGAACCAGGCGCAGCAGAGTGCGAACGCTTCGTCGGCTTATGCCGCTTGCATGCAGCAGCGCGGCTATCAGGTCGGGCCGTAAACGCGCAGGGCGTTTTTTTTCATGCGTTACCCAGTTTCCCGTGCGACACACCACAAAAGGAGTACGTCATGTCTCATAAATATTCCGCAGTCTGCCGGACCGGTATGGCCCTCTTCACCATCATTGCGGCTGGCTTTCTGTTTGGGGGCTGTACCACGACACCGCCGTCCAAACCGTCTGCTGCGCCCAAGACCGATACGCGGGCTGCTTTGGACGACGCGGCCAATGCGACCTTATCCAAGCTTTACGAAGCCGCGCCGTCATCCCGTGAGCTGGTCGCTCGCGCCAGGGGCGTGCTGGTGTTCCCGGATGTGCTCAGCGGGAGCTTCATCGTCGGCGCCGAGCATGGCAAAGGTGTGCTGCGCGTAGGGCAGTCGGCGGTAGGCTACTACCGCACTACGTCGGGGTCGATCGGCTTTCAGGCGGGCGCGCAATCAAAGGCGATGGTCCTGCTGTTCATGACGGATGACGCCTTGAACAAGTTTCGCAACAGCAGCGGCTGGACGGTCGGCGCCGATGCCACGGTGGCGATCGTCAATATCGGCGCCAACGGACGCATCGACACGAACACAGCGAAGCAGCCGATTGTTGGCTTCGTGATGAACAACGGAGGCCTGATGGCTGGCGTCTCGCTCGAGGGAACGAAGATCTCGAAATACGAGCCGTGATGGCCGAAGTGGACCGCCCGCAGAGTCAGCGTCAGGACGACGGTGACTCTTGCGGGTCTGTGGCTTCGATGGCAGATGCCCTGGGCCGGCAATCGCGTGAGGTTGCCTCCCGGGGCTCGCAGGCCCCTTGCGCTGCGCGGTATTATCGCGAGTCCACCAGCCGCAAGGAAGGGAATGAATCAGCAGCAGCGCACGATCAAACGCCGCCGGATTCCGCGCAAGGCCTGGGCCTTGGGTCTGGCCATCGCCGCAGCCGTGGGGTTTTATGCCTGGAAGGAATCCCCGTTGGGTCCAGGCCTGACCGAAAGCAAGATACATAAGATCCTGGTCGCCGCCATGGAAACGCCCACCAATGCCCCAGGCAGCGCCTGCGTCAATGTGGTGGGTGTGCGGCCCTTGCCGACCGATGTCTACACGGTCTTCCTGGAAGAACAGGACAAGGTCGTGCAGGGGCTGATCAAACACGGACTCATCACGGTCAAGCGCGTCAGTGCTGACGGCGATGGTTCACCTCCAAAACCGGATGAGGATCCCGACGACGCCACCAGCCACATGGCGCTGACCGAAAAGGGCCGTGCGTACTACACCGATGGCGAGGTCCGCCTCGCTTCCAAGCTGGTCTATACCGCGAAGTTCTGCGCCCCTGGCCTGCAGGTCGGCAAGATCCTGGACTACTCCAAGCCGGGCAAGAATCCTTTCGACGACAACCCCAACGCGGTGTCGGCGGTGAAGTTCGAATGGCGGCTGGATCGCGCCACGGCGGATTGGGCAGCGGACCCCGCGTTCTATCCCCAGATAAGCGGCTTTGCTTCGAGGGATCAGCCTGACGAGTGGCAGACCCGGCACATCATGCTGGAACGGAAAAACGGTGTATGGGGGTTGGGGGACGATCCGTATAAGATCCGCTGGTGAGGCGGACGGCTGCCACGACTTGAGCGGGTCTCGTCAAAACGCCTACGCGCCGTTGCCGAACTTATCGCGGTAAGCGGCCGGACTCGTCATCACGATGCGCCGGAAGTGCCTGCGCATGGACTCCTCGGAGCCGAACCCGGCGAGTTCGGCGATGCGGCCAATCGGCAACGGCGTTCTGGCCTCCAGCATGTCACGCGCCGCGGCCACGCGTTCGCGGACCAGCCATTCATACGGCGCCATGCCCGTGGCGTCTTGAAACTGCCGTTGCAACGTGCGCGGGCTCATGGCTGCACGCTCTGCCAGTGATCGCAGGGTGTGTGGCAAAGCAGGATGCAGGCGCATCCAGTCCATCAGCTTGGCCAGTCGCCCGCTTTCATCGTGCGGCATGGGGCGCGGCACAAATTGCGCCTGCCCGCCTTCCCGGTGCGGAGCCACCACGAGCCGTTGCGCCACCCGATTTGCCACGGATCCCCCGTAATCGCGGCGCACCAGGTGAAGCAACATATCCAGACCCGCTGCCGAGCCCGCCGACGTGATGATCTGTCCTTCATCGACATACAGCGCGTCCGGCTGAACGCGCACTTTTGGGTAACGCTGCTGCAGCTTGGCGGCGTATCGCCAGTGCGTGGTGACGGTCTTTTCATCAAGGACGCCTGCCGCCGCCAGCACGAACACACCGGAACAAATCGAACAGAGCCGCGCGCCGCGCTGGTAAGCCATCCGGAGCTTTTTCAGCAAGGGCGCAGGCGGCAACTCGTCCGCATCGCGCCAGCCAGGCACCACGATCGTATCCGCCCGATCGATCAGCTTGAGCGAGTAGGGCGCCGCCACGGTGATGCCGCCTGCCGCGCGCAGCGGGCCGGGCTCGACTGCGCAGACCGCGAAGCGATACCAATCGACGCCGAGCTCGGGACGCTCGAGCGCAAACAGCTCGGTCACACAGCCGAATTCGAAAGTACACAGCCGGTCATAAGCCAGCGCGACGACAAGGTGTTTTTCCATGGCGTGATGTTACCGGTAATTGTCATTTACGCCACTTATCCGGCTCGCGGTCCGCCGTCAGAATGAGGCTCCTGGATCGATCTTCCAGCATCGCTTCTTTGGCCCTTTCACACAGAGTTCAACCATGCCGACCCCCAACCCCGTCACCGCCATCCCCGCCGCCGACAGCGCATCCGCGCTCGCCCACTTTCGCGCAGAACTGCAATTCGAGACCGATTGTTCAGATGTCGCCGGCGCGTTCGCCAGCGGCTCACCCGGTTTCGTGCTGCTGGACGTGCGTAGTCCCACGCTGTTCGCGCAGGGCCATGTGCCGGGCGCGGTGAATCTGCCGCACGGAAAGCTAGTCGAGTCGAAATTGGCGAGCTATCCCGTGGACACGCTGTTCGTGACGTACTGCGCAGGTCCGCATTGCAATGGCGCGACACGGGGCGCGATACGGCTAGCTCAGTTGGGGCGGCTGGTAAAGGTGATGCGCGGCGGGATCACGGGATGGCTCGACGAGCGTTTGCCGCTTGCGGGAATTGATGACGGGCAGGGCGATGAAGGATCTGAGCGCAAATAGCCTTGAAATCCCGCTCCTTTCGTGGGGGGGCGGAGGTATCGTTTCGCGCCAGTCAGGGCAAGGATCATTTTGACCCTACGCCTCCTGAATTCTCGCTATCATCCACGGCACCATGCCGACAAAAAACTTGCTCCCCGCCGCCTGCGCCGCTGCGCTGTGCGCACTCTCCCTGACCGCCACGGCGGCGCCGCAGGCTTCGCCTTCGTTCGACTGCGCCAAGGCGCGCACGGGCGCAGAAAAGGCCATCTGCGCGAATCCGCAACTCGCGGCGCTTGATGCGAGCATCGCCAAGCGCTACAACGAGGCGCGTAAATCCCTGGACGCCGTCACGGCCGAAGCGCTGTTGCGCGACCAGCGCGATTTCACCAAGGTGCGCGACGATGCCTTCGAGCAGCCGTTCGACAAAGACAAGCCAGTCGAGGAGATCGCGACCCGCATGAAACACCGGGACGCGTTCCTTGCCTCGCTGGATTTGGCTGAACGCAAGGGCTTTACCGGCAGATGGCGCAACATCTCGGGCGAGATCTCGCTCTGGAAGAAGCCCGATGGCGACATCCTGTATGAAGGATCCGCCGAAAAGCCGCGCACCGGAAGCTGGTCGTGCAACGTGGAGGCTTCCGGCAAGGCCAAGGGCGAACGGCTGCAGGTCAAGAGCGTCGACACGAAGGGCTGGGTACTGAACCTGAAGCGCCAGGGCGATGCCTTGGTCGTGGAGGAACAGCCGCCCGGCGCGGGTGCATCGGGTCCGCCTTATTGCGGCGCGAATGGAACCTTGGCCGGCACGTTCTTCCCGATACGCTGAGCGATAGCCGAAATGCATGTCTGCGGGTCGAGGCGCAAGCGCCATACCCGCACAAGATTATCGCCAACACGCGGCGCCTTCCGAGGCGGACATCGGCTGCGATGTCTTCGTCGCCACGGGCCTCCTGCCTTCCTGAGCGCAGAAACCTCAACTTCATCTCACGCACCAGCCGGAAATAGAAGCCATTTCAGGGTAAGATTTATCAAGAATGGCTCTTATTTACATTACGATTTGGCCGGGGCTCCTCTGTTCCGGCGCGGAATGATCCCCGCTTGCTCTGATGACGTCCTCCGTTTCCTCGCCCCTGACCGCCCCGCACGGTTCGCTTCTAGCGTCCTTGTACCGAGACCATCAGCCCTGGCTTTTGGGCCGTTTGTGTGCGCGCCTGCGCAACCGTGCCGACGCGGAAGACGTCGCGGCCGAGACATTCGTGCAGTTGGCGGAGTCGGGTGACGCGCCGCATCTACGCGAACCGCGTGCGTTTCTCTCCACGATCGCCAAGCGCGTGCTGTTTCATCTATGGCGGCGGCAGGATCTGGAGCGCGCCTATCTGCAATCCCTGATGGCAGTGCCTGAGGCCGTGGCGCTCTCCGCCGAGCAGCGCGCCCTGTTGCTTGAAGCGATCGAGCGCATAGATCGGGCGCTTGATCAACTGCCGGTTCCTGTCAAGACGGCATTCCTGTACAGCAGGCTCGATGGCATGCGCTATCCCGAGATTGCGCAGGCGTTGGGGGTGTCGCTCGCCACCGTCGAGCGCTATATGAAGCGCGCGCTGCTGCAGTGCCTGGCATGCGAACCCTGACGGATGACGAGCGCCAGCCCGACTCGACGATTTTGGAGGCGGCGGTCGATTGGCAGGTAAGCCTGGAAGCCGGCCGCATGTCGGCCGCCGACCGCGACGCGTTTGAACGGTGGCATGATGCCGATCCCCGCCACGCCCAGGCGTGGCGCCGCGTGACGGGCGTGCTGCAGCAACCGATCACGGTCGTGCAGGAACTCAATGGGCCGTCGCATGGCCAGTTGCTCGCGGCGCGCAAGGCGCTCCTGCACAAGCGCCGGCGGCAAATGCTGCGCGGCGCGCTGGTGTTGGCAGGCACGGCAGGTGGGGGTCTGATGGCGCTGGATCGTGCGCGGCCAATCAGTCAGATGCTGGCCGATCTGAGCACGGGCACCGGCGAACGCCGCAGCTTCGACCTCCCCGACGGCAGCCACGTGATGCTCGACGCGCGCTCGGCCGTGGACCTTGATTTCTCCGGTGCACACCGGAAAATCTCGCTCAGAGCGGGAGGCTTGATTGCGCGGGTGCACGCGCACGCGGCGTCGGCTCTGGCGATCGGCACTTCCTACGGCACGCTGCGGTCAGCCAGCGGGCGCGTCATGGCGGCTCATCACGGCGACTCTGTTCGGGTCGTGGCGCTGGACGGCCCGGTAAGCGTATCCGCCGCGGACGGTAGCCAGGCCACGCTGCAATCCAGCCAAGGCGTCCGGCTGACCCGGAGGGGTCTGCAACCCTTGTCCGGCGATCCCACGGCACTGGCCAGCTGGCAAACCGGCATGCTCAGCGTCGACAATGCCCCGCTCGAAGACGTGGTCCAGGCATTGCAGGCGTATTACGTGGGCGTCCTGCGCGTGGCGCCAGCGGCACGCCGCCTTCCGGTCTTCGGCGTGTTCGCCCTTGATGATCCTGAGCAGGCCATCCAGGCGGTGTCGGCGAGCCTCGGCTTGCGGACCCGCCGGCTCGGATGGCTTATCTCGATCGACGTGCCCGAAAAAAATACGTGAATCGGTGAGGGGTTTTTCGTTCTCGCTCCACAACAAGGGTGAAACGAAACCTGGAGAAGCTTTCATGCCATACCGATTTACAGCGCCCCTGCGGCCTCTCGCCGTCGCCGGTTGGCTGGCCTGCGCCGCAGCCCCGCTGACCTTTCCCCTCAGCGCAGAGGCGGCGGATGCTGCGGCAGCCGGTGCTGCGGCAGCCGGTGCTGCGGCAGCCGGTGCTGCGGCAGCCGGTGCTGCGGCAGCCGATGCTGCGGCAGCCGGTGCCCAGATCGACCTGAACCTGCCCGCCGGCCCCTTGACCGGGAGCCTTACCCGCATCGGCCAGTTGGGGGGACGCAGTATTGCCGCCGACCCGGCGCTGCTCGTTGGCCGTCAGGCCCCCGCGCTCTCTGGCCGCATGACCGCATTCGAAGCCGTGCAACGCGTTTTGGCGGGTTCCGACCTGCAGGCGGTCAGCCTCGCAAGCGGCGCCATCACGATACAGCGCTTGCCCAATCGCGCGGACGCTGCCGCGCCCGAGGTCCAAACCCTGCCGGTCGTCTCGGTGAGCACCGACCGTCTTGCCAGCAACCTGATGGCGCCCACCCGCTCGGTCACCGTGATCGAGGGCGAAACGCTCGACGACTTGCGCGACAACTCGCCCAATCTGGCCACGATGCTGACCAAGGCGGTGCCTGGCATGTCGGATTCAAGCCGGAACCTGACCGATTTCGGTCAGACGCTGCGTGGACGGAACGCGCTGATTCTCGTGGACGGCATTCCCATGAACACGAATCGCGACTCCTCGCGCAACCTGGTCAACGTCGATCCGGGGCGCATCGAACGCATCGAAGTCGTGCGCGGCAGCAACGCCATCTACGGCAGCGGCGCCACCGGCGGCATCATTTCGATCACCACCCGCCAGCCGGGTGGCGAGCCCATCGCCGAGACGAAGGTCGGCATGGACATGTCGCTGTCGAACCCGGGCGCAGCGGGGATGGGCGGTCAGGTGCAGCACTTTTTCTCGGGTAGCAAGGACCGGGTCGATTACGAGCTGGATCTCTCGTACCGCCGCATCGGCGGCTCGTACGATGCGCATGGTGACCGCATCGCGCCGGATGCCAGCCAGGGCGATCTGTTTGACTCCAACACCTACAGCATCGGTGGCAAGCTCGGCTTTCGCATCGACGCCAATCAGCGCGTGCAACTGGCCGCCAGTTACCTGCGCGCCCGGCAGGATACGGACTACGCCAGCGATCCTGCCGTGTCCCGCACGCCGCTTGGCTCGACCAATGCCCGCGCCATCAGAGGCCTGGATCTCGCGCGCCAGAACGAGGTCGAGAATACGCTGGTCAGTCTGAGCTACGACCACCGGGACCTTTGGGGCAGCAGCCTCTCGGCGCTGGCCTATGCCCGCGACAGCAGCACGCGTTTCGCGCCATCGGACTCGCGCGCCAACGTGAATCGCGGCAACAACGTCGACCAGGTCATGCAGAACAACAAGATCTTTGGCGGCCGCCTTACCATCGACACGCCGTTGACCGCTTCGGGCGATACCGCGCTCAGCTGGGGGGCGGACTTCATCCAGGAGCGCAGTGAAATGCCCCTGGACGTGTACGACCCGCAGATCTACGACCAGAGCGGCGGCCTGCAATTCCGGCGCATCGGCACGAATACCTATCTGCCCTGGACCACCACGCGCAGCGTCGGTATCTTCACGCAGCTTCAACACCGCTTCAATGAACGGTGGTCGGCAGAGGCGGGCGTGCGTTACGAGCGGTCGAGCGCCTGGTTCGATGATTTCCAGCCGCTGTCGCAGTCGCGCCTGGCCCGGCCCGCCACCGTGGAAGGCGGGCGCATCAGCTACGACGCGTTCATGTACAACGCGGGCGTGATGTTCCAGCCCACCGACAATCATGAGCTTTTCGCCTCGTTCAGCCAGGGTTTTGACCTTCCTGACGTGGGCCTGCAACTGCGCAATGCGCGTGCGGGCTTCGACATAAACTCGTCAGAGCTGCAGGCAGTCAAGACCAACAACTACGAACTCGGCTGGCGCGGACGCTTTGCCAGCACCGCCGCCTCGCTGGCCGTGTTCCGCTCCGACTCCGACCTTGGCGCGGTGCAGTCCTTCAACAACGGCCTCACGCTCACGCGGACGCGCGAACGCATCCAAGGTGTCGAAGCTACCGTGGACCACTACTTCGACGACGACGTCTGGGCCGTGGGCGGCACGTTCACGTGGATGTACGGCAAGGAGAAGGCGCCGGGCGCGAGCGATACGCGCATCATGACGGGCTATCGGATCCCGCCCCTGAAGCTCACCGCCTACGCGCAATACCAGCCCAGCGAGCGCTGGCGCACGCGCGCGGAGCTGACTTACTTCGGCGCGCGCGACTATCGCCTCTCTGATGGCCGTACGCAATTCGCGCGCGCCGACGTGAAAAGCTACCTGACCGTCGACGTGATGGCCCGTTACGATCTCGACAAGCAGAACTGGTTCACGTTCAGCGTGCAGAACCTCTTCAATCGCCAATACCTGCCGCTCTACAGCCAACTGCTGCGCAGCGGCAACAACAACAGCCGCCTGCCTGCGGCGGGCGCAGTGCTCAGCATGACGTATACGCACCGCTGGTAAGCCGCCATGGCGCGCAAGGCCTGGGTCCAGGTTCATCGTTATTTGGGCCTGACCATGCTCCTGCTGCTGCTGGTCAACGCCGTGACCGGCAGTGTCCTGGCGTTTCAGCACGAGCTCGACCGCTGGCTCAACCCCCAGCTGTTCACTCCTCCACGGCAAGGCGTGGCGCTGCCGCCCGACGTCTTGATCGCGCGCGTGGAAGCGGCCGACCCGCGCCTGCGCGTTGCACTGCTGCCGCTCGATACGCGCCCGGGCGACGCCGTCGAGCTTACGGTCGCGGCGCGCAGGCCGTCGGCCGAGGGCGCGTCCGCCTCACTGGCGTTCAACCGTCTGTTCGTCGACCCCGCGACTGGCGCGGTGCTGGGGCAGCGCCAGTGGGGCGCGTGGCGCATGGACCTGCCGCATCTCATGGGGTGGATGAACCAGCTGCACCGCACGTTCCTTTTGCCCGCGCCATGGGGCATGTGGCTGGTGGGCGGCCTGGCGCTCGTCTGGTTGCTCGCGTCGCTGATTGGTGCGTGGCTCACCTTGCCGGGGTGGGTCCAGGGAAGGGGGACGTTCTGGCAGAAGTGGAAGCCCGCGTGGCAGATCAAACGCGGCGCCTCCCGGCAGCGGCTCAACTTTGATCTGCACCGTGCGTGCGGACTTTGGACCCTGGCCGCGGCTATCGTGCTCGCGGGCTCGGGCGTGTACTTCAATCTGGGCAACGAGATCTTCCGGCCGGCCGTCAGGCTGTTTTCCCCGATCACGCCGCATCCCGTCCAAAGCCTGTCCCGCCATGCCGGAACGCGACCGCCGCCCGCGTACGGCATCCAGACGGCGATTGCGCGCGCACGCGAGCATCTGCCCCCAACCGCGCTCGGCTTCCTGCCCTGGTACGCCAGCCATCTGCCGGACAAAGGCGTCTATCGCATCGCCTTCAAGGAAGACGGCATGCGCGAGCGCGCGCTGCGCCTGCGCTATGAACAGATCTTTCTCGACGATCAGACCGGCTTGCTGCGCGGCATGACGGGATACGACAGCGGTACGGCCGGCGATCGCTTCCTGATCTGGCAGTACCCGCTGCACACCGGCCGCATCCTCGGCTGGCCCGGCCAGGTGCTGGTCGCGGTGACGGGGCTGGTGGTGGCGTTGTTGTGCGTGACGGGTTTTCTGGTGTGGCGCGTGCGGCGCAAGGCGCGCCGGGGCGCGGGGGGGCGGGGCCAGGGCGGCATCTGAGAGGCAGGTCGGAATCCCCAGCTAGAGACGGCTCCGCGGCGGCGGTGCCCAGTTCGCCGGCAGCGAGTCAGGCCGCAGTCGGTATCATTTCGCTTGGCTTCAACGAGGGATCACCCTCGTCACCCCTTTGAGTCCTGCCGCCATGAAGAGCTCTTCTACCGCGTGGGTCATGCCTGTAGTGGCCATTTTCACGCTACAGACTGTCTCCGCGTTTCTTTCACGCCTGATCCCGATCGTTGCGACTGCAATGTCCGAAGAGTTCGGATGGAGCGGGAGTTCCATCGGCTACCTGACCGCGAGCAACGCGCTAGGCGGCCTGATGATTCTCGTTGTCGGCTCGTCCATGCTTCGGAAAATTGGAGGAACGCGCAGCTTGCAGTTGGCTCTGGTTGTGGGAACGGCAAGCATGGCGTTTTTCTATTACCCGAGCATGGCCGTGGCCCTGGTGGCCTGCTTTGCCATGGGGATGAGCAACGGGGCCGCGAACCCGGCCGGAAGTGAGGTGCTGCAGAGATTCTCGCCGCCGGAGATGCGCAATCTCATGTTCTCGGTCAAGCAGGCGGGTGTGCCACTGGGCGGAATGATCGCGGGGCTGTGTATTCCGGTAGTCATCGCCCTAGTCGGGTGGCGCCTGGCCCTCGTTGTCTGTGCGGTGATTGTTTTGGTGCCAACCGCGCTGACCTGGCGATTGAGCGGGATCCTGGATGTGAAGGGCTCGGCGAAGAAGCGGCGGCCGTCCATGATGCCTACGCTGCACTCGTTACGCATGCTCAGCGTGCCGTTGGCGTCGCTGAGAAGCAATCGCGGCTTGTTGAAGATGTCGATTGTGGGCAGCCTGTTTGCCGTATCCCAAAGCTGCTGGTTCGCGTTCACGGTGGTTTACCTGGTGGACCGGCTGGGCTTTTCATTGAGCCTGGCGGGAGCGGTATTTGCCGTGATGCAGGTAGGAGGGGTCGTCGGCAGGATTGCGTTGGGTTGGCTTTCTGACCGCTTGGGGTCGGCCACCGGAAGTTTGTCGATTGCCGCCCTGTTCTCGGCAGGCACGACAATCCTCTTGGGATTTACCACCCCGCAATGGCCGCTCTGGTCTCTCATGGTTCTAGCCTTGGTCGCCGGGTGCTCTGCGGCAAGCTGGAACGGTGTGCAGATTGCGGAGGTCGCCCGCCGCTCGCCGGCCCACCAGATCGCGGAAACGGCTGCGGGAGCCTCGATATTGGTCAGTTTGGTGAACATCGTGGCGCCGGCGGCTTTCGCGGCCACGGTGGCGTTCAGCGGCAGGTACGATATCGCGTTCCTTTGCGCCGGCGCTTGCTCGTTGTTGGTGCTGTTTGTCTTGCCCCGGGACGGGCTTGCTTCCCCAGCGCCTTCTTGAACATCGTGCTGAACGCGGTGACGGAGTTATCCGTCCCGCGACCGGTCGGCCCGCGCGCCTAGCCGATTGCCGACGACTTGCCGCGCACATTCACCGGGGATCCCGGCTCCCCCGTGAACGCCACTTCGATGCGGCAGGGCATGCCCATATCCTCGCCTTGCAGGATGACGATTTCGCCATGGGCTTTCCGGCCCAGGTCGCGCAGCATTCCGGCAAAAGCCGCGGCGGCTGCGCCGGTTGCCGGGTCTTCCAGCACGCCGCCAATGGCAAACGCGTTGCGCGCGTGGAACAGGGTATCGCTCTCGCTGAACACGAACGCGATGGTTCCGATGCGATGCGCTTGCATGAAGTGCCGTCCTTGGTCGAGGTCGTAGTTCATGCGCGCCAATGCGGCGCGTGAAACAAGCGGGACAATCAAGTGGTCGATCCCCGCGTTGGCCATGCAGGGCGCGAGCGTGGGATCCAGGTCGTCCATTGCGTAGCCGAAGAGTTCGAGCGCCTCGGCTAGCAACCCGGGGCTGGCCGGTGCGCTGCGCGTCGGCGGCGAGCGCAGCACGCTTATCCATTCGCCATCCTGGATTTCAGCCGACACTTCGATTTGGGCGTTTGCCAGGGCCAGCGGATACCGGGCCGGCCCCACGGTCTGCCCAAGCACCGCGCCTAGCGCGATGGTCGCATGCCCGCAAAAGGCGACTTCGGCTTCAGGCGAGTAGTACCGGGTGCGCCACGAACCATCGCCGTTTGGACAAGAGAAGACCGTTTCCGAATAGCCGACCTCGGCCGCCACCCTTTGCATTTCGTCGGGCGAGGGGAGTTGATCCGCAAGAACGACGCCGGCGGGATTTCCGCCTTGGCCCTGGCTGGTGAATGCGGCGATCCGGTGAATGTGCATGAGGTTTTCTCTTTTGTCTCGGTGTGGCAATTGTGTATAGGGGGCAAGAATAAGGCAAAGCGCCGATGTTCAGCCGGGCTGTTTCAGGTGCAGGCCAGGCCCAGGCCCAGCAACGCCGCCATCGCGGCCAGAGCCCGAAGGCGCCGCGGCGCATAGCTGAGCGTGAGGGTGGTCAGGATCGCGCCGCATGACAGCATGCCGAGCCAGACCAGTGTCGCCACCGCGATACCCCAGGCCTGCAGGCAGGCGGCCATCGCAGCAAGCGCCAGCAGCGCGGCGCCCAGACGCATGCCGAATCTGAGCCCGCACGTTATGGTTTCGTGACCCGTTGCCTGTTCGTGATGCCGGTCCATTGCCAGCGCCAGGCAGGCAAAGGTGGCGAAGGCCAGCGCCAGCGCGGCCAGGGCTGCGACCGTGGTGCTCATGCGGTCCCCATCGCCCAGGCCAGCGCTGCCAGCACGGTAATGCCGGTCAGCAGCCACCGCCACGCATTCTGCGCCGCGAACACCCACAGCCCTGCCACCGTGTAGATCAGAAAGCTCAGCAGGCTGGCCACGACCACCCCGATCGCGGGGCTGACGAGGCCGCCAAGCGGCAGGAGCTGAGCCAGGACGATGGCGCTCACGGTCGCCAGCGCGTAGCCGCCGAGCACCGCGCAGAGCACCCGGGCCAGCACACGCCAGCGATGGCCACGCGGCGCGGTCGTCACGCGTGCCTGCCGGGGAGCGTTCCAGTCCCCCGCGCGCAGGCGCCAGGCCAGCAGGGTGAAAAGGCCGCCAAGCACGACGATGGTGGACTCCACCAATGCCGCCTGCCAGTCGCCGCGACGCGCATAGGCCAGCGCATGTTGCCCGGTGGTCAGCACGTTGGTCACCGGCAGCAAGAGGCACAGCAGCGCGGTGCAGGCAACCTGTTCGACCCAGGCGCGCCGCACCGGCCGCACGCAGGCATGTGCCAGGCTCAAGAGCCAAGCCACGAAGAAGCCCCTGATCTCCCAGGTGTCGCGGGCGGGCAGTGCTGCCGGGAGCAGGCGGTTGGCATGGAAGTACGCGATGCAGGCCAGAGCGGCTCCCGCAATCGCCGCCACGTTGAGCGCTTCGACAATGCGGTAGAACGCTGGCGTGGCGGCGCCGAATTCGCTCTGGCCCTTGTTGCGCCGCTTGACGGCGTAGAGCACCGCTCCCGTCGCCATCATCAGCGTGCCCGCCAGTCCGCAGACGAAGTACAGCCACTTGATCGTCCAGCCGCCATATGAGGCCACATGCAGGCGCTCCATCACTTCATGCGCGGCGTCGCCAGCTTGCCGGCCGGCGGCTGGATGCAGGGCGGAAAACGCGCCGCTGACGCCGTCGAACACAGCGCGTCCGACCGGGCTCGTGAGATCGCGTATCGTGGCCGCAGAATCCGGCCGGCCATACACGCTGATGCGCTCCCGCGGCTGTCCCGGGCGCTCCACCATGATCATGCGGGCGGGGGTCGCCAGCGCCGTCTGCGCCGCGTGCATCAGCACGCCCAATTGCTGGCGCGCCGGCAGCCCGTCGTCCAGCTGAGGACGTGGGGGCAATGCCGTGGTCCCGGCTAGCGGCGACCCCTCGGCAAGCTCCGCCTGCCAGCGCGCCGCCCCTTGCTCGCCATAGACCGCACGAAGCGGGCCAGGCATGTAGCTGGTGTAGAAGATCGCCAGTCCGGTATAGGCGATCATCAGCTGGAACGGCAGCGTGAGCACGGCCGACGCATTGTGGCCGTCAAGCCAGGCGCGCTGGCCGCGCCCCGGACGAAAGGTGAAAAAGTCCTTGAAGATGCGCTTATGGACAACGATGCCTGACAGCAGCGCGGCCAGCATGCCGATCGTCAGCCAGCCCACCAGCCAGAAGCCGAACGTGCCGGCATGCAAGCTGTAGTGCAACGTCATGAAATGGCGGCCGCCTTCGCTCTTGCGTCCCCACGGCTGGGGCAAAGCGGTGCCGTCGCGCGGATCCATCGCGGCTTCGTGCGTGACGCCGGCGTTGGTGCGCCACACCAGCCGCATTGCCTGCGTCGTCGCTTCGGGCAGCTCGATGCGCCAGAAGCGTACGTCGGCTTCCTGGTCAGCGAGAAAACGCGAGGCCGCCGCCAGCACGGCCTCCTGCGGCAGTACCAGCGGCGCGGGCGGCAAGACGGGTTCGGCCGTCATCCAGCGCGAAATCGGCCCCCGGAATACGCTGATGCTGCCGGCCAGGAAGATCAGACACAGCAGCCAGGCGCACACCAGTCCGCACCAGGTGTGCAGCCAGCTCATGCGCTGGCGCAGGCCGGGCTTCATGTCAGAACGTGCCGCGCAGCGTCAGCATGGCGTTGCGGGGATCGCCGTAATGAATGCCGTTGACCAGGTTGCCGACGGCGCTGTAGTAGGTCTTGTCGAAGATGTTGTTGAGGTTGACCGTGGCGGCCCAATTGCGGTTGATCTGGTACTTCGCGTAGGCGCTCCACACCGCGCGGCCGCTGGCGTGCACGGTGGTGGCGCCGATCTGGCGCGACTGCCCGCTCTGCACATTGACACCGCCGCCCACTGTGAAGGCGTTCAGGTCGCCAGGCAATTGATACGTGGTCCAGAGCCGGAAGATGTGCTTGGGCGTGTACCACGCGAACGCCTGGCCTTCGCTGTCCTGGTCCTTCAGGTACTTGGTCGTGTTGAAGGTGTAGCCGGCAAAGAGGTTCCAGCCCCGGGTCAGCTCGCCGCTGATCTCGGCGTCAAAGCCCTGGCTGCGTACCTTGCCCGCGTCGGTGTAGCAGAAATAGCCGGCAGCGCAGGTCGGGCTGGTGTTGAAATCCACCTGGGCGCGGTTGTTCTGGTTGATGCGAAAGAGCGCGAATGCGGTATTGACGCGGCCGTCCAGCAACTCACCTTTCAAGCCCAGTTCGTAGCTTTCACCAACGATCGGCTTGAGCGACTCTCCCGCGGCATTCACCTCGCTCTGCGGCTGGAAGATGTCGGTGTAGCTCACATAGGTAGTCCATTGCGGCGACAGGTCCAGCATCAGGCCGGCATACGGCGTGAAGTGGGTGTTGGCCTGTTTGGTCTGATCGTTGACGAGCTCGCCGGCTTCAGTCGTGTTGGTCGTCCAGACCCGGTTGGATCGGCTGAATCGGCCGCCCAGCACCAGCTTCAGGGGATCGGCAAGTTGCAGGCGCGTGGTGCCGTAGAAGCCCAGTTCGCGATTGGAGCCGATGCGCGCCTCGTCGGTGTCTGCGCGTATCTCGGCCGTGGTGGGCTCGGGCAGGTTCGGATTGAAATTGAACGCGTTGAAGGTCGCGTAATTGACCAGGTACGCGTAGGAGGTGTCGATCTTGCTGTGTCCGTAGTTGGCGCCCACGACCACCTCGTGCGTGCGGCCGAACGCACGGAACTTGCCGGTCAGGTTTGCATCCACGCCCGAGGTGTCGATGTCGGCCACCGTCCTGGCCACGCTGACCGTCGCCATCTGCGTCACGGGATTCACCGCCCGGCTCGACGCGGTGTACTTCAGATGCTGGCTTTCTTTCACGTAGGCGCCGGTCATCTTGAAACGCCAGTCGTCGTTGAACGCATGCGTGAAGTCGGCGTAGAAACCCTGGTTCGAGGTCTCCTGCCGGTTCCAGTTTGCGCCGAAGCTGGTGGACCGCCTGAAGCCCACCTCTTCACCGTTGCTGTAGCGCGGCAGGCCCGAGATCGAAGGACGGCCGCGCAGGTCTTCGTAGCTATATCCTAGGTTCACCTGCGTGCGAGGCGAGAAGTCGTACTCGACCGTGGCGTAGACGGTGGTGTTCTTCAGGTTTACCCGGTCCACGAAAGAGTGCTGGTCCTGGCGGTCGATCAGGGCGCGTCCGCGCAGGCTGCCGTCTTCGTTCAGCAGAGCGCTGCCGTCCAACTGCATGCCGTAACGATCCCAGCTTCCGGCCTGGGTTTCGACCATGAAGCGGTCTTCCTGCAGGGGGCGCATGCGCACCAGGTTCACCGCGCCGCCAGGGGAACCCGAGCCCTGCAGCAGGCCGGCCGCGCCGCGCAGCACTTCGACGCGGTCATAGAACGCGGTGCCGCCCGAGTAGTTGCTGGCGCGGCCATACATGCTGCGTTCCAGCGGCACGCCGTCGTACTGGATCACGCTGTTGTTGAAGCCGCGGGAATAGATGTATTTGCCGCCCTGCGGGCTCTGCTGCAAGGTCACGCCGGTGGTGTTTTCCAGCGCGTCATATACCGAGGTCAGGTTCTGCTCGTCCAGGCGCTGGCGTGTCACCACGCTGACCGATTGCGGTATATCTCGCAGCTGCTGCTCGCCCTTGCCGATGGTGACCGCCGACGTGGTGTAGGACCCGGTGCCTTCGGTCATGAGCCGGTACTCCTGCCCCGTCACGGTGACAGGTTCGAGCATGGTGGCGCCGCCGCCAGGCAGGCGCCGCACGGCATAGCCGCCGCTGGAAAGCCTGACGCCCTCGAATCCGGTACGGGACAGCAATGCGCTCAAACCGCGCCCGGCGCTCCAGCGTCCTTGCAGCCCCTCGGACCGCAGCCCGCTCACCTGCGCGGCATCGAACGACACATTCACGCCGGCGGCGCGCGCAAACTGGTTCAGCGCCTGCTCAAGCGGCCCGGCTTCGATGGCGAAGGTGTATTCCGCTTCTTGCGCGGCGACACCGGCCTGCGCTTGGACTGCTGGGGCGATAAAGCCAAGAGCGGCGCCACACAGCAGGCCGGAAAGAACGGTGGACAACACGGTCGGGACGGGCGTCAGGCGCGACGTTCTGGGGGTACGAGCGAGGGTCATTGCGAAATCTTGATAGGCCAGGTTGAAAGATGTCTTTCCCTGTAGGCCGGTCGAAACCGCAAATCCCCTCACTTTTCATGAAAAAAAAACTTGGCAGCCGCAAAACCGGGTGAGGACGGGCTTCACGCGGGCCCGACGGCAACCCAGTAGCGGGTCCTGTAGCGCAGCCGGATCGGCAATGTCTGCGCCAGGAACGCAAGCGTCCGGTCGGTGTCGTTCACATGATAGGTGCCCGACACGCGCAGATCGGCGACCTCAGGCGCACAACTGATGCGGCCATGGCGGTATCGCGACAATTCGGCCAACAGGTCCGCCAGCCGCATGTCCGTGCCCTCGATCGCGCCGTCCAGCCAGGCATCGGCCACCATGGCAGGCTGGCTCATCAGCCGCGCGCCCACGCGGTCCAGCCGTGCGGTCTGGCCTGTCTCGGCGATCACCGGGGCGCCACCGTCGGCGGGCCGCAGCGCGACGGCGTGCTGCTGCACGCTGACCCGGGCGTAATCGTCGTCCAGGCGCACTACGAATCGTGTGCCCAGCGCCTGGACTGCGCCGAACGGCGTGTGCACGAAGAACGGCCGCTTGATGGGTGACCGCGCATCGGCGCCGGTCTGGATCGAGATCTCGCCGCGATAGAGTACGAGCACGCGTTTGTCGCCTTCCATCCGGACGCCTACGGCGCTGTCGGTGTTCAGCGCCAGGAAAGTGCCGTCCTCGAGTGTCATGCGGTCGCGCACGCCCACACCGGTGCTTACGTCCGCCAGCATGCGCTGCCACGGGGTGTGCTCGCGCACGGCCCAGCCCGTGCCCGTCAGTCCGCCCAGCAGCAGCATGCCCTTGACCAAGGCACGGCGCTGCTGCCGTCGCGTGTCATGCGCCGTTCCCATGGCGATGAGCGTGTCCAGCGCCAGATCCTGCGGTACTGCAGTGAAATCGGCATTCAACGCTTGCATGCGCAACCAGGCCCGCTCATGCAGGGGCGCCGCGCCGCGCCAGCGCTCGAAGGCGGCACAGGTGTCGGGATCGGGTGAACCGAAGTTCAGTTTGACCGACCAGGCGATGGCCTCATCGACCACGGCGGCAGGAATCGTGGCGGCCTCGCTCACGCGTCACCAAACCGGTGGGCATAGCATTGGCGCAAGCCCGCCGCGACATAACGTTCGGCGGTGGCAAGAGAGACGCCCAGACGTTCGGCGATCTGTGGACAGCGCATGCCCTCCAGCTGCGCCCACAGAAAGGCCTGGCGCACCTTCGGCTTGAGGGAATCCAGCATTTGATCGATCTTGATGAGCGCCTCCAGCACCAGCATCCGGCTCTCGGGCGACGGCGCCAGTTCTTCGGGTGTGCGCGCCAGCACCGCGAGCCAGGCACGCTCGAGCTCGCTGCGGCGCCAGTGATCCACCAGCAGCCCGCGCGCGATCGTACTGAGATAGGCGCGCGGCTCGCGCGTCTCGATCACCGCCGGCCGGCCCAGCAAGCGGAGGAAAACGTCGTGAGCCAGGTCGGCGGCTTCGGAGGAATTGCCTACTTGCTTGCGAATCCAGCCCCGCAGCCATCCGTGGTGGTCCGCATAGAGCGTCTCGACTTGGGCCTGCTTCGTAAGGGACATCGCATGCGTTTGCAAATGATAATTATTCTTTATTGTAGAGAACTGCCGATGCGCAGGCAAGGCGGGAGGGGCGTTTGCCGTCGACCGTCCGTGCACGGGTGCCCGGCCCATTGTTGCTGAGCAAACGCCGCCGCAGGCAGCACCAACATGGGGTTCACGGATGGGGCGGCACGGCGTGCCTGCGCTTGAAACGGCAGGCCTCGCGTAGATTGAACACAAAAAAAACGGCCAAGGTCAAAGCCCTTGGCCGCTGATACATCAATAACGCCAGCGCACGTTCAGCGAGCCGGCATGTTCACGATTGCCGCCGCCGTACTGACCGTTGTAGGTCAGCGCTAGCGTGGTGTCACGCGACATGGCCATTTCGGCGCCCAGCTCCGCCAGCGCGGCATTGCGGGCAATGGGCGTGCCGGCCACCGTGAAGGACTGGCTGCCTTCGAACGCCAGGGTGCTCACTGAGGCCAGGCCGCCAAAAGCGTGGCGCCAGCCGGCCATGGCGTGCAGACGCGCCTCGGCGCTGCCCAGCTTGAAGTCGGTCTGCGTGCGCAGGCCCAGCGTGCTGCTGGTCTGCTTGTCGCTGCTGCTCTGACCGCTCAAGGCGGCCGAACCGCCCGACTCGGAGAATCCGCGCGTGCGCAGATCGCTCCAGGCAAAGCCGACGAAGGGCTCGAGACGCGTGCTGTCGGTCAAGGACATCGAATAGCCCAGTTCGGTAAAGAGCTGGGTGGTATTCGCGCCGTAATCGGCCATCAGTTTTTCCTGCTCACCGGCCACGCTGGCATAACGCTTGGTGCTCACGTCATGCCAGGTGTAGGCAGCACCGGCCAGGAAATTCAGCTTGCCGGCACCGACGGCGAACGACTTGCCGCCGTACAGGGTGGCGCTGTAGCCTGACACATCGGCCTGCGAGGAACGGTCATCGACGCGGATCTTGCTGTCGGTGTAGCCGACAGCACCACCCAGACGCCAGCCGCTGTGGCCCACTTCGTGGTCAGCGCCGATGAACACGCCGCCCGTGTGCTGACGCACTTGTGCGGAGTTGCCGTTGTCCTTCTGCGTCTGCCAGTTGCCCACCAGCTCGGCCCAGGCCGGCTGTGCGTTCGACGACGGCAGGGCCGAGGCCGGCAGCGGGCCGCCGGCTTGTGCGGTCGGCGCGCCCGGGCTCATGCCGGCATTCAGGTTCAGGCGCAGACGCTGCATCGGCAGGGTGCGCGGCGACGAGGTGCCGCCCAGCAGGTTGGATACCACACTGGCGTGCGCCTCACCGGTCAGACTGTTGAACACCTCGGGCGGCAAGCCCTCGGGCAGGGTCAGGACGTACTCATGCAGCGCGCTGCCCGAGGGCAGGCTGTCCAGCGCTTTGGCCACCGAACGCTGGTTCGACGTATTGGCCGCGTCTTCAAAGCGGATCGGCGTATTCGGCGTGACCTGCTTGCGCTCCAGTTGCAGCGTGACGTTCTTGTCGGTGTAGCTCAACGTCGGGTCGAGGTAGGCGTAGTTGGACGATACGGTGTCAAACCTACCGTTGACGCTGTTGGCCGTCAGGATGGTGTACTGGCGCGTGGTCGCGAAGTTGCCCTCCGGCCCGATGTGGACCACGGAGCCGGCCAGCGTGGCCAGGCCCGTGACATCCACACGCGAACTGAGCGACGACGCGGGGTCCGCCGACACGGCGTAAATGGAACCCGGCGAGAAGGTCAGGTCACCGGCGACCTTCAAGGGGCCTGTGATTGCGCCCGGCGTCAGCACAGCGCCGCTCTGCAATGTGGTCGTGCCGACCTGGCCCGAACCCGACAGCCACGAGCCGCTGGCGACGTTCACGGCGCCGCCCAGCACGCTGCCAGCCGCCACGTTCAAGCCGCCGGACTGTACCGAAACGGTGCCCGAGTAGGCGCTGCCATTGCCCGACAGATTCAGGACACCGCCGCCCGTCTTGGTCAGATTGCCCGAACCGGTCAGTTTGCTGGCGATGTTGAAGGCCGTATCGGCCGCCACTTCGAGACCGCTCGACGCGGTGACCGCGACGCTGCGATCGGTGGCGAAGCTGCCCGTCGTGGCCAACGTGCCGCCGCTCAGGGTCAGGTTGCCGTCCACATTGCCCAGGTTGCTGTCCTTGGCCACCGAAAGCACGCCCGAGCGCACTTCCGTGCCGCCGGTGTAGCTGTTGTCGGCCGTCAGCACTAACGTGCCGGTATCGGTCTTGATCAGCTTGCTGGCGCCCGTCAGCTTGGAGTCGATAGTCGCCGTGACAACCGGATCGGCATTCACAGTGCGCGCAAAGATCTGGCCTGCGCCGACGCGGATGACGGTTTCGCCGCCTGCGCCTTGCAGGGCAATCGAATCCCCCGTGATGCGATAGCCGTCGCTGGCCAGTTGCATGCCGGTCACGGCAACTTCGCCGTCCGCATTGCTGACCGTGACGGTGCCCGCCGTACCTTGGAAGATGGCAAAGGTCGGAGCCGGTTGCAGGCTGCCATTGATGGCGCCGTCGACATCGGTCCAGTTGCGGCCGCTGGCGGTCCACACGCCCGAGCCGCCATCGACCACGCCGTTGTCGTGCTTGCTGCCGTCGGCGCCGTCCCAGAAGCTCAGGGTCGCGCCGCCGGTCGAGATCAGGTTGACCTGACCTTTGACGGCGGACTGCACATACAGGTCGCTGGCCGCCACGCTGGCAGGCGTGCTGCCCACGGCCAGGCCGTTGTTGGTCAGCGTGCCGCCGTAATCAAAGAGGCGGTAGACACCCGCGCCAAAGCCGCCCTGGTCGGTGACATTGAGCGTGCCGTCCAGCGTCAGGTCACCGCCCACCTTGAACAGCGTGGCCGTCGACGTGCCGCCCAGCGCCACATTGACCTGGCTGTCCTGGCTGAGGGTCAAGGCGCCGCCGACGCTGAGCGTCTGGCCGTGTTTGCCTTCCAGCGCGCCGCCAGCCAGCGTCAGGTTGCCGCCGATGGTGCCCGTGCCGGTGACCACGCCCAGATTGCTGCCCGTGGCATTGCCACTCAGGATGCCATCGACTTGCAGACGGCCACCCAGAACCGATGCCGAGCCGCCGAGCTTGCTGGCGACCACCAGGGTGCCATCCTTGACTTCAGACAGGCCGGTGAACGCGCTGCTGTCCGCGCTCAGCGTCAGCATGCCGCTGCCGGTTTTGGCGAAGAGGCCCGCGCCAGCGAGCTTACCGCCGTAGGTCGTATCGGTCGCCTGCTTGAAGCGCAGCGCGCCGTCGACCGCAATCGAGGCATTGCCCTTGAAGACCTCGGCATTGGCCAGCAAGGTGCCCGTTTCAACAGTCCAGTCCAGCGCATTCTGGCCCGATAGGGTCAGCGAACCGCTGCCACGTTTGGTCATCGTGCCCGTACCCGTCACCGCGCCGCTGAAGTTGCCGTCCACGCTCTGGTTGAAGACCACCGAGCCGGTGTTGTACAGATCCCCCTGAATGGAAGCCGTGTTGCCCACCAGCGTTCCAGCCAGCACATTCGTGCCGGCATAGCTGTTGTTGCCGGTCAGCACCAGCATGCCCGCGCCCGACTTCTCCAGCAGCGCATTACCGGCGATCGCGCCCTGCAGGCCCAGCTCCGTACCCGCCGCGACCTCGATCTGCCCCGCTTGCGACAAGGTGATGGCGCGTTCGCTGACGAAGCTGCCCGTCGTCAACAGCTTGCCGCCATTGAACGTCAGGCCACCTGCGGCCGCGCCCAGATTGCTGTCCTTGGAAATGGACAGCACGCCGGAACGGATTTCAGTGCCGCCGGTATAGCTGTTGTTGCCTGCCAGCACCAGCGTGCCGGTATCGGTCTTGGCAAGTTTGCTGTCGCCGGTCAGTTCGGCCGCGATCGTGCCGATGACATTGGCGTCAGGCACGGCGCGCACGAAGATGGGAGCGGCCGCACCGACGCGGATGATGGTCTCGCCGCCCGCACCCGCCAGAGCAATCGAATCACCCTCGATGCGATAGCCATCGCTGGCCAATTGCATGCCGGTCACGCCAATGGCGCCCGCCGATGCATCCACTGTCACCGTCCCCGCCGCGCCTTGGAACACGGCAAACGTCGGGTTGGGCTGATACTTGCCGTTGACTGTGGCGTCGATGCTGGTCCAGTTCTGGCCATCGGCTCGCCACGTGCCCGTGCCGCCGTCGATGGATTTGTTGTCGTGCAACGCGGTATTGCCGCCATCCCAGAAGCTCAGTTGCGCGCCGGAGGTATTGGCCAAGTTGATCTGACCAGCCACAGCCGTCTGGATGCGCAAATCGTCGGTGGTCACGCCGCCGGGCACCGAGCCCAAGGCGAGCGTGTTCGAGGTCAGGGCGCCGGTGTAGTCGAACAGACGGTAAACGCCTGCCCCGAAGCCGCCCAGATCGGTCACGTTCAGGGTGCCGGCCAGCGCCAGATCGCCACCGACCTTGAACAGGCTGTTGGTCGTGGTGTTGGCGCCCATCGCCACGTTGATCTGGCTGGTCTGGCTCAGGGTCAGGTCTCGACCGACCGTCAGGGTCTGGCCCTGCTTGCCGGCAAGCACACCACCGTTTAGGGTCAGGCTGCCGTTGATATTGCCGCCGCCGCCAATCAGGCCCGCATTGCTGGCGTCGACATTGCCGTCCAGCGTGCTGTTGACCAGCAAACTACCGCCTAGCACCGAGGCCGAGCCGCCCAGCGCGTTGTTCACCACCAGCGTGCCGGCCTTGATATCCGTGCTGCCAATAAAGCCGCTGTTATCGCCTTGCAGCGTCAACAGACCACTGCCGGCCTTGGCCAGCAAGCCGCTGCCGAACACCTGGCCGGCGTAGGCACCGTCCGTGTCCTGTTCGAAACGCAGGATGCCCTGGCTGTTGATCTGCGCGTTGCCCTTGTAGACATCCGAGGTGCTGCGCAGGGTGCCAGCTTCAATGGTCCAGTCGTTCGTGCTGGAACCGCTCAGGGTCAGGGTTGACGAGCCCATCTTGGCAATCGCGCCCGTGCCGGTAATCGCGCCGCTATAGGTGCCGTTGACTTCCTGATTGAAGATCACGGCGCCCTGGTTGTACAGATCGCCCCGGATCGACGCGCTGCTGCCGACCAGCTTGCCGGCCAGCACATTCGTGCCGGCATAGCTATTGTTGCCACTCAAGACCAGAACGCCGGTGCCCAGCTTCTCCAGTGCGGCATTGCCGGTGACCGGGCCTGCCAGGCTGACTTCCGTCGCTTCCGCCACGTCGATCTGGCCTGCCTGCAGCAGGCTGACCGCCCGGTTGCTGGCAAACGTGCCGGTCGCGACCAGCTTGCCGCCATTGAAAATCAAATCGCCTTGCGCCGCGCCCAGGTTGGCGTCACGCGACACCGACAGCTGGCCACCATCCAACGTAACGCCACCCTCGAAGGTATTGCTTCCAGTGATCGTCAAGGTGTTGTTGTTCTGTTTGACCAGACGGCCCTGCGAACCGCTGATCACACCCGACAGCGTCAGGTCGTCGCTGCTGTTGACTGCCAGCGACGAACCAAGCTCGATGTCCTTGCCGATCTCCATTTGCGCCAGTGGATTCAGCGTACTAACACCAGAGACCTTGATGCTGCCGCTGCCCAGGGCAGCGAGGTTATAGAACGCCAGGGTGCCGCCCTGCAGTTCCGTCTTGCCGGTATAGGCGTTGCTGTTCTGATTCAGCGTGAGCGTGCTGGTGTCCGACTTGATCAAGGAACCGCTGCCCGAGATGGGACCGCTCAGCGTCAAATCGGCTGTGCCCGCAACGGTCAGGCCGTTGTCTCCGAGCGAGATAGTGTTGGCAACCGTCAAACCGTCCAGCGAAGCCTTCAGCGTGCCGCCATTGGCGCTGATGGCGCCGGCACCAAACGCAGCGCTGTTGGTGATGCTGAGCGCCCCGCCATTGAGCGCGGTCGAGGTGGAGCCGGTCAGCACCTGGCCCATCATCGTCCAGGTGCCGCTATTGACCTCAAGACGGCTGAAATTGGTGTAGTTGGCGCTGGAAATCGCGCCGGAACCAGCGGTGCCGGAGTTGGTGTTGTTTTCGAGTTTCAGCAGATTGCTGCCGCCCCCGCCGCCGTCGATCTGGCCAGTCGGCGCATAACTCACGTTGAGCCCAAGGATAGGCGTTGGGGATGCAACGCCAAGGCCCGAGACCGATGAGCCAGTCACCGCAACAAAGGTGTTATTGCCGCCGCCGGCGCCTAACCAGACGCTACCGTTGATGGAGCCTGCATTGGTGAAGGTATTGCCGGTTGCGTTCGCCTGAAACGCGACACGGCCGGTGATCGTGGCGCCCAGGGTGTTGGTCATCGAGACCCGGGAGCCACCATACACGACGACAACCGGCGTATCGGCGTCATTCAGCGTCAGGCCCAATAGCCCCTTGGAGCCAATATTGCCGGTGTTGGTGATGGTAGTTGTCCCACTGGCTCCGTTGCGGACCGCCAGCGCCACACCCGTGACGGCCGGGCTCGTCGGGGATTGAACATCGCCGGTGCCACGCATGGTCCCGCTGTTGGAGATGTTGACAATGCTGTTGTTCGAATTGCCGATCGTCACGCCGCTGGTCAACAAGGACACCAGGCCGATACCCGAGGGATCGATCTCCCCGGCATTGCTGAACCTCACATTATTGCCGTTCAGGTTGACCGCGGTAGTCTGACCCAGGCCCGGCGTGACCAGGGCCCCAGCCAGCACGTTGACCGTCAGGTTATTGACCGGGGTGGTAATCCCGGTGGTGATGAAGCCGGCGCAATTGGTTGTCTGATTCGCCACAAATGGATCGCAAGCGGCCTGCGCCGACAGGGGCACAGCCACCAGTACGCTGAAAGCGGCAGCGATCGCCAGACTCAACCCTCGGATGCGCGGCAGGGCGCTAACGTTAACGTCTCCAAGGTCTGCACCACTACCAGCCGCTCCCTTGCCGCGCGCACGCGCGATTTCAGGGACAGCCACCCAGGCGCCCAAGGCCTGATTCCAAATCGAACGGAAAGTCTTGTTCATGTCGTTTAATTTCTGTTTTTTGCAACAAATCGTCAAATAAAGGCCAAATTTCGCGCTATTTGCAACGCCTAGTAACGTTTTAATTATAGGGACAGTAACGCTCCGTAAGCGACGAAAAACGGAGACTTTCCGGGCTTGATGACGGCTTTCTGAACAGGATTTCCCTAATCAAATTCCTCTTGCGGAAAATCAATGATCTATAGGACACTTTGTGTCATAGCGCCGCGACGGCGCACACAAGGGGAATGGCATGAAGGTCTTGAGCTTGGTGGCCGCACTGGCGACAACAGCAGCTATGTCCGGAGGCGCGCAGGCCGCGTTTCCTGACCGCCCGATCCGGTTAGTGGTGCCGTTTGGCGCCGGCGGCATCACGGATATCGTTGCCCGACAGGTGGGCAAGGGAATGGGCGACGTGTTGGGGCAGGGGATCGTGATCGAGAACCGGCCCGGCGCGGGTGGCGTGATCGCGGCGCAGGTGGCAGCCACGGCGCCGGCCGATGGCTACACGATCTTCATGGGGACGGTGGGCACGCAGGTCGTGAATCCGCTGATCTACAGCAAGCTCAGTTACGACGCGGACAAGTTTGCGCCGGTGGGCATGGTGTCCGGATCGCCGTACCTGCTGGCCGTGCGATCGGGCGTGCCTGCGGCGTCGTTCGCCGAGTTCGTCAAATATGCCAAGGCCAATCCGGCCAAGCTGAATTTCGGCTCGGCGGGCAACGCCAGTTCGCCGCATCTGGGGTTGGAGCTGCTGAAGCTGACGGCGGTCGTCGACATTGTCCACGTGCCGTTCAAGAGCGGCAGCGAGGCCGTGAACGCGGCGATCGGCGAGCAAGTGGATGTGGTGATGGACGCCAGTCCGGTCATCATGCCGCACGTGGCGTCGGGCAAATTGCGTGCGCTGGCCGTTGCGTCCGACAAGCGGTTGCCGTCTGCCCCCGCTGTGCCGGCCAGCACCGAGGCTGGCGATGCGGGCCTGCAGATCAGCTCGTGGAACGCCTTCTTTGCGCCGGCGGGTACGCCGCCTGACGTGTTGGCCGCGTTGAATGCGGCTTTGCAGAAGACGCTGGCGTCGCCTGAGCTGAAGGAGCGGCTGGCCGCGCAGGGCACACAGCTGTACACGGGAACCCCCGACGAGTACCAGCGCTTCATTGGCGGCGAAAAGACCAAGTGGGCCGAAATCGTGAAGCGCGCCAATATCAAAATGGATTAGGCAACGCGCATATGAAAAGGAGCCTTATATGAACAATGGGGTGACTCACCCGCTGGCGGGCAAGCCGCTGGAGCTGGCGGATACGCTGCGATCGGGCAACGCCTGGAAGATCCGGCTGGCCTGCGGGCTGATGGGCCTGCCGGTCAAGCGGCGCACGTTCGACATCGTCCAGGGCGACCTGGAAACCGATGCGTTCGCGCGCATCAATCCGTGGCGGCAGGTGCCCGCGTTGTTGACGCCGGAGGGGCAATGGCTGGCGGAGTCGCAAGCCATTCTCTGGTATCTGGGAAAAGGGACGTCCTGGCTGCCCGAAGGCCGGCTGCCACAAGCGCAGGTGTTGAGTTGGCTGAGCTTCGAGCAGACCCAACACATGCACGCCTTCGCGCAGCCGCGCCTCTTGATCCACCTGCGCCAGACCGCAAAAAAAGACGATCCGGAGATGGTGGCGTGGCGCGTTACCGGCATGAAGGCCGCCGCGCTGATGGACGCTCACCTGGCGGGCCGCGACTACCTGGTGGGCACGGCGCCGACCATCGCGGATATCGCGCTGTACCCTTACACGAGCATGGCCGAAGAGGGCGGTTATGACCTGTCCGGCTTTGCGCACATTACAGCCTGGCTGGCGCGCATGCGCGCAGTGCCCGGATTTACGCCGTTGATCGAAACGACATGACGGAGACATGATGGCCGATACGATGCACTTGGGAAAAGACGAACTGATCGCGCGCGCGCAGGCGGAAATGCAGCGCCAGTTCGAGACCCCGCAATGGACGTTGCGCGAGCGGCTGGCGCTGACCTGCCGCATCCTGTTCGACGGCGGGCACGATTCGGGCCTGGCGGGCCAGATCACCGCGCGCGCGCCCGAACCCAACCGGTACTTCACGCAGCGTTTAGGACTGGGCTTTGACGAGATCACGGCCAGCAATCTGCTGCTGGTCGATGAAGACCTCGTGGTGCAGGAAGGCGGCGGCATGCCGAATCCGGCGAACCGCTTCCATTCGTGGATCTACCGCGCGCGTCCTGACGTCAACTGCATCATCCACACGCACCCGCTGCACGTGGCGTCGCTGTCGATGCTGGAGGTCCCGCTGGAGGTCTCGCACATGGACAACTGTCCGCTTTACGGCGACGTGGCCTTTCTGAAGGACTGGCCCGGCGTGCCGGTGGGCAACGAGGAAGGCGTGATCATTTCCAAGGCGCTGGGCGACAAGCGCGCCATCCTGCTGTCGCACCACGGCATGCTGATCGCAGCCGGGACGGTGGAAGAGGCCTGCGTGCTGGCGCTGCAGTTCGAGCGCGCGGCGCGCATGCAGCTGCTGGCCATGGCCGCCGGCAAGATCCAGCCGATTCCGCCCGAACTGGGGCACGAGGCGCACGACTGGATCCTGACGCCCAAGCGGTCGCAGGTGGGGTTCTCGTATTACGCGCGCCGGGCGCTGCGGACGCACGCCGACGTGCTGAGCTGACGAGGGCGGGGCGGGGCCGCTCGACGGCGACGCCCTTTTGGGGCATTCTTGCCGGTTGTATTTGCGCCTTTCCGCCCCATGATCGACCTGCCGCACCGCCTACGCACCTTGCGCCGCCAGCAAAGCCTGTCCCTGGAACAGCTTGCGCAGCGCACGGGATTGACCAAGAGCTACCTCTCGAAGCTGGAGCGGGGCCTGAGCGAGCCCTCGATCTCGACGGTCCTGCGCCTGGCAGAGGCCTATGGCGTGGGCGTGTCGCAACTGGTGGGCGCGGACGACGCCGCGCAGGATGAAGTGGTCAGCGTGGTCCGGGTTGCCGACCGCGAGGCCCTGCAACGCCGCGGCCTGGGCAGCGAATATCATTACGAGTCGCTGGCTGGCCGCCGCAAGGTCAAGGCGATGGAGCCTTTCGTCGTCCATCCGCCGCGCGAATTTCCGGACGCCGCGGCCGTATTCCCCCACCCGGGCGAGGAATTCCTGCTGGTGCTCAAAGGCGCCATCGAAGTCCACGTGGGCGAACGCCAGTTCCGCCTGGAGACCGGCGACTCCGTCTATTTCGACTCCGAACTTCCGCACCGCATGCGCACTGTCAGCCGTGCGATGGCCGAAGTGCTGGTGGTGGCGGCGCACTGAGCGCGCGGGCGGCGTATCGAATCCATGAATGACACAGGAATAACCATGAAGAACGATCAATCGCGGCTCGTCCGCATCGATGCCGGCCCGATGAAGAACCCGGTGCCCGGCAAGCCGCGCCGTCCGATCTCGGGCGATGCCGCCTTCCGTACCGTGACCGCGTTTGAAGGCAACGCCGGCAAGGCGGAAGCTGGCGTGTGGGAAAGCACGGCCGGATCGTTCCAGTCCAACACCACCGGCTACATCGAGTTCGGCTACATCGTCGAAGGCGCGGCACGCCTGGTGGACCCGGACGGCACGGTGCATGAGCTGACGGTGGGCGAGGCCTTCGTCATGCCTGAGGGCTACACCGGCCGCTGGGAAGTGGACGAGTTCGTCAAGAAGATCTATTTCATTACCCGCATGGCCTGAAGCCGTCGGCCTGTACCCAGGAGCCATCCTCATGACCGCAATTCCCGCTGCCCCCGCGCCGGGCGCAGCGCTGCCCGCCCGCACCGCGCAGGTGGACGTCGTCTCGATCCAGTCCCAGGTCGTCTACGGCTATGTCGGCAACAACGCCGCGATGCCGGTGTTCCGCAAGGCGGGGCTGCGCGCGATTGCACTGCCCACCGTCATCCTGAGCAACACGCCGCACTATCCCACGCTGCATGGCGGGGCCGTGCCGCTGGACTGGTTCGAAGGCTTGCTGCAGGGGTTGAACGAACGGCGCGTGAGCCAGGTGGCGCGCGCGGTGGTCTGCGGGTATCTGGGGCAGCCGGGTCAGGCGAACCTGCTGGCGCAATGGCTGACGGACGTGCGCGCGTCGCGTCCGGAGCTGCGCGTATTCATCGATCCGGTCATGGGTGACCGCAACGACGGGCTCTACGTCAATGAAGGGCTGGTCGCGCAATACCGCGATCTGCTGGTGCCGTTGGCCGAGGGCATGACGCCCAATCATTTCGAGCTGGAATTGCTGGTTGGCCGGGCGCTGTCGTCGGTGGACGAGGTGGTGGCCGCGGCGCGCGAACTCATGGCACGCGGGCCGACCTGGATCGTCGTGACCAGCGCCGCGCCGATGGCCGCCGCGCCCGGCACACTGCAACTGGTGGCCGTGACGCGGGATGACGCCACGGTGGTCACGCATCCGGAGATCGCCATTCCGCCGTCGGTGCATGGTACGGGCGACGTGTTCATGGCGGGCGTCGCGTCGCGGCTGCTGAACGGGCTGGACCTCATCGAGGCGGTGCGCGAAGCGGCGGCCCAGGTCACGGTGACGCTGGAGCGCACCCGCGAACTGGGCTGGGAAGAACTGGCCGCCGAAGGCTAGCGACAGGCGGGACTTGTCCCGCCTTGCCCGCTTCAGTACGTCTTGTACGGCAGGAATTTGCCGCTCATCACGATCTGCACCCGGTCACCCTTGGGGTCGGCTTCGCGCGACAGATCCATCTTGAAGTCGATGGCGCTCATGATGCCGTCGCCAAACTCTTCATTGATCAGCGCCTTGAACGTGGTGCCATAGACGTTGATCAGTTCATAGAAGCGGTAGATCAGCGGGTCGGTGGGCACGGTGCTGGGCAGCGAGCCCTTGTAGGGCACGACCTGCAACTGCACGACGGCGTCTGCAGGCAGATCCAGTACGCGGGCGGCGGCCTGCGCCTGTTCCTCGGTCATGGTCATCTGGCCCAGCAGCGCGGCGGTGGTCCATTCCTTGCTCTGGCCGACGGCTTCGGCGATGGCGCCCCATGACAGCTTTTTTTCCAGCTTGCGGGTGACGACGAGTTCGGTGACTTCAGCGCGGGACATCATGATGGTTCACTCCTTGTGATGGGCCTTGTCGACCAGGAAGTCGACGAGATGGTTGCGGATGTCGTAATAGCGGGGTTCGTGATGCAGGCTGGCGCGCGTGCGGTCGCGCGGCAGGTCCACGGTGACGGATTCGGCAATGCGGGCGTACGGACCCGCGCTCATGAGCAGGATGCGGTCGGACAGCAGGATGGCTTCGTCTACGTCGTGCGTAATCATGAAAACGGTCTGGCGGGTTTCCTGGACGATGGCGCGCAACTCGTCCTGGATGGCGCCGCGCGTCAGCGCGTCCAGGGCGCCAAAGGGTTCGTCCAGCAGCAGCATCTTGGGCTGGATGGCAAACGCGCGGGCGATGCCGACGCGCTGCTTCATGCCGCCAGACAGTTCGCAAGGTTTCTTGCCGGCGGCGTGACCGAGGCCAACCATGTCGAGGTAACGCTGGCTGTGCACGCGGACCTGTTCGCGGTTGTAGGCCGGCCAGCGCGATCGCACGCCGAATTCCACGTTCTGCAGCGCCGTCAGCCACGGCAGCAGCGCGTGCGCCTGGAACACGACGCCGCGTTCAAGCGACGGCCCCGCGACCTCGCGGCCGTCCATGATGACGATGCCTTCGTTGCTGTCGTCGATACCGGCCAGCACGTTCAGGATGGTGGTCTTGCCGCAGCCAGAGTGGCCGATGACGCAGACGAACTGGCCCTTGTCGATCTGGAAGTCGATGTTCTCGAACACGGGCGGCTGCGGACGGCCATCGCGTCCGGGATAGCGCTTGCCCAGCCCTTGGACCTGCAGGAAAGATTGGCTCATGCGCGTTACTCCCGATAGCTCACCAGCCGGGCGGCGCGCGCCAGCAGGTTGTCCAGCAGCATGCCGATCAGCCCGATGAAGAAGATCGCGCAGATGATGTTGGAGATGGACAGGTTGTTCCACTCGTTCCAGACGAAGTAGCCGATGCCCGTGCCGCCGATCAGCATTTCGGCAGCGACGATCACCAGCCATGCGATGCCGACCGAGATGCGCATGCCGGTCATGATGGTGGGCGCCGCGGCGGGCAGGATGACCTGCAGCGCCGTGCGCAGCCGCGACACTTCCAGCGTGCGCGCCACGTTCAACCAGTCCTGCCGCACGGCGCCTACGCCGAACGCCGTGTTCACCAGCATGGGCCATAGCGAGCAGATGAAGATCACGAAGACGGCGGAAGTGTTGGCGTCCTTGATGGTGTAGAGCGCCAGCGGCATCCACGCCAATGGCGAGATCGGCTTGAGCACCTGGATGAAGGGGTCGAACGCGCGGTACACCGTGCGCGACATGCCGATCAAAAATCCCAGCGGGATCGCGACCAGCGCGGCCAGGCCGAAGCCAGTCAGCACCCGCGCGACGGAGTAACCCAGCTGGATTCCGATCCCCTTGTCGTTCGGTCCGCGATCATAGAACGGGTCCTTCAGGTGCTGCCACAACTGCGCGCCGACCTCGGCAGGACCGGGAAACGGCGTCTTGGACCCGCTGGCCGCGGCATTGCCGACCAGCGCGGCGTAGGCCGGATCCACCGTCGCCTCGCCCGCATCGGGGCGGGTGGCGGCGTGCCACAGCAGCAGAAACGCCAGGAACAGGGCGACGGACAGGAACGTGGCCCGCCAGTGTTGCACGGACCCCATCAGGTCCTCCGGATCTTGAAGCTGGCGAGGTAGGCCTCGGGCTGGCTGGGATCGAAGGGCTTGCCCATGACGCTGAAGGTCTTGCCGGTTTCCGCGGGCGGGGTCAGCCCGGCTTCGCGCATCAGGCGCACGGCATCGGTGGCCAGGAAGACGTCGCTGGCGATCTTCTGATAGTCCACGTCACCCTTGACCTGGCCCCAGCGCTTCATCTGCGTCAGGATCCACACGGCGAACGACTGCCACGGCATGGGATCGAAGTCGATGCGGTTGGGATCGGTGATCACCTTGCCCAGGCCGTCTGCGTAGGTGCCGGTCAGCACCTGTTCGACCACCGTGACGGGCTGGTTCAGGTAGTTGGGGGCGGCGATGGCGGTGGCGATTTCCTTGCGGTTGGCGGGATTGCGGGCGTAGGCGGTGGCCTCGATGATGGCTTTCAGCAGGGCCTGATAGGTGTTGGGCATGGTGGTGACGAACTCCTTGCTGGCGGAGAACGCGCAGCAGGGGTGGCCGTCCCAGATGGCCTTGGACAGGGTGTGGATGAAGCCGACGCCGTCGTACACGGCGCGCTGGTTGACGGGATCGGGCGCCAGGAAGCCGTCGATGTTGTCGGCGCGCAGGTTGGCCACCATTTCGGGGGGCGGCACGGAACGGATCTGCACGTCGGTGTCGGGATCCAGGCCGTGTTCAGCCAGGTAGTAGCGCAACAGGTAGTTGTGCATGGAGTAATCGAAGGGGACGGCGAACTTGAAGCCCTTCCAGTCCTTCGGGTCGCGCCGGTCCTTGTGCTTCATGGACAGCGTGATGGCCTGGCCGTTGATGTTTTCGACGGCGGGCATGGTCCAGGGCACAGCGCGGCTGGCGCCGACACCCATCGAGATGGCAAGCGGCATGGGCGACAGCATGTGCGCGGCGTCGTATTCGCCGGACATGGCTTTGTCGCGGATGAGCGCCCAGCCGGCGGTCTTGACGACTTCGACGTCCAGGCCCTGCTTGCCGTAGAAGCCCATGGGGTGCGCCATGATGATGGGCGTGGCGCAGGTGATGGGGATGAAGCCGACCTTGAGTTTCTGCTTCTCCAGCGGGCCGGCGGTCTGCGCGAAAGCTTCCTTGGCGGCGGCCAGCGGAAAGATCGACGCAATGGCTGCCATGGCGGTGCCGCTGCCGACTGCGCGCAGGAAGCGCCGGCGCAGCGCATCCTGCGGGAACAGGGCGCGCATGACGGCCTGCTCGACGGCACTGGCGGCGGTGTCGCCCGTCAGACCGGTTTGCTCGGCGCGTTCGTGTTCGGCCTGCGAGGCGTGGCGGCCGCAGCCGCAGGCAAGGCGGCTGTTGGCGTCGAACGGATTGTTGAAGAGGGACATGGTGGCTCCTTCGATCGGGAATGGAGCCATCATGGGGCTGCGTGGCGGCAGCCGGTATCGCCGGTTCAACGATACGCGTGTAGGGGACTTACTACGTGGTGCGCGCGGTGCGCCGCGGTAGTGCGTTCGCGCTCAGATCGCACCCAACTGGTGCGTGTTGGCGTAGGAGACCAGTTCCACCAGGGTGCGGACGTTGAGCTTTTCGAAGATGCGGCTGCGGTAGGTGGAGATGGTGTTGACGGACAGCGCCAGCTGTTCACCGATGGCCGAGACGGAGCGGCCGGCAACGAGCAGTTGCAGGACCTGGAATTCGCGGTTGGACAGAAGTTCGTGCGGTGGGCGGGAGCTGTCCTGGCGGACGGTGTGGGCGAGCAGTTCGGCGACGGTGGGGGTGACGTACATCTTGCCTGCCGCAGCGTTGGTGAGCGCGGCCAGCAGTTCTTCGGGTTCGCAACCTTTGTTGAGGTAGGCGTGCGCGCCGGCGCGCAGGGCGCGGACCGCAAACTGGGATTCGGGGTAGACGGACAGCATGACGACGCCGAGTCCGGGGTGGTCGGCGCGCACGCTTTTCAACACGTCCAGGCCGTCGCGTTCGCCGAGGGCGACGTCCAGGACGATGGCGTCGTAATGCGCCTGGCGCAGGGCGCGCAGAGCGGCGGGGCCGTCGGCGGCTTCATGCACGAGGGCGACGCGCGGGTCTTCTTCAAGAATGCGAGCGAGGCCTCGGCGGATGATGAGGTGGTCGTCGACGATGAGCAGGTTCAGGGGCATGGCAGGGTTTCCTTCATGCGGCCAGCGGGTTCAGGCGCAGGCGGGCGCGCATGCCGGCGCCGGGGGCACTGTCCAGCGCAAGGTCGCCGCCGATGGCGCGGGCGCGCTCGCGCATCCCCAGGATGCCGAAGGTGTGGCGGTCTTCGGGCAACTGCATGCCGACGCCGTCGTCTTCGACGGTGAGAACGAGGCCGTCGGCGCCCCAGGCGGCGCTGACGCTGACGCTGCGTGCGCGGGCGTGCCGCTGCACGTTGGTAAGCAGTTCCTGGACGATGCGGTAGATGGCGATTTCAGCGTTGCGGTCGAGGCGCAGGCTTTCGGTGTCGGGGGGGCAGAGGTAACGGCATTGGAGGCCGCTGCGGGTTTGCAGGTCTTGCAGCAGGGCTTCGAGGGCGGCCCAGAGGCCAAGATGGTCAAGGACGACGGGGCGCAGGTCGTTGAGGATGCGGCGGGTGGCGCCCATGGCGGTCTGGGTGACGTCGAGCATGCGGTCGAGGTGCGTCTGCAGGGCGGGGGTGGCGCTTAGCTGGCGGCGCAGCCAGTTCAAATCCAGTTGCAGGGCGGTGAAGGAGGCGCCGAGGTCGTCGTGGATGTTGCGGGCGATGTGGGCGCGTTCTTCTTCGCGCAGGGTGCTCAGGTGGGAAGACAGGCGGCGCAGGGACTCGTGGGCGGCGCTGAGTTCAGCGGTGCGTTCGCCGACGCGGCGTTCTAGCAGGGCCTGGGTGTTTTGAAGCTCACGTTCGATGCCTTTGCGGGCGGTGATGTCGGAGAAGGTGACGACGGCGCCTACGACTTCCTGGTCGTTGCGGATGGGGTACGAGGCGTATTGAGCGTCGAAGCACGTGCCATCGCGGCGCCAGAGCACTTCGTCGTCGGCGCGTTCGCCTCGGCCGTCGCGGAAGGCTTTGAAGATGCGGCAGTCGTGGACCGGCATGAGGGTGCGGTCGGCGTGGGAGTGGTGGATGAGGTAGTGCATGTTGCGGCCGACGAGCTCATCGGGGGTGTAGCCGAGCATGTCGGCGCCGGCGCTGTTGATGAAGATGCATCTGCCGCGCAGGTCGATGCCGTAGATGCCTTCGCCGGCGGATTCCAGCAGCATTTCAAGCTGACGGCGCCAGGCGGCGTGGTGCGAGAGGTGCTTCAGGTCGGCGAACATGAATGGCCTGGTGCTTGTTGAATCTGCCGGGGAGTTGCCCCGGATCCCCTTGGTGCGCGGATTATTGGCTGCGCTTTTGCGCGGAGTTTACGGGAGTGGGTGGGAGTTGCGGGGGGAGTGAGGGAAATCCCTTCGTTGAATTTGGCGGCTTCGGTGCGAGTTCTTAAGACGCCCGGCGCGGCGGTGGCCTGGGTGCGCGGGGCTACGATTGCGGTCCGGAGCCTTCGCTCCGGACTGCCCCGTCGTCATCGTCGTTGTCGCCTTCGGCGACTGCCTTCCGATTCCCTCGGGCGCATCTACACGCCCCGCGCACCCAGGCCACCGCCGCACCGGGCTGCGTCGTATGAGGTCGTGCGGTCGGCGGGGAGGGTGGCTTGCTTGGCCTTCTTTTGAAGGTTGGTTGATGGCCGGAAGATCTTGCGGGGCTGCCAGATGTCGGCCGCGCGGGCGGCCTTATCTGACGTTCGGGGGGCTTGCGTCGACGGCTTCAAATCGTGGTGTCTGACACCCGCTGAGCCGGTCTCACAGTTTGACGATCCTGCTGCCTGGGTGTCTGACACCGGCCCGCTGACGGACGCGACATACTGAAGTGCGCGCAAAGCAAATCGCCGGCCTGACAGGCCGGCGATTTCATTTGACGCTTGCTTGCCGCATTGTGCGTTTACGGAATCAGCGACAAGCCCACGCGGAACTGGCTTTCGTTGCGCTGGTTGTAGCCCAGCAGCGTCTCGCCGTAGCCGTTGAAGTACTGCAGATGCAGGTACCCGTTCCAGTTCAGGAACGTACGGCGCAGCGGCCACGCGAAATCCAGCTGCGTCGTGCGACGCTTCTGATCTCCCTGGCGGTACATCGCCGAGACGACCGCGCCGTTGTCCTGGGCCCAGCGCAGTTGCCAGTCGACGTGGCCGGCGTAGTCGGCGTAGTCGCTGTTTTCCTTGGCGACGGCGAAGTAGGCCTTGACCTTGGGGGCGAAGGTGAGGGTGCTGCCGCTGTCGAAGCGGTAGTGGAAGCGCGGTTCGATGTAGCCGTCGTTGAGGGAGCGGGAGTCTTCGCCGTCCTTGCCGTTGGAGGCGTGTTCGACGCCGGTGTTCATGCCGAAGCGCCAGTTCTGGTTCTCGGATTTCCAGATGTCGTCGGTCATCCAGAACACGCTGGGATTGAACGTGGTGTCGATGAAGGGCTTGGAGTCGCTTTCCAGATCCCACAGCGAGGTCTGGGTGTAGCCCAGGTAGAAGTCGTCATGCCAGGTGTCTTCGCCGCCGCGCGGGCTGATCAGACGGTATTTGGCGCTGATCTGGAAGCGGGCGGTGGTGAGGCCGCGGGTGCCGACGGCGAAGTAGACGGGCTTGTAGGCGGAGAAGGCGCTTCGGAACTTGTCGAAGGCGGCCTGTTCGACGGTGGGCTCGATTCCCGCACCACAACCGGCTCAAAAAGCCCCGCGCATTGT